>CAJCHW010000072.1 GCA_903970125.1 Chlamydiota bacterium
GTCCCAGTTGCGAACTCAGCAGGTTCAGCCCGGCGGGCACGTGTAGATCGAGCTCGGCCAACGGTGGCGGCGGCGCTCCGTGACTGCCCGCGATCTCAAGGTCAACGGAGACCGTGGTGCCTGCGCCCAGCCGATCGGGCAGAAAGCCCGCGCTCAATGTGGCCGTCGCAGCTTGCACGTGGGCAGCCGCGGCGCCGGTGCCTGCCGTCGCGGCCGCCACCGCCGCCGCCGACGGCGGCGAAAGACACGCAAGCGCCAAGCCCGCCAAAAACCGCCACCAGGGCTCCGAAAGGAGGCGTCGCACCCCGGCTGCCGGCACGGTCTTCACCGCGCCCGCCGCCTGGCGCAGCCGGTCACCGCGACGGTGATCGCCCGCTGAGTCCTACGGGCGTTCTGAGCCACGACCGTGGTCGGGGCGAGCAGCTTCACAGGCACCATGCGCCGGCCTTTACGCGTGCTGATCGTCCTGTGGCACAAGCCCGTGTCGGCGATCAGCAGCGAGCTGGAGCCGGCCGGAAAGGTGGCCTGGAAGTTGGCGATTGGCACATCGGGCAGCGCCGAGAAGACCCAGTAGGCGGTGCCATGCCTGATCTCTGCATGGCTTTCGATGATCAAGGAGACGTGGTCGCCTTCGAGCACGAACGCCAACGCGTCCAGGGCGTGTTTGCCACGGGAGATGAGGATCGCGGGGCCACTCAGCGGGCTCGGCAGCATCGGTGTGGTGACCGTGGCCTGCCCGACGCGCGAGCGCGCCGGGCAGGCGCGGATGTCCGCGCTGACCTGTGCTTGGGCGCATGCGTGTTGCAGCACGCTCAGGCGCGTGACCAGCTGTTTGGGAAGCGCCACGGCCACTTCCTTGAAGTTGGCGTTGCCGTGGGGGGCTGTGATCGAAACCTGCACGCGAGCGCCGCCCTTGACGGAGCTTTTGGCTGACGTAACCGCCTTTACGGCCGGCTTGAATGGCAGCGCTTCGCAGCCTATGCCGCGCAGAGCGCTCATATTGGTCCAGCTGGCGCTTGCGACCGCAGGCAGCGCGTCTGTACCCGTCAGCGTCGTGTGCGTGGCCAGCTCGGCGCAGCTGGTCGGGTTGCGGATGAATCCTGGTCGCGCGAGCGTCACCGACAGCGAGCGCAGGCGCAGGGGCACGCCGTCCACGATCTCAGGAATGCTTCCGGGGGCGCCTGCGGGTGGCGTCGCGATGATCACGTCCGCGCTGTGGGGATCGACTTCAATACGTGCCCGTGCGGCGATCTCGCCGAGGTCATAGGGACCGACATTGTGCGCGTCGATCTCGATCGCGAGACCGTAAGGCGCGTCTTCGTAGGGGCCGGTGAGGTACAGAGTGCCCGTGAGCGTGTACGGGCGCGGGCCGGCGCCCGCCGTGACGGTGACGGTACCGAGTTCACTGCCGGCGGGGCATTCATCGGCTGACGCCTGTGCCGACGTGCACAGAACAGGAACCGAGGCGACATCGCCGATCAGCCCTTCGGGCAGGACGGCGCGCATCTGCGCTAGGTAGCTCTGGCCTTCAGGCCGGGTCAGGCTGAGCGTGAAGGAGCCGGCGGCGCCGGCCACAAGCGGCGAAGGCGAGGCGGTCGTCGACTGTGCCGGCTCAAAGCCCGGCGAGAACGGGCAGCCGAAATCCGCATACGGCGAGGTGGAGTCCGCAGACGCCGGGAAGATGGTGCCCATGAACTGCTCGCCGTAGGCGATCAGTTGGCCTTCGGTCTCGGTCGGCGCACATGTGAGTGGGTTTGCCAGCAGGGCCGAGGCGCCGCCTTCAAGCTGCACGAGAGCTTCGTCGAAGGGCAACTGCGGCATTTCGATTGTCGCTTCCAGGCGGCCTGTTGTCGCGTTGGCGCGGATCTCGCCGAGCACGCGCAGAGCGACGCCCAAGCGCGGCGATTCGGCGGCCAAAAACAGGCGGTACTCTTCGCCGGATTCCGCACTATCGCTGAGCGGTTGGCCGATGTAAACAGACCCCGTCAGCGGCGTCGTTTCGCGTTCGGATTCCGCGGGACATTCTTCACCGGTTGCGCCGGCGGTCTTGCAGACTTCCTGAGGCAGATCCGGCGAGCGCACGGTAAAGGCGCCAATCCGTGACGCAGCCGGACAACTGATTGGGGTTTCCTGCGCCACGAGCGGGTGTTCCTCAAATCCCCCGGTGGGGTTTGCCCCAATGCCGAACTGTCCGGGCGTACAAGCCGCAAGCTCGCCGGCGGCCGAGGGGTCAATCGTCATGCCTTCCGGCAGCCTGAATGTGACCTCGTGCGGGTCGGCCCTGTCGAGTTCGGTGGGTTCGACCCCGCCGAGCGTGCTGTCGGCGCTTGCCTTCACCGCGAGCGTGACCCCGTCAGGCGTGTCAGACACCGTCGTGCCGGGATCCAATTCGACGACGGGTTCAAACGTGGGCTCGATCAGCGGCGTTTCCCCCATGCAGCCTCCAATGCCACCGGGGGCTTCGGTGCCTTCCGCGCTTTGCTGGAGTTCGGAGGATTCGACCGCGAGGTGGTATGCGAGTTGGGACGAGCACGCACTCGGCATCGTGATAAAGCCCTTCTGCAACGAGCCCCCGGAGAAGATCAGCAGCTGTTCGAGCAGCTGCAGGTGTTCGATCCCTTCGCCGCCGGTGGGTTCTGACGATGCGGTCGCATACTCGTGGTAATCGCCGCTCGCCGGCCCCTGCGGCGCTCCTTCGTGATGCCAGCTGAAGCCACCCGCGAGATAGATCTGCCCGTGCTGCACGGGGGATTCGATCCCAAGCTCCGCCGGCAGGCCGGCCGCCGGTTCGAGATTGAACACTTCGGAACGGTGCAGCACGGTACCTGTTGGCGACAGGCTGACCCGCGCAAAGCTCTCACCCACCCGTGAGCTTGCCGCGCATTGTCGGCGCTTGAAGTGTGCGATCGAGCAGCGCGGCACCGCCTCGGGGTCAAACGACAGGCCTGGCGGCAGGTCGAGGCGCAGACTCTTCAAGGTGCCCACCGGCGTCCTTGAACCCGGTTCGGCTTCGGTGGAGTTCATCGCCAGCGAGACCGCCAGCCACGTCGGGTGTCCCGCAGCTTGCGTGAAGATCGCCGGGGGCGGACACTGCGCCGTCAGCGATGCTTCGTCGATCTCTGAGGCTTCCAGTTCCTGCCCGCAGGAGCTTGCATGAACGCTTCCAGGTTGGATCCCGAAACCGGTCTGGGCTTCGGCCGCGGCGGCGCGGACTGGCAGCGCGAGGCACCCAGCAATGGCAATGGCCGCGATCGGCCACCGTCTGCAGATACCGGCGAGCGGGTTGTTGGCGGAGATGCTCGTTCACTCCTCGAAGCTCACGCGGGGAGACACGCGGGCAGCGGCCATGCCCGGCAGCGCGACCACCGCAACGGCGACGCCGATCACGAGCGCCAAGGTCAACAACACGTCGATGGCCTGCAACGAAAACGGGGCGGCAAAACCCGAGACGATCCGCAGCCAACGACTGGCCCAGACGTGCGCGTATATCCCGAAGACAGCACCGACGACGCATCCCACGCTCAGCACGGTGGCGCTTTCCAGAATCAGGGCACGCCACAGCTGGGTGTGGTCGTAGCCTTGAATCTTCAGTGACGCCAGGCGCACGCGTCGCTGCCAGATCGCGGCGCTGAGCGCGAGCGCCACCGCGATCGCGGCCGCGATCAGCAGCAGCGTCGAGATCACCGTGAGACTTTCCAGCTGCCTATGCAGGACGTACTCGTTGTGGGTCACGCGTTGCGAGGTTGTCCGCGCCACAAGACCGCGCCGACTGCGCAGCACCGCAGCCACCCGTCTTTGACCCGCCGCGGCGGTCACTGAGGGCTTGAGGTGCACCTCGATCGCGGCGATTTCGGGGGTATGCCAGTAGCGCGCGTAGGTGGCAGCGCTGATCGTGACCACGCCCGGCGGCCACGCCTCGTTGGTCGTGATCGCCGCGACTCTGAAGGCAACCCGTCCCGATGGGGTCGGCAGCGTGACCGAGGCACCGATGTGCAGATGCCTACTGGCGGCAAAGCTGCTTGCCAGCGCGACCCACCCACCCGCGGCAATGCGGGCGTCGGCAGTCGCGAGGTTGCCCTTGACGAGCTGGCTTTTGACCAGCGGCGAGCCGCCGTCAGGCGACCTGGCGTCGACCCACATGCGGCGATCGCCGACGTCCATAAGACCGCCGCGGTCGAGCTGCACCGATGAAACGCCGGGCAGTGCGGCGATCGCCGACGAGGTGCCGTCATCGGCGAAGCCGTTGATGTTGAGCACGTTGTCCGTGGGTGCCACCCACACCGGTGCGCGGGCAAAGTACTGACCGATGCCCTGTTCGATGCCGCCGAGCACGTCGCGCTGGCCTCCCAGCGTCGCGGTCGTGCTGTAGACGGCCAGCGCGACCACTGCCGCCACGACAACAGCCCGCAGGCTGGTCCCCCGCAGTTCGCGGACGGTCACCATGAGCGCACTCGACGGCACCCGCTCGCCCAGCCATTGCAGGCCCCTCACAGCGGCCACAAACCCAGCGGGAATCAGACAGATGACGGCCAGGCCCAGCGCGATCACGCCGGCGATCGTGGCGCTGGGCACGACGACAACGAGCACGCTCACAGCAACCAGGAGGACCAGGGCGAAGACACTGAGGGCGACGGTCGCGCGCGTGCCCACAAGCTCAGCGTCCAGCGCGCGCACAGCCGCGTCTGCGGTCTTGTCGGGCAACAGTCCACGCAGTACAGGCACCGAGGCCGCGACCGCCGCCGCCAGGCCCGCCGCTATCCCGGCGACGACCAGCGCCGGTTCGACCACCTCGCGCGTGCCCAGCGGAAAGCCGATTTCAAGCAAAAGCGTCGGTTGGTGAAACAGGGTGCGCGCAAGCACCTCGCCGACAAACACGCCGACAGCGGAGGCCACCAACCCCAGCGCGAGCACCTGAAAGCCCACCACCAGCAGCACCTGGCGCCAGTCGTACCCGTCTGCCTGCAGGTCGGCCACAAAGCGCCGGCGCTCGGGCGCTGTCAGCAGCATCGCGTTCAGCGCAAGCAGGAAGCCGATCGCGGCGCCGATCGCTGCAAACAGACGTGTTGACTGCTCGATCGGGCCGGCCGCCTGGCCGATGAGCGCCACTTCGGCGTCGGCGGGCTCGACCGTCAAGCGACCCGCCGCCAGGCGCTCCAAGCCGGTTTGCACCTCGCGATCGGCGCCGGGCCGCGGCTCGATCAGCACGCCACTGACCGTGTGGGCCAACCCGGTCAGCCGCTGCGCCACGCCCAACAGCGCGAACGCGATCGGACTGCTGGATGCTGCGGCATGGCCACTGGTGACCAGCGCCCGCAGCGGCACCGCGTGTGTTTGGCCACCGGCGAAGACAGTCACCGGTGCGCCGGCTCCAGATCCGATTGCGCCGGCAACGCGCGCGGGCACGGCAAGCCCGCCGGCAAGCACACCGGCTTCGGCTTCAGCCTCGCCCACAGCCGTGCCCCCCAGCTGCGAGAGGTTGGAGGTCACTCCGATCAGGTGCACTGGCACGCGACCCTTGGGGCCGCCGATCGAGATGTCCTCGCGCAACAGGTACACCGCCGTCTGCACGCCCGGCAGCCGGCCTGCGGCTTCGGCCGTCTTTTCGTCAAAGCCCTGCTGCAGCGACGGCGCGGCGAGCGTGTAGCGGGCATGACCGACAAAACCGCGGATCAATTCGTCTCCGGCGCGGGTGAACGTGGCACTCGCCGCGAGCACGCCGACCAGCAGCGCCACGCCGACCGCGATGCCCCCGCCGGCCAGCAACTCCTGCACGCCGTATGAGCGCAAGCGGCGCCAGTACAGATAGACGACCAGGCTCGGGCGCAGCCCGAGGATCTTCGGGTTCAGCGCGTGCCTCACGATGGCGTAGCGGCCAACTCGGCGTGCAGCCCGTCACTGAGACGCCCGTCGCGCAGCGTGTACACACGATCGACAAACGACATCGCTTCCGGGTCGTGTGTCACAAGCAAGCCCGGAACGGACCGTTCATGGCAGATATCGCGCACCAGTCCGAGAATTTCGCGGGTGCGCGAGGAGTCGAGGTTGCCCGTGGGCTCGTCGGCCAGTAACAGGTGCGGTTCGTTGACCAGCGCCCTCGCGATCGCCACACGCTGGCGCTCACCCATCGAGAGCCGCTCCACGGGGTAATCGATGCGTGCGCCCAGGCCCACCCGCTCAAGCCAACCAGTGGTGCGCGCCCGCGCCTGCTGCAGAGTCAGGCCCGCCGCGGGCAGCTTGATCAAGGCGTTGTCCAGCGCAGATGCGCGCGGCATCAGATGAAAGGACTGCGTGACGAAGCCGACCTCACGCAAGCGGTAGCGCGCCCGCTGCCGGTTGCCCATCCTGCCGATGTCCCGGGAGTCAAAGAGGATGCGGCCGGAGTCCGGGGTCAAAAGCCCCGCACCGAGCAGGAGCAGCGTCGTCTTGCCGGAACCGCTGGGGCCATAGAGGCCCACCAGCTCGCCCGCGGAAAGCGTCAGCGAGACGCTGTCGACTGCACGGACGAGCTCACTGCCGCTCTTGTAGTGCTTGGAGACGTCCAGCAGCTCAAGCTGGCTCACAACGCCGAGAGCTGTGCTGCCTCACGCGTGCGCCCCGGAAATGGCACGACCACCCCAGTGTCGTCGCTGGAGGTCAGCTCACCGGCACCGATCGACATCATCACCGCCGCGCCCTGGAGCGCGATCAGCTCTTCGGATGCCAGCAGGACCGCGAGCTTGCGATCGTTGCCAAGCGTGTGCAGCAGTGAGCCGAACTGCTCGCGGCCGCTGAGGCTGGGAATCACAGCGGGCTCGTCGATCAGCAGCAGGCGCGGGCTAAAGAGCAGGGCGCGGGCAAGCATCACGCTCATGCGCTCGACCAGGGGCAGGGACGCTGTCGCCTCCAGCCCTACGCCCGCCATCCCGACCTCGTCGAGCGCCGCATACGCCCGCCGACGGGCCTCGCCGGCGGTGAGGCCCTCACAACCAAGTGCCAGCGTCAGGTACTCGACCACGTCCTCACGCGGGCGCGGCGACCAGGTGTCCGCCGAGACCAGACCGACCGTGCCACGCAGCAGGCGCGCGCGCCTGGGCGCGGCCAATTGCGCCAGATCGTTGCCGTCGATGCGCACGGAACCCTCGTCTGCGAGCGTCAGCCCCGCGGCCAGACGCAGCAACGTCGACTTGCCCGAGCGTCGTGCACCGTAGAGGCCTACGAACGCGCCGTCGTCGATTACAAGCGAAACCCGATCCAGCACCGCCAGCGCGCGACTGCCGTCCCAACGGTGCTTGGAGACGTTCGCAAACGAAAGCAGTGGCGTCCCGCCGGCCACCTCGGGACCTACCGCGGCCCGCTGAACTCGGCCAGACGCATCCTGGTCTGCCGTGACCAATCGATCTCGGCCTGAAGCCGCGCCGAGACCCCGGTGCGCAGGCACGTCAAAAAGAGGTCCTTCCACGAGCGCGCCGAGCCGGTCATGGGCGGCAACAGCTGCGTCATCTGCAGGCACTCCTGCTCATGAACCTTCAGCGCGCGCTGGAGCAGGCGAGCGTCGGCCTCGTTGCGGGCCGCCGCGAGCTTGGCATGCAGGGCGGAGCGCATCGGCTCCTGCGGCAAAAGCGTTT
>CAJCHW010000073.1 GCA_903970125.1 Chlamydiota bacterium
CGGCGAGGCCCTTGGCGACGATTTCCGCCACCTGGTAGGCGGCTCCAGTCGTCAGTAGGCGCTTCAGGTAGCCCAGCACGAGCTAGGCGGGCGCGCCCGTGCGCCCGTGCTCGGACACGGTCGCGCGCGGTCGAGCTGACAGGCGCCAGCGAAAGGCGCGTGCGCCGCTCGCTCGCGGTGAGAACCTCGCCAGAGCGACGCCGATAGCCAGCAGCGCCCAGGTCGTCGGGTCTTCCAAGAAGTCCGCGTAGGCCCATGTGTGCAGCATCAGCGCCGCGAAGCAAGCCGCCACGGCGATGCGTGGCGGCGATCGCCCCACGTCGCGCAAGAGCACCGTGAACGCACTCGTCAACACAAGCAAATACAGCACAAGCCCCACGATCCCCTGCTCGGCAGCGATCGTGATCGGAATCGTGTGCGACGCCGACACAGAGACTTCTTCGGTGGTGCGGTGGTGCAGGCGGTACTGCAACGCAAACGACCCGGAACCATAACCCTCAAGCGGCCTGTCGGCGAACAGCGACAGCCCGCCGGAGATGAGGTTGGCGCGACCGCTCGTGGCGTTGTTGGCTGACGTGCCTTCGCCGCTGAGACCGAGATGCGCCGACGGCGGTGCAACCAGCGCGACTGCCGCCCCGAGCACGATCACAGCGATCGCCACCAGCAAAATCGTCATGGTGTCCCAGCGCCAGGCGGCGAGTATCGTCAAGCCGAGCAGCAGCGCCGCCATGCTGGACTGCGACAGGCTCGTCAACAGCCCCCCCCAAAGCCAAAGCAAGACCACTGCTACCGCCAGCACCGTGCGCCGCGTGCGTGCCTGCAGCAGCACCACCGCCGCGGCGATCATCACCATCGCCAGAAAGCGACCGTAGATGTTGGGGTCAAAGAAAACCGAGTTGACACGAAAGTAGTCGCCGTACTGGTTGGCCTGCACGAGCTTGGGGTTCAAAAACAGCTGTTGTCGCTCGTACTCGACAAAGCCCACCCCAGCGAAGATGACGGCGAGTGCAAGCGCCAACGCCAGGCAGCTGAGCAGGATCTCGCGGTTCCACTTCACATCCCGTAGCAGCGCAAAGAGCAGCGCGAAGGGCGCGTAGAAGAAGACCACGTTCTCGAGTGCCTTGGAGAAGTCGCCCGAGTAGGTTGCCTGGACGGCGTACAGCGCCACCGAGCCGATCAGCAGCCATTCCAAGCCGCTCGGCGAGAGCGCTGCGCCGATGAGCCGGCGCGGCGTGCCCGACTCGCGATGAAGCCGCTCGCGGGCGGGCGGCTCAGCGGGGTGTCGCGCCCACAGCTGCGCCAGGGCGCCGGCGGCGATCACAACGTACAGCGGCACAAGCAGGTTCACGGTGCTGCCGCCGACTGAGATCGGCAGTCGAAACGGCAGCGCGAACACGATCAAGAGCGGCAGCGCGCCGTTGCGCCTGGCAAACAACAGCGCCAGCGCGCCGACGACGACGACTAACGCGACTGCGCCGGCAGCGGCGAGCAGTGGGTGATGGCGCAGGTGCACCAGCTGGGTGCCATGCCAGAGGTTGATCGCGAGCAACACTGGCGGCAGCACCAGTGCGCCAAGCGTCGCCGCAGCGCGCACGCGCCACGATACCCGCGCCGGCCGTGTGAGCACCGCCAGCGCGACCAGCGCGACGAGCGCGACGAGCGCGATCTTTTCGGCGGTCACGAGGAGCCGTCCTGGCGCACGAGCGCAAAGGTCGAGGGCGAGAGGATCGAGTGGGACCCACCGCGCAAGCTCACACGTACCCGGTAGTCGCCCGCGGCCGCAAGGTGGCCCGCGGGAAGCGACACTGTCGGGCTCGCGCTACAGACGGCCGCTCCCACCGCCCCCGTGCTTGGCGCAGTGCGCGCGAGGTTGGTCACGTGGCCGGACCCTGTACGCCCGTTCCACGCCAAGCAGAGTCGCAGGTAGCGTTCCCAGGGCAGTTCCCGCACGAGTGTTGCCACCGTTTCCCCGGAGGAGTTCACGATCGTGACCGTGACGTCGTGATCGGCATCGGTTTGGAACGACAGCTGCTCCAGCGCAGAGGTGCCCGGGAGCAGGGTTCCGCGCGTGGTCGTTGGGCCCCCTACGCGCGCCGGCACGAAGGTCGCTGGACTGAGCCGGAAGCCGTGCACGCTCGTGGGCGAGTGTTTCAGCCGCTGGGCCAGAAAGAGACCTGCGCACGTTGCCACCACGAGTCCCGCGAACACCAGTGCGGCTGTGCGTCCAGGGTTACGCACACCCTCGGTTTCGCTCAACGCCGACCGTTCCGCGCGAAGCGCTCCACGGTCTCCGAGCGCAGCCCCAGACGTAGCGTCTCCAAAGAGAGCACATCGGAGGGGGCGATGTTGCCGAGGTTGCACTCTGGTCCGAACTGCAGCAAAAACCACACTTGCTGCTCCTTGCGCGGTGCCTCGAAGATCAGCAGATCTGGATCGATCACATGCACGATCTCGTCGATCAGGCCTGTTCGCACCTCGCCGTCGGCGCGAAATATCCCCGCGTTGCCGGACTCGCGCGCCTCCGTGATCACCTTCGTGGCGCCGGCTGAAAGCTCTGCTTCGATCTGCTGCACCCAGCGGTACGGAGCCATGATGTAGCCCGCGTCCTTGTTGCCCACCTCGGAGAAGACAGTGAACTTCTTCGCGAGGCTGGCGATGATCTCGCACTTGCGGCCGGACTCCAGGGCGAGTGTGCCGTCGGAGACCTCCACGTGGCCAAGCCCGAGCTCTTCCAACCATGCCACCAGGCCGTCGAGCTGCCCCTGACGGATTGCCACCTCCGTCAGGGTGCCGCCGAGAACTACGGGGATGCCGTGTGCCTCGTAGCGCTTGAGCTTGGGCTTGAGGTTGGCGCTCACCAGCGCCGTGCCCCACCCGAGCTTGACGATATCGACGCTGTCGCCGACGATCTCCATCAGCCCATCGACCTCGGCGACCGACATGCCGCGGTCGATGACGTGCGTGATTCCCCGCTGGCGAGGTTTGCGCGAGCGCTCGGGAAGATCCAAAAAGCCGGCGGGCCGGTGGTCACTGCCCTGCGGCACCGGAGCCACCTTCTGCGCCACCTTCAGCCTGCGTGCCGACCCCGCCCCCGCCTGACCCCGCCCCCGTTTCGCCCCCTGCGGCTGCTTCGGCGCCGCTTGATGATTCTGCCGACCCCGACCCTGTGGCACCTTCGGCCTGGGCTGCTATCACCACAACGGCGGCGCCTTCCGCCAGTTCATGTGTTGATGATTCGAGCGGTCGGATTGCGCCGGCTTCGATCCCCAGCGCGCGCGCCACGCGTTCGGCCGCGGCCGATTCGCCGGCGGAGTACTCCACCACGCTTGTCGTGTATGTCCCCACTGGACGGCCTTGGAGTGCCTGCGCTGCGGCGAATCCGCGTTCGCGCAGCGTGCTGGCGAGGCGGTGGGCAAGACCTGTGACTTCGGTGCTGTTGAGCACATCGACATGCAGGTGTGCCGCGCTCACGGCGCTTGCAGCAGCGCCGGCATTGTGTGCGCTGGTGGCCTTGGCGGTGCTCGATCCGGGGCTGCTGGAGGCGTTCGACTTGCCTGCGGCAGGGCTGTGACCGCCACCGGTTGCGATCACCACGACGAGCACGACGATCACCAGGGCGACAACGCCGCCGACCAGCAGCCGCCGTCCCGGTCCGCGTTTGGGCGGCTCCTCTTTGAGGAACTTGAATTCCGACGGGTGGGGCAGCTGGTGGTCGCCCGACCGCTCCGCTTTGACGGCCTGGCCCTGGGGTTGGTCTCCGCCACCGTGTTCCTGGGCTATCGGGGCCGGCGGGTAGCGGTGGCTTGACCGCGCTCCAGCAGCCGCAGCCGCGGACGTTGCCACCGAGTCCTTGGAGCTCACACGGGATGCGACCGGGGGCGGCGTGGGCGTTGCCCCGAGCGACCCCTGGACGGGCGCGGTGCCGGCCACGGCAACCGGCGTGGGAACGGCCGCACGTCCTGATGCAGCCGTGGTCGCCGGCGCCGGCAGTTGGTTGAGCGACGCGTCCGAGGCGATCTCCGGCGGAGAGGCGGGCATCGGCGCTGAAGCGTTGGCTTGGCCCGGCGGCGTCGCGGCCTGGTGCCCGCCCGCCGCCACCCCTGCCGCAGTGGCAGCAGGAACGGCCGCAGTGCCCTCCGCCTCCGCCTCTGGTTTGCCCTCCGCCGCCACCACGGCTGGTTTGGCGTCCGCGGCTACCACCCCTGGTTTGGCGTCCGCCACCACCGCGCCCGCGGAAGCATCCGAGACCGTGGCGACGGGCACGCCGCCGCCCACGTTGTTGGCCGCCGATGCCGTTGCCGCGGCCACGCTGGCCGTCGCCATACCAGCGGATTCGATCGCAGCCACGGACGGGCCGACGGGGACCGATGGGCCGACTGGCACAGACGCGTCGCCGTCCGTCCGGGCCACCAAGGGAACCGCTCGCGGGATCGGACGAACGCCCGAGACCTGACCCGGCACGGCTGGCGCCCCGGTTGCGGCCGTGCGCGCCGGCGCCGTGACTGGCGAATTAGCGCCGGCCAACCGCTGGTCGAGCTCGGCGGCGCGCTCGGGTGCGCGGCCTGCCCACTCGCGCAGCCGCTTGATCTCGCGTCCTTGTGAAAAGAGCAGCAGCGACAACAGCGCGATGCCCAACAGGCCCGCAAGCGCGACCAGCGCACCCACCTCGGTAAAGGAGTGGGTCAGCGAGACGGCGAGCGGGAGCGGGCTCACAAGCTTTGTGACAGTGCCGGACCGGCCGAGCTGGTTGCGTTGGCTTGTACTGCGGAGTTCGCGTCGGCGAGTTGCGCACAAGCGTTCGCGCACTCGAACACCTTGGTGGTGACGGCCGCGGGGCTGCCTGCCGCTACAAGCAGCGTGATCTCCTCAAACCACGATTCGATGACCTCGCGCGGGAATGGCTGGCGCTGGGCAAGCATGATCTTCTCCGCCGGCGTGGGCTGCGGGCGCTCGTAGACATTGAACAGCTCCTCGTGGAGCTTCTCGCCGGGGCGCCTGCCCACGATCTCGATCGCGATGTCGTCACTGCCATCAAGTCCAGAGAGCTCGATCATGGCGCGCGCGAGCTCGATGATGCGGACCGGCTCGCCCATATCCAGCACAAGCACCTCCGGCCGGCTTTTGGCCGCGGCCTCGGCAATGTCGCCGCCGGAGCTGTCCAGCGAACCGGCGCGGATGATCAGCTGCACGGCCTCGGGAATCGTCATGAAGTAGCGCGACATGCGCTCGTCGGTCACCGTGACGGGTCCGCCACGGGCGATCTGGCGGGAGAAGATCGGGACCACGCTTCCAGACGAACCGAGTACGTTGCCGAAGCGGACGGCCTTGAAAGCCGTGTTCGGAAATCGCCCGGTAGCCAGCTCGAGCGCAAGCTCGGCAAGCAGCTTGGAGGCGCCCATCACAGTGGCTGGCGCAACCGCCTTGTCAGTGGACACGAGCACGAAACGGCCAGTGCCTGCCTCCCCTGCGCAAGTCGCCACTGCGCGCGTGCCCATCGTGTTGTTGCGCACGGCCTCAACGGGATTGGTCTCCATCAAGCCCACGTGCTTGTAGGCGGCGGCATGGAAGACGACGGTGGGGCGGTGCTCGAGAAAGACTTCGCGCATACGCTCCACCTGCTTGCAGTCAGCAAGCACGGCGCTGATCACCGCTGGGCGCACGTGGCGCTCATCCTCCAGCTCGCGCTGGATCGCAAAGAGGTTGTCCTCGGCGTGGTCGACGAGCACGATCCTGCGTGGTCCCACACGCGCGATCTGCCGGCAAAGCTCTGAGCCGATCGACCCGCCGGCGCCCGTGACGAGGACGATCTCGCCGTCGAGATAGGCACCCACGCGGTCGAGCGCCATATGCACCGGCTCGCGCCCGAGTAGGTCCTCCACGCGTACGTCGCGGACCTGGCGTGTGATCGTGCCGGCACCGCCGGTCTGCAACAGCTCAAAGACGGTGGGGAGCGTGCGCACGGGCACACCTCGGCGACGGCACTCGCGCACGACCCGAGCTCGCGTCGAGCCCGGCGCCGAGGGGATCGCGATTATCACTTCGTCGGGCTCGGCCTCCTCGAGGATGCGCGCCAGGTCGCTGTTGGTGTTTCCATGCACCTTGACGCCGTCGATGCGCAGACCGACCTTGCGCGGGTCGTCGTCGACAAACCCCACGGGGGCCAGGCCCAACTCATGGTTGCGAGTGATCTCGCGGAGCACCAGTCGGCCGCCGTCTCCGGCCCCCACGATGAGGACGCTGCGTTGCTTTGCGCGGACGCTCGAGAAGCCGGCCAAAAAGCGCCGCTCGTGCAGGGTCCGCGCGATCACTCGCCAGCCCAACAGGAATACGAGCGAAAGCAGGAAAAACAGCGCGATCACGCTGTTGGGCATGCCGAGTGCGACGATGTGCCCCGTGTGGCCTTCGGAACGGGGCTGCACGGGCCGCACGACGGCGATCGCCCCCACGGTCAGCAGGGTCACCGCGAACACGCTGCGCGCGATCGCCCAGTAGTCGCGCTGCGAGGAGTAATTCCAGCTGCGTTGGTAGGCGCGGCCCACAATCAGCACCGCCAGCCCCCCGATCACGACCCAGGCGATCGTGCGGTTGCGCAGCAATGTGTACTGGCTGACGTAAGAGGCACCCACGCCGTTCTCGAAGCGCAACTGAAACGCGAGGTAGTAGGCGACCGCCAGCAGCAACGCATCCGTGGCTAGTTGCGGCAGCGAATGCCGGTGCAGCGGCAAGGCCGCCGAGCGAAACCGTCGGCGCATCATGCGGATTGTAAGGTGCTCCGGGACCGATGGGACGCCGCCCGCCACCGGTGCCGCTCACGCGTGTGCACTCGGCGCTCGCAGGATCGAGCCGCCCTCCGCGACGACGGGTCCGCCGCCGGCCGGGCTCCTTGGGAGGCGCTCAGTGGACGGGCTTGCCGGCAGCGGTTATCACGTACCAGGCGCCGCCATTGAGTGTCATTGCCTGGCCCTGCGCTGTGCCTGCGGCCGTATCCGCCACGTAACGGTAGAGCGGCCAACCGGCGTAGGTGACCACATCGCCACCTTCCGGGTCGGGGATACTCGACAGCAGCGACGACTTGACCTGGCCGGATGCGATGGCCTTTGTGCCGGCGGCAAGTTTGTCTGGCGGCCAGACCAAAGCGCACGTGCTCACGCAGGTGACCTTAGAGGCGTCGTCCGGGGCAAACGTGTAAAGCGTGTGGCCTTCGGCGTTGACGAGCACCGTTCCCACACCGGGGACCACTGCCGTCGAGACCTTGACAGCCGCGGTTTGCGCCGCGGTTGTGTTGGCCGTGCTGCTGGATGTCGTCGAGGTCGAGCTTGAGCCACAGCCTGCAGCGAGCGGTAGCGCTACACAGGCGACGACTACAGCCACGCGCCTGCTGGAGGTCCTTCTGACTGCTGGCATGTGCACAAGTCTCCTTTCGCCGGCGCAGGCGGCGGGCGTTGGTGCTGCGCGAAGCGTTATGGCCCGAACGTGGACATGGTATCCCCACCGACCTGCACCCGTGCACCACGAGATTGCTGTTGCTCGCAGGCGGCGGCATGAGCCGCGGCGGCTCAGCTTTTGATTGGGGACGTCAGTAGATCGACAAGCACGCGTGGGTCCCGCCGGATCCGCGGCGGCCGCACTCCGGGCAATGCGCCGCTGGGGGGCAGGGCAGCGAGCAGACCGTCCAGATCGCGCGCGTCGGTCATCGCGCGCAGTCGGCCATCGGCGATGAGCGCTTCATCGACTCCGCCTAGGCGCCCCTGGAAGGTGGTCATCACGGGCGTGCCGAGGGCGACTGCCTCACGGTTCATCGTGCCGCCGGCAGAGATCACCAAGCTCGCGTAGGCAACCAGGGACTGAGCGTCGATCGCGCGCTCGGGCACGATTAAGTCAGGGAAGCCGCTCAAACGTTCTCGCTGCGCGGGCGTTCGCGCGAGCACGACCACGCTTACCGAGCGCTCTTGGGTGGCGGCGTTCAGGCGCGTCAGGACTTCGCCGAAGAGATCGTTGGTGAAGCGATGGTAGAGCGCAAGTTCGGGGGGCGTGCGGACGACGACGACGTGGGTGTCGGGAGAGATCCCGAGCTCGAATAGCACCTCGGGATCGGGGTCGAAGTCGGCTAGGTAGTACTCCTCTTTGAGGCCCTCGTAAGCCGCGATCTTGCCGCGCGCGCCGTAGCCAAAGAGACGCTCGGGCGGGATCGCGGCGGGCACGACGACCGTCTTGGCTAGACGGCAGTTGATCTGGTGTTGAACGGCCGCGAACTCGTAGTCGAACATGGTCGAGCAGGGAACGCGCAGCAGCGCGGCGGCGACCGTGATGTCGTTGGACCCGTGGCCCGTGGCCAGATCGAAGGGGGCGTCTCGGCGCCGAGCCCATCGCAGCAGCGCGCTCGTGCGCGATACCAGACCCGTGGCTTTGGCGCTGAGACGCTCGCCCCGGTGCCGGCCGATCGCGACGTGGGGAATCGCAAAACGGTCGAGCAGCTGAAGTGTCTGGGCGAAGTCGCGGGCGGTGACGGCAACTTCGTGACCGTCCGCGTTCAGGGCCTCGATGACTGGGCGCATGACGAGCACGTGGGGACTGTTGGTGAGGTCGATCCAGACGCGCACCGTCGGCACGCTATCGGCCGCGGGGATATCTTTTGCAGACATGCTCGCAACGAGCTTCCTCAGTGCTTCGATTACCGAAGGGCTTGTGAACGACATGGCGCACCTTGTGCGCGACGGTGGCCTACCGGCAATCTTCGCGCTGATGGCCGTCAGCGCCGCGTGCATCCCCATCCCGTCAGAGGTGGTGATGTTGTTCGCTGGTTTCGCCGTGGCCGACCCTACCCGCAGCGGTGCCGCCACCCACCACCACCTGACCATGGTCGGCGTGGTGGTTGCCGGGCTGGTGGGGTCGCTCGTCGGCTCGTGGGTGGCTTATGGCGTGGGCCGGGCCGGCCGGCTGGAGTTGCTCCAGCGCCACGGCCACTACGTGCACATGGGGCCTGCGCAGATAGAGCGCGCCGACCGCTGGTTTCGCCGTTACGGACCAGTTGCGGTGCTCGTGGGCCGCTTTGTCCCGGTGATCCGCGCATTCGTGTCGCTGCCGGCGGGGATCTCGCGCATGGGCATTGTCTCCTTCAGCGTGCTCACTGCGATGGGCTCGGCGGTCTGGGTGGTGGCGCTTGCATATGCCGGCAAGGCACTTGGCAGCGAATGGCAGAGCGTGCGCCACGGATTCGAGTACGTCGACTACGTGGTGGTCGTGCTGGTCGTCGCGGGCATCATCTACGCTGCGGTCCGCCGCAGGCGCGGACGCCGGGTCGCGGTCGAGCCGGTCGTCGATGTCGCCGACTGACCAGCTGCCGCTTGGCCAGGCTGTCGCCCTGGGCCTAATCCAAGGTCCGACGGAGCTGCTCCCGGTTTCGTCCTCGTCGCACACCACGCTGATTCCGTGGTTGTTGCGCTGGCGCTGCGCAGAGCTGGATCCTGAAGCGCGAAGGGCCTTCGAGGTGGCCCTGCATGTTGGAACCGCCGCGGCGCTGCTTTTCGGTGCCGACTACAGGGCGATTCGCACCGCGCGGGCAGCGAAGGTCGTGGCAGTCGCACTCCTACCGCCGGCGGTCGTGGGGTACCTACTTGAGTCCACGATCGACCGCCGGCTGGGCAGTCCGCTACCGATCGCCGTGGGACTCGCGGTCGGTGGCGCGCTGATGGCGGCGTCCGACCACTGTCCGGATGGCCACCGTGTGGCCACGCAGGCCGGCGTGGGCGATGGCTTGGTGCTCGGTGTCGCCCAGAGCTTCGCCCTTGTGCCTGGGATCTCGCGCAGCGGCTCCACGTTGGCAATTGCGCGCGCGCGCGGGTTTGACCGTGCGGCGGCCAACGCGCTCTCGCGGCAGCTGGGCGTCCCCGTGATCGCCGCTGCGGGGGTCCTCAAGCTTGGTAGGGCACTGAAGCGCAAGGGTGCGATCGGAATATCGCCGCCGCAGTTGTTTGGGGGCGCAGCCGCGTTCATGTCCACACTTGGGAGTTTGCGTGCGCTCGACCGCCGCGGCCCCTTGGCGCGCGGTGACGGAATCGGTGCGCTGACGCCCTATGCCGCTTATCGGTTCGCTTTGGCCACGGTCGTGCTGCGGCGTCTGCGCGCAGAGCGAGCTGACGGGCCACTGGGCGCATCGAGCCGAGGCTTGGCAAGGTAGGGCACTTGGTCGACGGCTCCACGAAGGCGGCAGCGCAAAGCACGGCCAGTGACCCGTTTTTGGGCGTCGCCATCGGCGGTCGTTACCGCCTGGAGCAAGAGATCGGCCAGGGCGGCATGTCGACGGTTTACCGGGCATTTGACACTGTGCTCGAACGCAAGGTTGCGGTCAAGTTGATGCACCGCCGGCGCGCCCGCGAGCCGGACCAGCTCGAGCGCTTTCGGCGTGAGGCACGGGCGATGGCGAGACTCATCCACCCACACATCGTCACCGTAATCGACACCGGCGAAGCGGATCTCCCACATGAACCGGACCGCAGCGACGACGGTGCTAGCGCCCCTTACATCGTGTTCGAGCACGTCGAAGGCGAAACGCTCAAACAGCGCATCCGCCGGGATGGTCGGCTTCAGATCACGCAAGCGCTCGCGTACGCGATTGAGATCGGTCGCGGTCTACAGGCCGCGCATGAGCACGGGATCGTTCATCGTGACATCAAGCCGCAGAACGTGCTCTTGAGCGTGGAAGGCAACGCCAAGATCACGGATTTCGGCATCGCGCGCACACTGAGCGAGAAGGGCTTGACGATGGGTGGACGGGTGCTGGGCACCACCGATTACGTCTCTCCCGAGCAGGCGCTCGGCCAGTCGGTCACAGGGCAGTCGGATGTCTATTCGCTGGGTGTGGTGCTTTACGAGATGCTCGTCGGAGACGTGCCCTTTGACGGCCCAACGCCTGTCGCCGTGGCCATGCGCCATGTGCGCGAGCAACTGCCGGACGCGCAAGCACTGCGCCCGGAACTCTCAGCAGCGACCGCAGCGGTGCTTGAACGCGCCACTGCCAAGGATCTCGCACGCCGCTACCCGGATGCCGGCGTGTTTGTGCGCGAGCTCGAGGAGGTCCTGGCGATCGAGACCAACCGGGCAGGACAGACAGTGGGCGAGGTGACAACCGTGCTGCGCACGCTGTCGGAGCCCAGCCGGCACCGCGTGCTCTGGCACATTCGCCACCGGATTCGTTGGCTGGGGACACTTTGCCTGGCTGTTGCCGCGGTCGTACTCGCACTCGTACTCGCGCTGCCGAGGACGCACAGCGGCGTGGGGGCGGTGGCGGCGGCGATCACCCCGCCGCATCTGCGGCCCGTTCACCTCGCTCAGACTGCTGCCCACGACTACAACCCCTTTGGCACGGGCCCGGAACACCCCGATGAAGTCTCCAATGCGATCGACGGCGACCCCAATACCACGTGGTCAACCGAGCACTACCTCGGTGGCGTGCTGGGCAAGCCCGGGGTTGGGCTGTACGTCGATGCCAGCCCCGGGGTCGCGGCGCGGGCGATCGCGATCCAGACCCCGACGCCGGGCTTCTCCGCGGCCATCTATGGCGCCGACGCGTTTGACGAGCAGCTCCCCTACGGGGATCCGCTGCCATTGGCGGGCCGTGGCTGGACGCTGCTCTCCGGCGCTCAGCCAATCGGCGCGCAGACGTTGATCCGGCTGGATACAGCCGGCGTGGCGTATCGCTACTACCTGGTCTGGATTACCCAGCTCCAAAGCGACCAAGCATCGTCCAGCGTGGCCACTCAAATAGCGGAGCTGACGCTGTTCAGGGCCCGTCGCGGCTCAGAATGACGTTGTAGCCAGTGCTGGCGCGGGCTATCGGCGGCGTGCGCGCCGGCGGGCATGGCGCTCGCACGCCATCCGGCACAGGTGGTCCACGAGCTGTGGGTACGGGATACCGGCATGCTCGACGAGTTTCGCGTACACGCTGGTGGGCGTGAAGCCGGGCATGGTGTTGAGCTCGTTGACGAGCACGCGCTCACCGTCGACAAAGAAGTCGACGCGCGCCAGGTCCTGGCACTCCACGAGTCCGAACACCGCCAGAGCCAACTCGCGCACCCGTGCACTCGCAGAGGCTGAGATCGCAGCAGGGATCTCCAAGCGAATCCCTCCGGGCCGGTACTTGGTGTCAAAGTCGTACCAGTCGCCGCTGAAGCTGACCTGCCCGGGTGTCGAGGCGAGCGCGCCGCGACCGCCGCCCCCGGCTGGAGGAGCTCCCAACACCGCGCACTCGACCTCGACTCCGGATGCCATTGCCTCCACGATCGCCAGGTGATCGTGGACGAACGCCTGATGCAGAGCGTCCTCAATGGCATTTGGTTGCGAGACCTTCACGATCCCGAGCGAAGAGCCCATGCGCGCGGGTTTGACAAAGAGCGGCATGCCCAGCGGCTGTAGCCGGGCGAGCACGTCCGCCGGGGCTTGAGCAAGTTCGTCCGCACCGACCCCGACATATCCGACCTGGTCGATGGAGGCCGCGGCCATGAGCTCTTTGAAGAGCAACTTGTTCATGCACACCGCCGAGGCGGCGACACCGGCCCCCACGTACGCGACATCAAGCATCTCCAGTGCGCCTTGCAATGCCCCGTCCTCACCGAAGGGCCCGTGCAGCGCGGGAAACACCACATCGGCCCCAAGCAGCCCGCCTCCAGGTGTGAGCGTCAGGTCCTGGCCGTGGAACTGCCAGCGGCGCTCCTTGGAGATGGTGATCGCTAGAGGGTCGTGGCCGGCCGAGCGGAGTCCTTTGACCACGGACGCCGCAGACGACAGCGAGACATCGTGCTCGGCGGAGGGGCCGCCGGCCAGCACCGCCACCGTGAGCGGCTTGGCCGGCGTGGGCAGTGGCGCGGGTGCAGTCGGCGTGGTCAACCCAGGGTGAGGCCCAGCCGTGACGTGGTCAGCCATCAGTTGCCCGGGCTCATTCCGTCGGCGCCGTTGTCGTGGTCGTGACCTGTTCCGAAAGCGTGCCGACGACGATCGTGACCGTTTCCCCGCGTTTGACCTTTTCGCCCGTTTCAGGGGTCTCTTCGAGCACTGTGCCATTTTCAGCAGGATTGGTGACGGAGCGCGTTGTGGTTGCCGGTGACAGCCCAGTGGCTCGCAGGGTCGCTTCCGCGCCGGTGCGCGTGCTGCCCACCACGTCGGGCACTTCCACTTCGGAGGTGGCTCGTGCAACGACCAGTTCCACGGAACCGCCCGATGCCAGTAGCGCACCTCCGGCGGGAGTCTGCGCGAGTACGGTGCCTGGAGCTTGAGAGGAGGATCCGCGCTCGGTGACTGTGCCCACCGCGAGCCCGACCGAGCTCAGCGCGGCCGCCGCGGCGCTCTCCGGAAGCCCCGTGATGTTGGGCACGTGCACCCGTGACTTGGACGTGCTGCCCGCGGGTCCGCTTGAGACCTCGACGGTCACTGGCGTGCCCTGCACGGCCTCGAGCCCGGCCGGTGGGTTGGTTGAGATCACGTATCCCACCCGCACGTGACGGCTCGGCTGCGACTGCACGGTCGGCTCCAGTCCAACCGCGCGCAGGGCCCTCAGAGCGTGGGCTTCGATCATCCCGGTGACGCTGGGCACCTCCACCACCGCGGGCCCGCTGGAGACCGTGAGATAGACGCGCGTGCCGGACTGCACCACCGTTCCTGCACGCGGACGCTGTGCAATGACAGCCCCCGCGGGTGCGCCCACGCTTGACTGCCTGGTGACGCTCGGCTTCATGCCCAGGGCCTTGAGTCTGGCGATTGCAATCGCTTCACTTTGCCCCGTCAACGTGGGAAGCGTGACGTTGCTCTTTGACGAGGAGAGCGCGATGGCGGCCACGAACGCACCGGCGACTACTGCGACAGCGAGTGCCGCCCACCACCAACGACGCCGCGAAGGCGAGCCGGAATGTGTGCCCGACGGCGGCGAGCCGGCTTCGGTGGGCTGCGAGGGCAGCCCCACCACTAGTCCTTGCCCGATCAGCGGCCCCGCTGTGGCGGCGGTCGTGGGCGCAAAGGCCGGGGTATGCTGCTCGGTTGGCGGGCCGCTTGACAGCGCGCCCCGCGCTGTTTGCAGGGCCGCGATGAACTGCGGTGCGTCGGCATAGCGTGCCTGCGGATCCTTGGCAAGGGCGCGAAGGACCACGTGATCAAGGGCTGCTGGCACGTTGGGGTTCAGCGAGCTTGGCGGCAGCGGCTCGGCCGAGAGATGCTGAAGCGCGATTGCCACGGCACTATCGCCTTCAAAGGGCACCCGCCCGGTGAGTAGCTCATACAGCAGCACACCCACGGCGTAGATGTCCGAGGCGGCGGTCACAGGCTGACCCTGGGCCTGCTCTGGAGAGAGGTACTGAGCTGTCCCCATGATCGACCCCGTGTGCGTTATGTCCGAGCCGCCGGCCTGCGCAATGCCAAAGTCGGTGACCGTCACGCGCCCGTCGTCGGAGAGGATCACGTTGTGGGGCTTGATGTCACGGTGCACGACACCCCGGCTGTGGGCGTACTGCGCAGCGTTGAGGATTTGGATTGTGATCGCGACGGCGGTGTCCGGCTCAAGCGCACCGCGGTCGCGGATGAGCGCCTTGAGCGACTGCCCGGGCAGGTACTCCATCGCGATGTAGTACGTGTCGTTCCACTGGCCGCGGTCGAAGATCGCCACGACGTTGCGATGGGAGATCCCGGCCGCACTGGAGGCCTCACGTCGAAAACGCTCCACAAACTCCTGGTCGTCGACGAAGCGGTGGTGCAAGACCTTGACCGCGACCTGTCGTGAGAGCAACTCGTCCTCGGCGAGATATACGTCGGCCATACCGCCGGAGCCGATGCGCGAGAGCACCCGGTAGCGGCCGTCGATAATCGTGCCGGAGTTGATTTCGCTCATCCCAACAACGCTTCCATCACTGCTTTTGCGACGGGCGCCGCGTATGTCGCCCCGTATCCGGGCACCTTTTCCAGCGTGACCGCAACAGCCACTCGTGGAGACCGCGCGGGCGCAAACGCCACGAACCAGACGTCGTTCAACGCAGACCCGAACTGGGTTTCGGCGGTGCCGGTCTTCCCCGCGACCTGCACGCCCGGGATCTGCGCAGGCGTGCCCGTGCCTTCGTTTACGACCGCTTCCATCATTTCCCTGACCGCTTCAGCCGTCGACGGCTTCATCACGGTGCTTTGAACCCGTGGCTTGATCGTCTGCACCGTGCCACCTTCAGGGTTGATGATCTTTTCGGTCAGGTGCGGGACCATCAACGTTCCGTGATTGGCCACTGCGGCCGCGACCTGCGCCATCTGCAGCGGCGTTACCCTGAGTTTGTCCTGGCCGATGCCAAGCCGGCCCACATCGACCCTCGGGTCCGTTGGCGCCAGCAGGCGTCCTTCTGAGTACTCGCCGCTCGGCGACATCTGCTGGAGCGGATAGTCGAGCTCGGGCTCGCGGTCAAAGCCGAAACGCGCCATGTACCGCGCGAGCGTTCGCTTGCCCACCCGTTCGGCGACCTGCGCGTATACGGTGTCCACAGATTTGACCAGTGCTTGCTTAAGCGTTATTTCGCCGAAGCTTTCATTGTTGTCGTTGTGCAGCGGCACGCCCGAGACGGCGATCCCGTTGGCGCCGCTGATCAATGACAACGGCGTGAACAACCCGGTGTCGATGGCGGCGGTGGACGTCACAATCTTGAAGGTCGAGCCGGGGGCATACCCGAACTGCGTGGCGCGGTTGACAAGCGAATCTGTGCTTCCTCTGGTCAGCCGTTCATAGGCGCTCTGGGAATGCAGGTCGCTCGGATCGAAGCTGGGAGCCGAGGCCATCACCCGCACGGCGCCCGTCGACGGTTCGAGTGCCACGATCGCGCCATGATGGCCGGCGAGCTCTTCTGCAGCCACCTCCTGGGCGTGGGTGTCGAGCGTCGTCACGACTTCCTCGCCGGGCTGCTGCTTGCCCTGCAGTTGATCGAGGATCGTCTGGAACCCCGTTTCGCTCTGTCCGCTCAGGACGGTGTCGCGATAGCGCTCAAGCCCGGCATCACCCAGCGACTGCGGGAAGTAGTAACCGATGGCGTCGGCAAACAGTTCTCCCGTGGGATAGGTGCGTTCGTAGGTTCCTTCCGCGCCGGGCTTGCTGCGCGCCAGCACGGTGCCATCGGCGGCGACGATCCGACCGCGCGCCACATGTTCCTGTGCGAGCAGGCTGCGGCGGTTGAGCGGGTTGTCGCGTAGTGAGGCCGCTTCAAACACGGTCCAGCGTGACGTGAAGCCGACGAGCAGCGCGAAGAGCACGACAACCACCGTGAAAAGGCGGGATATCGGCCGGTTCATTGGCCCGCGAGCTGTCCGAGTTCGAGACTGCGTACGAGCTGGGTGACCTTGGATTCAGAGCGCCACGAGTTGTCGAGCAGCTCATGGCGTGTCGCCGCGGGCACCGTCGCTGCTCCAACCCCGGACACGTAGTAGCTGCTGTAAAGATTGATTCCCCCGGGCAGTTGATAGGGCAACCCCGTGAAGATCGTGACAAAACCGCGTTTGTTGGTCCCGATGAAGTAGACAGACTGGATCGCCAGGGCCGCTCCGCCCAGGAGCAGGAGCAGCACGACCACGGCAACGACCCCCGCGGTTCCCGGCCGCCGCCGGCGTTTGCGCGCGCCCACGCCGTCAGCCGGCCGCCGCGGGCGCAACGCGCTGACGGGCTGTGCAACGGCCGCGCCCACGCGCGCCGCCGCCGCTGACCGCATGCTCACCGCAGGCACCCCGTTTGACGGGCGGATGATCGCGGTGGCCTCGATCTCGTCTCGCGTTTGCAGCTGGTCGGCGAGTGCTGCCCGCTGCTCAGCGACGGACTGCTCAGCGCCGGTCATGGCTGGTGCGGCTCCGAGCGACGCCTGCTCGCCCTCCGGCGTGACCTGCTCGATCCGGAACAGAATCACGGTGATGTTGTCGCGGCCGCCGGCGTCGTTGGCGGCCTTCAGCAGAGCCTCGCCGGCGTCGTGGAGCGTTGAGTGGCCGGCCAGAATCGCGGCGA
>CAJCHW010000074.1 GCA_903970125.1 Chlamydiota bacterium
ACCGGTCGCGCCGGCACTCCCGGCGACCCCCTTCGGACCGACCTTGCCCCACGCGATGCGCGTGAATCCCCGTGGGCACCGGCCGCCATCTGTAAGTGCGCGTAGGCGGTGGGTGCCTGCTGTCCGGTAATGCTTGACGCATGCATAGATCGCGATGGCTTCTCCAGCTGGCGCACTACCCAAGTCAGACCGGCGATACGTGGCGCTCGCGATCCCAGGGAGAAGGAGTGCCATCAAAAGTGGCACTAAAGCGACGAGGCGGAGCTTTACTGGGACGTTCGGCATACCGTTGCGCCTGTGGCCGTGGCCTGGGCGAATGCTCTCGGCAGATGCGTCGGACACCTGCGTGGCTGGCCAAATGACACAACCCCATTCCTGGACCCATGTCTGAACGTCGCGAGCTAGCGAGCTTCGTGCGCTGTGAGCTTCAGCCGCGTAATTGCCGACTCAAGCGAACGGCGCTGGGCAGGATTCGCGGCGAGCTCCAGCGCGCGCGCGTAGGCGGCGATCGCGTCGTCTCGCTGCTGCAGCTGGGCCAGAAAGCTCGCGCGCGTGGCGTGAAAGAAGCTGTACATCTGCAGTGGCTCTTGCAGCGACTCAAGCTGTGAAAGCGCCGGTGCGATGCCATCGACCATTGAGACGGCCACAAGGCGGTTGAGCTCGGTCACAGGCGACGAATTGACCCGGCTCAGCAGGTCATAGAGGCCCGCTATTCGCGTCCAGTTCGTGGCGTCGGCCGCCGGCGCCAGCGAGTGCTCGGCGGCAATGGCAGCCTGCAAAAAGTATGGCCCAACCTGCTCGTGCACGCCGGCTTGGGAAAGCTCTTTGGCGCCCTCCTGGATCTCGTCGGCGTCCCACCGGCTTCGGTCCTGGTCCGGCAGCAGCACCAGTTCGCCGCCAGCATCAACGCGCGCATCGCGCCGAGCATCCACCAGCAGCATCAGCGCGAGCAGCGAGCGGACCTCCGGCTCTGCCGGCATCAGCGTTGCCAGCGTGCGCCCGAGTCTGATCGCGTCCTGGCAGAGCTCACGGCGGATCAGCGATGGGCCGTCCGTGGCCATGTAGCCCTCGTTGAAGATCAGGTACACCACGGCCAGGACGCCACCCAGACGTTCACCGAGCTGATCCGGGGCGGGCACTTCGTACGGAATGCCGGCGACGCGTATCTTGTACTTGGCTCGCACGAGCCGCTGGGCGAGGGTCGCCTCGGGTACCAGAAACGCGCGCGCGATCTGGGTCGTGCTCAGACCACCCACCGACCGCAGCGTGAGCGCCACGCGAGCATCGATCGAGAGCGACGGGTGACAGCAGGTGAAGATCAGCCGAAGCTGCTCATCTTCGAGTTCAGCGGGATCGTCGTAGCTCCGAAGCTTCTGGATCATCTGCTCCTCGATTGCCGGTCTGCGGTGCTCGCGCCGCAAGCGGTCGATGGCCCGGTTGCGCGCGGCGACGGCCAACCAGGCCCTGGGGTTTTCTGGCACGCCCGCCGTTGGCCAACGCTTGATCGCGATCAAGAACGCTTCCTGGAGCGCCTCCTCGGCGGCGTCGAAATCTCCGAGCACGCGGATGAGCCACGCGAGCAAATGGCTTGAGTGCTCGCGAAAGATCTGCTCGATGGATGGGTTTGGATCCAGCTCGGTGCTCCTGGGATGAGCTTGACAGCGATCACATCATCGCCTCCATCTCGAGGATCGGCCGGATCTCGACGGCGCCATGACGCGCGCCTGGAATGCGGGCGGCCCACCCGAGTGCCTCGTCAAGGTCAGTGCACTCCAACACGAAGTAACCACTCAGCTGCTCCTTGGTCTCCGCGAAGGGGCCGTCGATCAGTTGCGGGGCGTCGTCGCGGACGCGCACCGTCGTCGCTGCCGACGACGGATGCAGCGCATCCCCGGCCGCAAGCACTCCGGCTGCGCCCGCCTGCTGCGCGAACTCGCGGTACCGCAACGCCTCGTCGGGATCGACGTCGCCCTCGTCCTGCCACTGCGTCCAAATCATCGCCATGAACTTCACGCCTGCTCCTTTGCGTCATCTCGTTTAGGTGGTGGAGGGCGGCAACACGTGAGCGTTGCCGCCCTCTATCCGGCCTCTCCAGCCTGCTGACGGTCGGCCTGCTGAGGTCTCAGGCTGCCACCGTGAGTGTGCCAGCAGGCAATCCGCCTACGTCTGCGCCGCAAGGCCGACGACGTGCCCGTGCTGGTCGGCGAGGACCCCAAACGTCACGCCAGGAACGCTCGTGGCCGGCTGGACCGTGCTGCCTCCGAGCTCCTCGGCTTTGCGCAGCGCGGCCTCGACGTCCTCGACGCCAACGAAGAACAGGACGGCGTCGGCGCCGCCTTGAAGCGGGCCTATACCCCCGGGGATCGCGTCCGGGGCGCCGGTGTCGACGTACGTGTAGCCCTCGAATGCCCCGGGCGGGTAGGTCCAGCCGAAGAGCTCGGCGAAGAAGCCGCGGGTGGCGTCTGGATCCTGCGAGCGGATCTCAAAGTGGACAACGGGGTGGGGCATCGGTAGCTCCTATTCGTGGAAGGTGGGAGTAATGCGCTCTCATTCCTAAGACGAATACGGAGTCGCCGAAATCGACACCTCGTGTCAGCTGCCGTCGGGGAAGCCGCCACGGTGCGAGACAACGGGATAGTGCGGCAGCACCTCGCGCGCACGCACCTGCGCTCGCCACCCGTCGGGGTATGGAGTCATGCCCTGCAAAAGCAGCGCGTGCGCCGCAGTACCCATTACGAGCGGCTCAAGCGAGTGGGCGAGCGCGCGCACGGCGTCGGTGCCGAAGCGCTTTTCCCAACGGTGTTGGACGGTAGCGGCCCAGCCAACGTAGGTGTCCTTGGCCGCGCGTCCCTTTGCAGTCAAGCGGGCAACTCTGAAGCGGCTGCCGTCCGGGTCGGTGCCCACGACCAGGTACCCATGGGTATCGAGGCTGCGCACCCAGTTGTCGATCGCCATCTTCGCCACGCCAGTCAGCGCCGGGATGTCCGCGATCCGGACCGCCCCCCGATCGAGGACCCGCAGAACGTTGGCGCTGATTGCAAGCCGCGAGACGCCGTCGGCGGTGTAGATGCCAAGCGATAGATCCGATTCGCCCTCGAAGTCCAGTGCGAACGCCAGCAGCACCTTGGACATCAGTGCCGGGAGCGACAGCTCCGCGGCCGCCTCCGCGCTCTTCGGTGATGACCGCAGCCGCAGGCGCGGTTTGCCGAACGGGATGTAATCGGGGGTTTCCACGTCGATTTGGCGGACAACCTCCCACAGCGCCAGCTTGAGCTGGTCGATCCGTTCGTCGCCGAAGCGCGCATTCCAGCGACCTTCGATGACGCCGGTCAGCGGTTCCCAGGTGAGCTGGGCCTTGCGACCGGCGCGCGAGGGGCGAACCAGCCAGCGGGCAGGCGGCTTGGGGCTGCTGTCTCCGCGATTGGGGTCTACGACAAGGTAGCCCCACCACTTGCTCATGCGCCTGACCAGCGCTTTTGCGCTCGATGTGTCGAGGCCCATACGGTCCACCAGCTCGCCCGCGAGGATGCCGTCCTTGGGCACGTGCCGCATGCAGTGCACCCACATTGGCATCGACACCAGCCAGACAGCCCTGTCCGACGCGGCCGTCGAGCCATGCCGGGTCGTCCGGTGCTCGATCCGGTGCTCGAACTCGTTGTCGAACTCGATCGTCAGCGCCACCAGCAGCTGCGACAGCATCGCTGCCAGTGGCTGGCGTGAGGGAGCAGTTGCGGCTTTGGCCACGCCTGCCATTTTTCACCACCCGTTGGCGGGACACGGTGCCCGCCGTGATCTGCAATCAGCTCGACGCCTGCGCCTTGGTGCACGGACCGTCGCTGTGCGCCGTCCTGTCGTACACCGCCGACGCGCCCGCGACCACGGCCGTCTTGGGATTTGCGCTGGTGTCAATCAGGTCCCCGACAAAGAGCAGACACGTGCCCTCGGTAAACCACACGTCGGCCACGGACTTGCCGTTACCGTGGGCTACGAAACCGCGCGCTCCGGGGATCTTGGAGATCGCAAATGCCGTGTTCGGGCTCTGTTCATAGGACGAGTGTTCAAAGCTCGCCGTCAGCTCGCGTTGCGCGCCCGTGGGCGTACTGAACTCGATCACCCACGAGACCCCGGCGGCGTTTTCTTTTTCGCCTGTGTGCTGTGTCAGCGCCGCGCGAAACCCCTCTTCCTTCAAGCGGCGGTTGGTTTTCGCTGCTTCGGCATCGCCTTCGGTCCATAGCGCCGGGGTGGAGGCGAACAGTGGCTTTCCGACCGGGTCATAGCCGGTCTCCTCGCCGGACTGCACGACGTACGGCGCAAGCGCAGCCGAGGCCGCGAGCTGTGTTGCGGTCAGCGTGGTGCTCCCGCAACCACCGAGCACGAGCGCGAGGCACACAAGGCCGCCCGCGCCCGACACCACCCTTCGCACTGATCTCATTGCATCTCTCCAACCGCGTTGGTCAGCCAGCACTGCGCGCCTCTCGCGCGACGTTGCACCTGATTGTTCCATGGCCGTGGCGCCTGTGCTTTGGCTGGCGGCCGTCGCTGCGCTTGCAAGTGCTGGACGGCTACCCGCCGCGTGCCCCCCTGCGCACTGAGATCGCCAGCAGCGCGAGCACCGCCGGGGGCATGATCCACCAGGCCGCGATCGAGGCGGCAGCTACTGCGGCGGTGATGCCCAGCGCAACCACCACGCCCACCGCCGTGCGCCAGTCGTCGCCTACTACAAAGTTCCAAACCGCGCCCGCGAATGCCTCCAGAGCGCTCATGAGACCGCTGGCGTCTCGACGCCATCGACCGCCGGGGGCTTGCGCCGCGTGCCCGTCGAACGCGCTACCGACATGCGCAACGCGCGCGCCATGCCCAAGGATCCAACCAAGATCACTCCGATGACTGCCAGCAGCGCCGCGTCCCCGCCCGGCCAGTGCGCGCCTGCGCCCTCGGCGCCCCAGAACATTCCGAACGAGCTCAGCATCACGCCCACGGAGAACTTCATCGCGTTCTCGGGAACTCTCGCCAGCGGTGAGCGCAGCGCGACTCCCGCCGCTGCGACCACCGCGACCGCCACTGCCGCCGCCGCCGCCGCCAGGCCCACTCGATGCTGGCTTGAGCCAAACGTGAGCACGATAAAAGCGACCTCAAGGCCCTCAAGCAGAACGCCCTTGAACGCAATCGCAAAGCAGTACCCGTCGAAGCGCTCGTGGGTCTCGCCGGCCTCACGCGCCGCCTCGCGCTCCTGTGCGTAGATCGCAAGCTCGTCGTGCTTGGCCTTGACCGTGCCCGCGCGCAGGATCGCCTTGCGCAGCCATTGCAGTCCGAAGACCAAGAGCAAGCCGCCCACGACTAGGCGCAACACGCCGATCGGCAGCGAGACCAGTGCCGGGCCCAGCGCGAGCACCAGCGCAGCCAGCGCGAGCACAGCTGCACCCACGCCGACCATCGTCGCCGACCAGCTGCGCGTGCTACCCACGGCGAGCACAATCGTCAACGCCTCGACGGCCTCGACCGCACAGGCCAAGAAGACCGACAGCGCGAGCCCGAACTCAGTGGCACTCATGGCGTCAATTGTCGCGCTCTGAGCGGCGCGGCGGTCCAAGGGTTTGCCAGTCCGTACCTGCACCAGCGCGCGCCACCGGGCCCGACCAACGCCTACGCTGCCGGTCAGTGCCAGCGGACGACCAACAGGCAACGCCTTCGCTGGGGGAGGTGGCGCGGCAGTGGGGGCGCATCGGGGTCATTGGCTTCGGCGGTCCCCCTGCCCACATCGCGCTGCTGCGCGAGCTGTGCGTACAGCGCCGGCGTTGGCTTACCGCGGACCAGTTCGAGCGTGCCATCGCCGCGACCAACATCCTTCCCGGACCGTCCTCGACCCAGCTTGCGATCTACTGCGCGTGGCGCCTGCGTGGCACCAAGGGGGCGCTGATCGGCGGCTTGGGCTTCATCGTGCCCGGGCTGGTGTTGATCATCGCGCTCGCCGTGCTGTTTATCTCCGGGTCGCCGCCGTCCTGGGTGCGGGGTGCCGGCGCGGGTGCCGGCGCCGCCGTTGCCGCCGTCGCCGTGAGCGCGGGACTCGGGGTCGCCTCCCCGATCTGGCGACGCACGCACGGGTCGCGACGGCCACGGATCTTGTTCTACGCGCTGGCCGGTGGCATCGGCGCGGCCACCGCCGGCCCGTGGCTTGTGCTCGTGCTGTTGGGCGCCGGCGCGATCGAGCTCGCCTGGGAGGGTGCCGCGCGCGTTGACGCAAGCGTGCACGCCTGGCCCCTTTTGGCCGCCGTCGTGGCGCCCGGCGGTACGGGCGCGCTTGTGTGGACCGCACTGAAGGTCGGTGCGCTCTCCTTCGGAGGGGGCTTCGTGATCATCCCCCTGATGCAGTCCGACGCGGTCAGCACCTACCACTGGATGACGCATGCGCAGTTCCTCAACGCCGTTGCGCTCGGGCAGGTCACGCCCGGACCCGTGGTGCAGACCGTTGCCGTTGTCGGCTACGCCGCCGCCGGAGTGCCCGGCGCGCTGCTGGCGGCGCTTGCCGCGTTTGCGCCGTCGTTCTCGTTCATCCTGTTGGGGGCCGCACGCTTTGAGCGGCTGCTTGCAAATGCGCGCGTGAGCGCCTTTCTGACCGGCGCCGCGCCGGCCGCAGCCGGCGCGATCATCGGCTCGGCAATCCCGCTTGCCGGTGCGCTCAGCCACACATGGCAATACGCGGTTCTTGCCGCTGCCGCCGTGGCGTTGCTCGCGCTTCAGCGCGGCGTTGTGGTGACGCTGCTCAGTGCCGGTGCGATCGGTGCCGCTGCCGGCTTGCTTGGGGCACCGCTGTCGTCTTAGCAGGTCAGTCCGGCGCGGCGATCGGCAGGTCTGCCGGTAGCGGGATCTCCTGGGGTGCAATCCCCGGCCCGTCGTCCTCCCAGGAGCTCCACGCGTGCGCGTCACGGCCAACGTGGTCGCCGGACCCGCCCAAGGCGAGCAGAATCACACGCTCCGGTCCGGCGTTTACAAGCTGGCGGCGTAGCGCCGGACCGACCCGCGCAAGCTCGTCCTTGCCGAGTATGTGGTCGCGGCCCTCGACGACGAGCGTCAGCCGGCCCTCCAGCACCAGGTAGACCTCCTCCTGGTGCTCGTGGGAGTGGATGCGCCCGCCCTGTCCCGGCGCAAGCACCATCTGGTTGATCCCGAAGCCCGTCACGCCCAGCGCTCGACGCAAGGAGCCGAAGCGCTCGGTGCTGTCGCGGTCGAGCGCGGTGAAGGTCAGGTCGGACTCGGGCATCGGCTGGTCGTGCTCGGGCATGGTCACAGCCTAACGATCGACGGAGGGCCCAACCGCAGCGGCCAGCGCCGGCGCAGTGGCCGCAGCCGAGGTCCTTGGCGGCCGCGCCGGCGGCGGTGCGCTGTCGCTCAGACCGATGCGTTGGTGCAGGCGCCGGAGCGGAGCCGGTGCCCACCAGTTCACGTCGCCCAGCAGTGCCATCAGCGAGGGCACCAGCAGCGCTCGGATGACCGATGCATCGATCAGGACCGCGAGCGCCGCGCCGAGCCCGAGCTCCTTGACGAACACGATCTGCGAGCTCGCAAACGCGGCCATGGCGACCGCGAACAGGACCGCCGCCGCGGTCACGATCCTGCCTGTGCGCTCAAGGCCGATCGCCACAGCCTCGTTGTTTGACGAGCCCGTGTCGCGCGCCTCCTTGATCCGTGACAACAAGAAGACGCCGTAGTCGGTGGCGAGCCCGAACGCGATCACAAACAACAGCACCGGCTGCGTGGCATTGAGCGCGCCCAGGCTGTGGAAGTCAAGCAGCCCTTCGAGATTGCCATCCTGAAAGATGAGCACCAGGATCCCGAACATGGCGCTCAGGCTCAGGACGTTCATGAGCACCGCCTTGATTGGCAACACGATCGAGCCCATCATCAAGAACAGCACGAGCACGGTCGCCCCGACCACGATCGCCGCGACGGCGGGAAGATGCACGCCGAGGCTGTACTCAAGGTCGATGTCGGCGGCCGTCTGACCCGCGACCCCAACGTAAAAGGGCTCGTGCAGCGCGCGGATGGTGCGCACCAGTCGCTGGTTTGTCGCCGAGTACGTGGAGTCCTTTGGCGAGACCGAAAGCAGCGACAGGCCGGCGCTTGCGGACTGCGCCGGCGCCACCGCCGCGACGTCCGGCAGCTGCGCGACCGTCGCTGCCAGCGCGCGGATTGAGGCGGAGCCCGCTGGCGCACCCACGACGACGTTCACCGGCGCGGTCAGATTGGGCTTGAAGTCGTGTTCCAAGGAGGCGTTTACCACGTTCGCCGTGGCACCCGGCGGCAGCTGGTTGGTGTCCACGGAGATGAACTTGACCCCCGTCATGAACGGGATCCCCAGCGCGATCAGCACAACTGCGCAAGAGACCGCTATGCGGCCGGGCCGGTGCATGATGAACTGCGCCAACCGGTACCAGAACCCGCCCTGGTCGGGCCGCGCTTCGCGGTCCACCGCGCGCGCCAAGCGCTTGGGAGCCAGGGCGTTGACCCTGGGGCCAAGCACCGCCAAGAGCGCGGGCAAGACCACCAGCGCGAGCATTCCCGCCAGCAGCACGACCAGCGCCCCCGCGATGCCCATGGAGTAGAGAAAGCTCTGCGGGAAGATCATCAGCGATGCCACTGCGCCGGCCACCGTCAGTGCGCTGAAGAGGATTGTGCGCCCAGCGCTGTGCAGCGTGCGCCTCAGCGCGGACAGCCCGAATCCCAGGGTCGCCGACTCCTCGCGATAGCGCGAGACCATGAACAGGCTGTAGTCGATTGCGAGCCCCAGCCCCAGCCCCGTGGTCAAGTTCAACGCGAACACCGACAGGTCAACGAAGTTGGTCGCGATCCGCAGCGCAAAGAACGTGAACACGATCGCCAGGCCTCCCAGAAGCGGCGGCAGGATTGCTGCCACAAGCGAGCGGAAGAACAGCAGCGAAAGCAGAAAGATCAGCGGGAACACCAAGAGCTCGGCGTGCTCGAGGTCGTGGCTGACCTGGGCGTTGATCTCGGCGTTCGCCACCGTGATCCCGCCGAGCTTGACGTTGGGGTCGCTCTGCAAGCGCGCCACCATCCCCTTTGCCACTTCCTGCAGGCGCCTGTCGGAAAGCGGCTTGAAGTACACGAGCAGATACGTGGAATCGCCGTTGGAGGAAACCATCGCGGGGTTGTGCGCGGTGTAGTAGCTGACCACGCTCGCCACAGCCGGTTCCGTGCGCAACCGTGCGGCGACGGCGTCGACGCGCTGGCGGGCTGGGGCGCTTGAGACCGCGCCGGAATTGACGAGCGCCACGACACCCGGTTCGATCTGGCGGCCCGATGCGGCCTGGAAGCGGTTGGTGGCCTGCACACTTTGCGTTGCCGGGTCATTCGCCCCGAACGGGCTCATGTACTTGGACACGCTGGAGCCGAACACCCCGGCCACGGCGGCTCCGACCACGGCTACCGCCAGCACGACGCGGCCGTGTGAATGCTGCAGATTGGCGAGTTTCTCGAACATGTCTACTCCTCGGTTGCGCTCTCTTTGGCCAGGCGCGTCTCGGTCTCCCGGCACCAGTTGATCATCCACTGCGTAAGAGCCGTGCCGAACTGGAGCGTCAGCCTCGGCCCATCGTGCATCTCCTTCGCACTGCGTGCGATCTCGTCCAGCTGCACGAGCTTGCGTTCGTGCAGCGCGCGCATCAGCGCCAGGTTCTCGATCCGTCGCTCCGGCAGGCTGTCGGAGAAAAACAGCTTCAGCATCCCCTCGTCGCGTAGCTCAAACTGCGGGTCGTCCTGCGCGCTGAGCCAGCCGCGCAGCGCCTCCTCACCCATTGGCGTGAGCTCGTACACCGTGCGTGCCCGGCCGCCCGATGGCTGGGAGCTGCCCGCAACCAGGCCGCGGTCCTCGAGACGGCGTAGCTCCGGGTAGATCTGGCCGTAGCTGGCAGCCCAGAACAGGCGCGTGGAGTGGTCGACGACGCGTTTGATGTCGTAGCCCGTGTTGTTGCCCAGGGCGATCATTCCCAGGATCACCCGTGCGCTCGGGCTCAGCCCCAGTCCGGCGTCGTTGTCGCCACGCGGCGTCATGTAGCGCGAGGATATATCGCGCCGGAATATCTGTCAAGAGACGTGCGTGCTGTTTCGTGCGCGACTATCCTCGGCCTGATGGGAGTGACCCAGCTGAGCGCACCCGAGCAGCGCGTGCTCGGATGTTTGATCGAGAAGCGCCTTACCACCCCCGATCAGTACCCGCTTTCGCTGAACTCGCTGCGGCTGGCTGCCAACCAGTCAACCAACCGCGATCCCGTCACCCACTACGACGAGACCATCGTGCGCGAGGCCGCGCAGCGGCTGTGCAAGCATGGCCTGGCACGGCTTGCCAGCGGTCACAGTAGTCGTGCGATCAAGTACCGCCACCTCGCCGAGGAAGCGCTTGGGATCGGCGGCGCTCCCTTGGCCGTGCTCGCCGTATTGCTGCTGCGCGGTCCCCAGACGCCCGGTGAGCTCAAGCTGCGCATTGAGCGCATGGCAAGGGTCGAGTCGCTCGCCGAGATCGAGGCGGTGCTCGCGGACCTAAGCCAGCGTGGCTACGCGCTGCGACTGGACCGCCGCCCGGGTCAAAAGGAGGACCGTTTCATCCACCTGTTTGCGGCCGAGGCCGACAGTGACGGCGCCACCGCCGCCAACGGCGGCCAGGCTACGCCCGGCGCCTGGTCACACCAGGCAGCAAGCAGCGCCGCCGCCGTTGGCGGCGGCAGCAGCGTTGACGAGCCCGGGGCGGGCACGCCGGTCAGCGAGCAGGGCACAGACGGGGCGCTTGCCGAGCGGGTCGCGGCGCTCGAGGCCGCGGTGGCATCGGTGCGCGCCGAGCTTCAGGAGCTGCGCGAGCGCTAGGCGGCCTTCGCCGCCGTGCGCCGTGCGCACGCCGGTTGCTACCAGGCCTGCTGCGCCCCGCAATGGGGGCAGCGCACGGTCGTCGAGACGGCGGCCGAGAACACCAGACCGCACTCGCATGTGTATGAAGCCGTGTCGGCGGGGTCGGCCTCGGCGGCAACCCGCGCGAGGCCATCGACGTAACGGTGGCGTTGCCAGGGCGCGCGACGCTCCTGGCGGCGGCGCTCGGCGATCGGATGCGTGATGCTCGATCTCATGGTGTCCTTCGGATCTGGCTTGTATATGGCTTACAGACTCCCGAGAAGCCCAAAAGTTTCCACTCGAAGGCTAATCTTTTCGGCGGCGGCAGTTGCCGCAGCCTCTACTTTTGATAACGGCGCCAGCGCCAAAACCTTTAGCGCTTGGATCGTGGCCGGCAGGCCGCTGCGGCGGCGCCCGAGCGCGCCGCCACAGGTCCGGCCGCAGTCTGAGTGTGGCTGCGGCTAGGCGTCGCAGCGTGTTCTCGATGTCCGCGCGGCTGCGGTGCCGGCTCCGATGGGGCTAGGGGCGGCGCTCTACAGCGCCTGGGGCTCTACGATACTTGGCCAGTATGGACCCCGCCCGCAAGCGAACTGTGCGGCTGGTGGTGGCACTCTCAGCAGCGGTGTTCCTCGCCAGCGCGCTCATCTATACGAGCTTCAGCGCGGCTGACCCGGCGGTGAGCCCCAGCCAGCTGATCCGAGACGCCCAACCCGGCCGCAGCTACCAGCTGACAGGCGTGATCGTTGCGCACTCCGTGCACCGCTCCGGCGAAATCCTGGACTTCGCCGTGGCCGATCGCGCCGGTTCTGAGTCGGTGCCCGTCAGCTACACCGGCTCGGTGCCCGATCCCTTCCGCGAAGGCCGTGAGGTGATCGTGACAGTGGAGCGCTCCAGCAGTGGGAGCGCCGCCTTCGTGGGCGAACGCAACTCACTGATCACCAAGTGCCCGTCTAAGTACAAGGAAGCGCCCCCGAGCGCGAAGTCCAGCTGATGGCCTCGCTCGGTCGTGGCTGCCTGGTACTGGCACTCGGCATCTGCGCGTACGGCATCGGCGCTGCCCTCTACGGCCGCCGCGCCCAGCTCCCCGCGTGGGTCGATTCGGCACGCCGGTCGGTGTACTGCCTGGCGCTCGTGCTGACGGTGGCCATCGCCGTGCTCGAGCTCGCGTTCCTGCGCAACGACTTCAGCTTTGTGACCGTCGCTGACACGTCCTCAAGGAGCACACCCGAGGCCTACCGAGCGGCAGCCGTGTGGGCATCCCAGGAAGGCTCGCTGCTTTTGTGGGCGTGGCTTTTGTCGCTGTGGTCGAGCCTGGTGCTGTTCTCGGTGCGCAAGCGCCTGCGCGACATCACACCGTATGCGATCGCGATCCTACTCGGATTCGGCGCGTTCTTCGTGTCGCTGATGGTCTTCTACGCGGATCCCTTCTCGACGGTGCATCCCGCGTATGCCGAAGGTGTGGGGCTTGACCCGCTGCTGCGCTTCCCCACGATGATGATCCACCCGCCGATCCTGTACTCGGGCTACACGCTCGCGATCATCCCGCTCGCGTTCGGTATGTCGGCGCTGCTTGCCCGGCGTCTGGACGCCGAGTGGATTCGGGCCGTGCGCCGCTTTGCCATGGGCTCGTGGCTGTTTCTGGGCGTGGGTATCCTGCTGGGCGCGCGCTGGTCCTACTCCGAGCTCGGCTGGGGCGGATACTGGGGCTGGGATCCCGTCGAGAACGCCTCGCTGATGCCCTGGCTGACGGGCACGGCTTTTCTGCACTCGATCATGATCCAGGAGAAGCGGGGGATGTTGAAGGTCTGGAACGCCTCGCTTGTGCTTGCCACGGGCACACTTGCGATAACGGGCACGTTCTTGGTGCGCTCGGGCATCCTGGACTCGATCCACGCCTTCGGCGCCTCCACCCTGGGCGTGCCCTTCGTGGTCCTGATTGGCGTGCTTGTGGCGGGCTCGATCTACCTGGTGGTCTCGCGCCGCGACATGCTGCGCTCCGAGCACAAGCTCGAATCGCTGGTGTGTCGCGAGTCCGCCTTTATGGCCAACAACCTTGTGCTGGTGGCGCTCTGCTTCGTGATCTTCTGGGGCACGTTTTTCCCGCTCATCTCCGAGGCGATCACGGGCCGGCAGGCCTCTGTTGGTCCGCCGTGGTTTGACCGCTACACCGTGCCACTCGCACTCGTATTGGTGGCGCTTTCGGGCATCGGTCCCGTGATCCCGTGGCGACGCGCAAGCCTTGGCGCGATCCGCCGCCATATGCTCGTGCCGCTTGCTGCCGCGCTCTTGGCCGCGGTCGTGCTCTCGGGCTTTGGTGCTGCGGGCAAGCCGCTGGCGCTTGCGATGTTCTGCTGCGGCGCCTTTGCGGTGACAGCAGTCGCCGGCGAGGTCTGGCGCGGCGCGCGCGCGCGCATGGCGATGGCCGGCGAGGTATTTCCCCTGGCTGTCGTTTCGCTCGTGCGGCGAAACCGCCGCCGCTACGGCGGCTACACCGTGCACGTCGGCATCGCCGTGCTCTTGATCGGCGTGGCTGCGTCCTCGTCCTTTGAGCATCAGAACCAGACCAGCCTCTCGCCGGGTCAGACGACGCGTGTGGGCAAGTACACGGTCAGCTACGTGCGTGGGACAGCCGCGGTGCTCGACGATCCGACCCACACGGGCGCGACACTCGACCTGGGTGCGGTGCTGAATGTCTCAGAACACGGCCATCATGTCGCGACTCTGCGTCCCAAGCGCGCCTACTACGAATCGGACGAACCCGGTCAGGGCTCCGTGGGCCAGCTGATCGGCGGCCAGTCGGTTAGCCAGATCAGCATGGACCGGGCGTTTACGGGCAACCTCTGGAGCGCGATCGAACCTGACATCACCGCTGCGCAGCTGCAGAAGGTCGTCGAAGTGGGCAATCGCGACATCCCCGCTGGACACGCCGAAGAGCTGGCGCTGGCGCTGGCGGTGCTCGCCCGGCGCTACCTGCAACATCCGCCGCCGGCTCAGTTCAACCTGATCGTCTCGCCACTGGTGGAATGGGTCTGGCTGGGAGGACTGATCGTGCTCGCCGGCACCCTGATCGCAGCTTGGCCCGTACCGCTGCTCAGCCGGCTGCGCGCACTGGCCACAGGCCGCGCGCTGGGCGACGCCGCCGGGCGCGGTCTGGCCGGGGCCGGGGGCTGAGGCCGCCGCCGTGGCCGTCGTTGCCGCGATCCTGATCCTGGCGCTGGTGCTCGCGGTGGTCACGATCATCAGCGCTCCCTTGCGTCGCGCCCGCTCGGGCGAAAGCGGCGACGCTGGTTGGAGCCGCTGGCGCGTGTTCGCAAGGCTCGGCCCGGCGCGTGCCGGCCGCGGCCTTGGCACGATCGCCACGTTGTCTGCCGAGGGCGCCACCCTGGAGGCTGCGCGCGAGGCCAAGTACCGCGAGCTGCGCGACACCGAGCTCGACTACCGCACAGGCAAGCTCTCCCGCGCCGACTACGAGGCCATCTCGGGCACCTTGCGCAGCGAAGCGCTCGCGATCCTCAACCGGATCGAGGCGATCGAACGCGACTCAGATCTTCAGCAGCAGGATCGTGTTGGCGAACAACAACAGGGCGAACACGACGGTCCAGCGGTTGAGGTTGCGCTCGACCATGGAGCCACCGCCGAGAGGACCGGCACCGCTGCCGACGCCGAAGGCTCCGGAAAGCCCCGTGTCCTTGCCGGAGTGCATGAGCACGAGCAGGACGAGCACGACGGCAATCACGATCTGAAGTAGCGATAGCACTGTGTACACGCGACCAGCATAACCGGTCCCAGCGTGCTTTTGCACGGCGCCAGAGCCCGCAGGCCCGCAGCCAAAGACAAGCCTAACCCTTTACTGGAGGATTAGTGTGAGCCCGGCAAGGCCCCCTGTCGTGGGCGCGGTATTGCAGTTTCGGTCAAACCGAGCAAATAGGATCGGAAAGATCACAGTTGCAAGGCTTCAGGATGGTAGGCTCCGCGCCGATTGGGGTAGTGCACCCAATTCTGGCCAGGAGCGCTATCCGGCCACCAGTTGATGTTCGCTGTTGCGCAACCAATTCCTGCCGTCGCTCCCTCAACATGCACGCACAATCTGCCCGCCGCCCTCGCCCCGGCATTCGTCGGCTACGGTCGGCGCAGCTGCCACGGGTGCTTAGGGGTGCTTTAGTTGGTTCTGATTGGATCGCGGCGCGTCGCGCGGCTCGATCTGAGGACAGCAGCGGCTTAGCTGTGCGACCAGGGCGAGGATGACCGAGCGATTGAGCCATAGATCCTGCAATGGCAGGGGCGACACGACTGCGCAGGCTGATCCCGTGCGCCGCTGGCTGCGTCGCGTCGCACTCTCTGCGCTGGCCGGTGGTGGCCTCACGGGGATCGGCTTGACATGGCCATTGGTTGGCGGCGCCCTGCCTGCCGATGCCGCGTTTGCTCCAGGACCCACGATCGGTCCGCCCGCGAGCGGTCCGAGCGCACCCAGCTCAACGGTCACCACGAGCTCGGCTGCGGAAAGCTCCACGCCCAGCGCCGAAGCCACGACCTCCACGCCCAGCGCCGAAGCGACCAGCTCAGTAACGCCGACTGTGACGGCGACCAGCCAGACGACAACCGCGGACAGTTCCACTGGACACCGCGCCAATCCTCCTGCCAGCCATGTCACCGCCACGGTCCCGCAGGTGTTCGCTGAAGAAGCGCAGGGGGTAACGGGTGGCTCGGGTGCTTCAACGGGCACGGGCAGCGGCGGCACCCCCAGTGCCGGAGCGCAGGCCGGTGGCGCGGGTTCGGGCCCGGCCAACGTGCAGAGCAATGTCGTCGGCGCTCCGCAGATGGTTGCTGCCGAGGCCGGCGCGCTCGCGGAGCTGACAAGCGGCCTGAACGTCTCCGCTCAGGCGCTCGACCTCTTCTACCAGGTGCCGCCGTTTCTGCTGCCCATCTACCAGTCGGCAGCGATCCAGTACGGCGTGCCCTGGGAGATCCTTGCGGCGATCAACGAAGTCGAGACCGACTACGGCAACGATCTGAACGTCTCAAGCGCGGGCGCTGTGGGCTGGATGCAGTTCATGCCCGAGACGTGGCTGCAGTACGGCGTTGATGCCCTCGACGCCGGTTACGCCGATCCCTACAACCCGGTTGACGCGATCTTTGCCGCCGCGCGCTACCTGGCGGCCGCCGGCGCCGCCAAGGATGTCCGCGGGGCGATCTTCTCCTACAACCACTCCGAAGAATATGTCGAATCGGTGCTGCTGCGGGCGCGTTTGCTTGCCAGCTATCCGCCGTCTGTGATCGCCACGCTGACTGGACTCGCCGAGGGCACGCCGCCGGTTAGTGGCGCGCGCGTGGTCACGGCATCGGTGGACACCAGCGCCTTCTCGACTCAAACCAACAGCGCGACAGCCAACGCGGTCTCGGTTCCAACACCTGCCGGCGCAGCAAAGGCGGCGGGCGTCGCGCGCGCGGCGGCACACAAGACGCGCCCGCCCAAGCACACCAGTACGCTGCCCTCGCCGACGCAGTTCGTACAGCTCGAAGGCGAGTCCCGCGCCCCCGTTGTGGCCTCGCAGGACGGCCGCGTGGTCGCGCTTGGGCACTCGCGCAAGCTGGGCAACTACGTGGCCATCGAAGACGTGTACGGCGATGTCTTCAGCTACGCGGGCCTCGCGAACATCGCTTCCTTGTATCGCGTGGCTGCCGACGCGTCCGGCGAAGCCGGCGCGGATGTGCCCACGGCCACGGCGGCGGCGTCTGAGACCGCCGAGGGCGCCACGCCGAAGCAGCCGGCTACCGCAGGCTCGCAGCCGCCGCTGACCCTGCACTCCAGCAGCTCCTCCCACACCCAGTCGACCGAGCTTGCGCCCGTCAGCGGCGAAGAATTCGCCAGCGTCTCCAGCACGGTGGGCAAGGTCGTCATGTTCGCCCGCCCCGACAACCCGGAAGCTCGCATCGCCGCCGTAAGGCTGAAGTCCCAGGCCTCATCGGGCAAGTACCCCAAGGGGTGGGCACCGCTGCGCGTCGGCGCTGTGGTCTCTCAGGGGGCGACCCTGGGGACGCTTACGGGCTCCGGCAACGGCCACACCGGCTACATGCGCTTTGCGATCCGGCCAGCAGGCGACGCAAGCGCCGTCGATCCCCAGCCCATCCTCGAGAACTGGAGCCAGCTCCAGCACGCGTTGCACCCCAAGGGCGCGGCTGCCAGCTCCGGCCTGGTGGGAGCGACGGCAGCGGATGTGTTCCTCATGTCTCAGGCTGAACTTGAGCATGCGGTGCAGGCCGACCCGAACATCGAACTGCCGGCGTGCGGCCGCCATGAAGTGGCCGCGGGCCACGTCGACGGCCGCGTGCTCGCCGCGTTGCTGTTCCTCTCGCGCAACGGGCTATCACCGAAGGTCAGCGACATACGCTGTGCAGCGCAGCCGTATGCAGCCAGAGCCGCGCACGTTTCGCTTGCCGCCGGCGACGGTGTCGACATCTCCGCGGTCAATGGTGTGCCCATCGCCGGACACCAGGGGGCGGGCTCGATCACCGATCTCACAATCCGCACGCTGTTGACGCTGCAGGGCCGCTTCGCTCCTCGCGCGATCGACAGCCTCATGCGTTACTCGGCCGCCCCGGCCACCCATGCCAATCTCGACCACGCGGGCTACATCGGCATCACCTTCGCGCCTTCGGCCGCGAGTGTGCGCAAGTCCGCCGCCACGGTGTCGTCGGCGGCGCACTCCGCGGGCCCCGGTGCCACGGCGCCGTCGCCCTTTGTGGTCGGTTCCAGCCTGAGCTCAACCGGCGCCACCGCGGCGTTGAGCTCCGGTGAGTGGAACCAGCTGCTGTCCCGCATCGGCGCCTTGCAGCAGCCGAAGGTGCCGACGAAGCCAACTTCGTCGGCGATCCGGGACCCGAAGAGCACCCGGCGCTAGCGCCCAGCGGGCACCGCGCGCGGCGGTCCTGGTCCCGCGCGTTCGCGGGTCGCCGACGCCGGCCCGTAGTCGGGCCGGCGCCGGAGAGTGTGAGCTGTCAGCCGCCGATCTTGGTCAGCGCAGACTTGGCGCCGCCGGCTGCTTTGAGGATCGCCACGATGTCAGACGCACAGCCTTCCAGGGCGGAGCGGTACTGCGTGGACTTGGTGTTGATGCCCGTTGTGCTGAAGACTTCACCCTTACCGCTGAAGTTCGGCGTTGGCACTGGCACCCCGTGGGCACGTACGCAGTGCGCAAGAGTCTCGATCGCCACAACCTCAGCGTGGGTGTACTTGCTGGATATCGGCCCAGTCGGTTCGCCTGAGAACGTCGATGCGGCCACGGTCTTGGCGGCAGTGGTGACGGTCGTCGCTGCAGTCTTTGAGCTCTTCGACGTGACCGCCGTATGCGCCGACGACGTTGCCGTGGAGACTGCGCTGGTGGTCGCCCGCGCAGCGCTCGTCGACGCGGAGCTGGTGGTTGTCGTGGCGGTCGTTTCCGACGAGCCGCCGCACGCGCTCAGCAAGACGCCCGTCGCGATGACGGTCAGCGCGAGCGCTGCCGCGCGGGTGGTGTAACTATGTTTTGGCAAGCCTCTCCTCCTGATCAGGTTCTTACACGGAGCCTAGCGGCCCCCGGTGCCCCCGTGGTTCCAGCGATCGCCCTACGGCGCTCCCGGTGGACCCGCTGCGCCTGGCCTGAAGGACCCGCGCAGGAGGCTGCGGCACTTGGCCTCCGCGGCGGTGAACTTGGGGCTTGAGGTGTCGACGCCCTTGGTGTTGAAGATAGGGCCGGTGCCCGTGGTGTTTGGTGCCGGCAGGTCGATGCCGTTTTCGCCCATGCACGCCGAGAACTTCGTCAGCGCCGCCTTGTAGGCCGGAGTGTTGATGCGGCCGCCGAAGCCGCCCCCGAAACGGCGCAGGCCTGTACCGCCGCCGCACTTCTTGAGTGCCGCTTCGAGCTTTTCCCTCGAGACGCCGCTCGGGAGATGTCCCTGGGCTCCGGTGCCGCCACCAAAGAAGCCTCCGCGTCCGGGGCCGCCCTGGCCCGTCGGTCCCTGGCCCGTCGGCCCCTGGCCGGGAGCGTGCTGCGGAAAGGGTGACGTGACGCCGTTCTTCTGTAGGCATTCGCGCAAGGCCGCGAAGTGCGAGGCGAAGTTACCGAAGCGCCCGGTTGCGCCCGTTGGCCCGCCGGAAGCACCCGCGGGTGCTCCCGCGGGCGTTGTGCTGGAGCCGGCCGCACTGCCGGCTGTCGCAGTGGCGGTCGCCGCGTTGGCGGCGGCCGCGTTGGCACCGGTGGACGAGCTCGAGGAGGAGCCGCCGCACGCTGCCAGGCCGATGCACGCTGCGAGCGCGACCACGACCGCGACCGGCCCGCCAGGACGATGGATCTGGATTGACATGAGTCTCCTTTGTGGACTGTTGACTAAGTTCTAGCCGCCGCCGAACAGCGGTGGACTGCTGCTTGAGGTCCCGTTGCCGGCGGTGGACTTGGACGTGCCTGTTGAGCTACTTGAGCCGCCGGAGCCAAACAGCGACCCGATCCCGCTGCCGCTTGAGCCGACGCGGATGGAGTCCGCTTCGACTACGCCGCCGGCGCCGGTGGTGCCGGTCGCGACCACCGTTTCGCCGGGGTGGATGCCGGCGACCTTCGCGGTCACGGTCTTGGTGATGGTTGCGCCCGGGGACGTCTTCACCTTGACGGTGTTGCCTTCGCCGTTGACCACGTACAGCGTTTCGCCTTCGACAAACGAGACTTCGCCATCGGTGCTGGCGCTGGCGCCGGCACCGGTGCCGAAGAACCCTCCGGCGCGTGCGCCAAAGGCACTGGCGGCACCAGCGGCGCCGCTTGCGCCCGTGGCGCCGGATCGCAGGCTCCCAAAACGTGCCGCGAGGCCGGCAGCGGAGGTGCCGGAGCCGGATGAGGTTTGGCCCTTCTCGACCAGCACCCCGACGATGAACCCGCACGCGGCCATCAGCACTGCAAGCAGCGCCACCGGGATCGGGGCCAGAAGACGCCGGCGCGGGCGCGCAGGCAGCTCGTCATCGCGCGGCTCGTCGTCGTAGTCGTCTGCGTAGGTGGGCTCGTAGTCGCTGGACGCCTGCGGGTCCGCGGGCGCCGGCGGTGGGTCGCCGGGCTCGGGGGTTGTGTATGGCTGATCAGGCATGACGGACTCCTGGCTTTCGCGGGTGGCTCACTCGAACCGCAGCGCCTGGATTGGCCGCATTGCGGCCGCGCGCGCTGCCGGGTAGGTGCCGAAGAACAGGCCGGAGGCTCCGGCTGCCCCAAAGGCGAGAAAGATCGAATAGGTGGCGACCTCGGGCTGGACGCCGGCGATCTTGAACTGGCTGCCGACAATCCCCACGAGTACCCCCGCCAGACCCCCGAACAGCGAGATCAGGAGCGCCTCCCCCAAGAACTGGGTGAGGATGTCGCTGCGACGCGCTCCGATCGCCTTGCGGATGCCGATCTCGCGTGTGCGCTCGGTGACGGAGACGAGCATGATGTTCATCACGCCGATACCGCCGACCAGCAGCGAGATCGCGGCGACCTCCCCCAACAGGGTCGTAAAGACGCCGCTGGTCGAGCTCGATGCTTCCAGCAGCGATCCCTCGTTGAGCACCTGAAATCCCGGTTCGGCCGTGTCCTTGATCTTGTGGCGTTCCTCAAGGATCTGGGTGACCTCGGCTTCTGCTTCGGTGAGCGTGGAGGCGGATTTGCCCTCGACCGTGATCGAGTCGATTGGCCCGTAGCCGGTGAGCGAGTCCTGCACGGTGGTGACGGGAGCGATCACAACGTCGTCTTCGTTCGTGGCGCCGTTTGAGCCCTTGGCAGCCAACACGCCGGCCACCGTGAAGTTCGCCCCGTTTACCTTGACCGTGTCGCCGACCGCGCTGCCGGACGTCAGCCCGAGTTCTTCGACGATGGTCTGCCCAATCAAGATCACCTTGCTGTGCTTGGTGATGTCTTCGCTCGTCAGCCCCGTGCCTTCTGCGACCTTGTAGTTGCGGGCTTGGAGATAGGACGGTGTCGTCCCCACGAACGTCGTGGGCGTCACGGTCGCCGAGCCGTAGGCCATCGTCGCCGAGCTCGCGTCCACAACCGGCGATGCGCTCTTTACCTCCGGCGCCAGGCCGGGGTTCTGCAGCGCTTCTGCGTCCTGCTTGGTGAGCGAGATCGATTCAGCACCTGACGATCGCCCGCCGCCGCGAAAGCCGCCGCCGGCGATCACCTGCAGCACGTTTGTGCCGAGGCCCTGGATGCGTGACTGCACCGCCTGCGAGGAGCCGTTGCCGACGGCGATCAGGATGATCACGGAAGCCACGCCGATGGTCATGCCCAGGATCGTCAGCCCCGAGCGCAGCTTGTTGGCCGCGATTCCGCCCCAGGCGACGCGCAAGGTCTGCACGCCGATCATCGCTGCGGCACCGTTGCGCTTGTGGCACCGTCTGAGTGGGAGGACTTCTGGCGCAGTACCGGTGGCACGTCGAGTAAGCCGCAGAGGCGACGGTCATCGACGATCCTCCCGTCCTGCAACCGCAGCACCCGCTTGGCCTGGGCGGCGACGTCGGGCTCGTGGGTGATCAGCACGACCGTCCTGCCCTCTGTGTTCAAGCGCGCGAAGATGCGCAGGATCTCCTCGGTCGCGTGCGAGTCGAGGTTGCCCGTCGGCTCATCGGCGAGAATCAGCGCCGGGTTGAGCGCGATCGCGCGGGCGACCGCCACGCGCTGCTGCTCACCGCCGGAGAGCTCTGAGGGCTGGTGGTCTGCGCGCTTGCCAACGCCCACGGCCGCAAGCGCGTCGCGGGCCCGGAGGCGGCGCTCGGGCCGGCTCAGGCCGGCATATGCCATCGGCAGTTCCACGTTTGCCAGCGCGCTCGTGCGCGGGATCAGGTTGAAGCTCTGAAAGACGAAGCCGATCTTTCGGTTGCGAAGGTCGGAAAGTTCGTCCTCGTCCATGCGGCTGACATCGACGCCGTCGATGAGATAGCGGCCGCTTGAAGGGATGTCCAGGCAGCCGAGGATGTTCATCAGCGTGCTCTTGCCGCTGCCGGAGCTGCCCATGATCGCCACGAAGTCACCGCGCTGAATCTGCAGCGAGACGTCGTGCAGGGCGCGCACCCTGATCTGGCCGAGCTCGAAGGTCTTGCTGACGTCGTGGACTCCGATCACCGGTGGGCGTCGGCGCCGTGGGTGCGCGCCGATCACGGGGCGATCGCGCGGCGTGCGCGGGCGCACGTGACTGGGCAGCGATGCGTTGTGTTGCCGCTCTGTCTGCGGCTCATCCCCCGGCCGTCGAGGCGACCACCTACCGAGTTTCATCAGCCGCCACCTCGGAAGCCGCCGCCGGCAAAGCCACCACCACCGACGGGAATGCCACCACCGGCCAAGCCACCGCCGCCGAGAGTGCCATTGGAGGAGGAGCGGCCGAGCCGTGACAGCAGGCTGGAGGCGCTCGAGCTGGTCGTTTTTGAGACCGGCAGGGCGACCTTTTCCCCGGCTTTCAGGCCGCTGAGGATGATCGTCGAGCTGTTGCCTGCCAGGCCCGTGACGATACTCCGGCGCACCTGCTTTGAGCCTTCAAGCACAGTCACGCTGTCGGCAGTGATCGCGCTGGTGGGCACGTTTACCCCTTCTGCCTGCTTGACCACGACTTCGGCGGTGGCGCTCATGCCGGGCTTCATCTGAGCCTTGACCTGGTCGAGCTGGAAGGTGACGTCATAGGTGACCGCGCCGCTGCTTGACGTTGGCAGCGTGGCGACGCTGACCACGTGGGCGGCAAGCTTTGAGCCTTCCAGCGCTTCGACTGTCACGGTGGCCGGCTGGCCGACGTGCACGTTGACGATTTCCGACTCGCTCAAGGGCACCACGAGCTGGTAGCCCTGCAGGTTCTCAAGTTCGATGAACGGGTCGGAACTGCTTGAGCTCGTGCTCGATTTGCTGTCGCTTGAGCTGGCGGTGCTTGGGTCTGAGCCGCCAGTGCTTGAACCTGATCCGGCGCTGCTCGAACCTGATCCGGCGGTGCTTGAACCCGAACCCGTCGCGCTTGAACCTGAGCCGGCGGTGCTTGAGCCCGAACCGGCGGTGCTTGAGCTGGTGCTCGCGGAGCCGCTGCCGGAGACGGTCTCGCCGACGGAGTCGGCGATCGAGGCCACGGTGCCGCTTGCGGGCGAGTGCAGCTTGGTCTCGTCGACCTCCTCCCGCGCGCTCTGCAGCGAAAGTTCGGCGGTTTCGAGGCTGGTTTCGTCGCTGACGAGGGAGGCATGGGTCGGCGGTGCCGCCTTGGCCTTGTTGGAGGCCAGCGTGGAGGCGAGAGACTGCTTGGCGCTGGTCACACTCGCCTTGGCAGCCACCACCGACTCGTGGTCCTTGCTTTTGGTCGAAGCGAGGTTCTGGTTTGCGCCGGCCAGCTGGCTTTCGGCGTTTGCGATCGACTCTTCTTCCTTGAGCTTTGACTGGGCCTGGCTGTTGGCGGCGCTTGTGATCGTGTTGGTGTCCTGAGATACCTTGGCTTCGTCGGCCTTGACCGCGGAGGTCGCCGAGCTGACCTTGCCTTCGGCCGAGCTGACGGCGACCGCGTTCGACGGCGACTGCGCCTCGGCGCTCGCCAGTGCGCTCCTTGCTTCGGTGAGCTGGAGCTCGGCTTCGCTGAGGGCCTGCTGATCTGAGGTGCGCTGGGCTGTGTCCTGGTTGGCGGCGTCCTGCTGGCTTTGAGCGCCGAGCGTGGCCTGCTGCTTGTCGTCCTTGAGCGCAAGTTCGTCCTGCGCGATCGTGGCGCGCGCGGAGACCTTGTCGGACTTGGCCGTTTCCTTGGCCTCCTTTAGCGAACGCTTGGCCGAGGCCACAGCGGCCCGGCTCTGGGCGGCGCTGACCTTGTCCTCCTCGACCTCCTCCGGCGTGAGCCCTTCCTCTGCCTCTTCCAGGCGCGCTTTGGCCGCGGTCAGGTTGATTTCGGCGGTGCGCAGGTCCGAGACCGCGCTTGAGGATTCGACTGCGGCCAGAAGCTCGCCGACGCTCACGTGTTCGCCGACGCTCACGTACAGCGCCTTGAGCGTGCCAGAGGTGGCAAAGTTGACGCCGATGTCGGAATCTGACTCAAGCGTGCCACTGCCGGAGACCGTTGACTGCACCACGCCTTCAGCGGCTGTCACGATGCGGCTTGTCGCGGCTGTCTGTGACGTCTGCGGTCCGACCACGAGCACGCCGGCCACGATGGCGCCGACGCAGACGGCGCCTAGCAGCAGGACGAGCGGCTGGGCGCTGGCGCGGCTTGAGCCGGCTAACTCACGCACCGACTGGCGCCCCTTTCGTCGTAGGTCTGGGAGCGTTCACGTACGGTTAGCGTAAGAGGCGGTGCCACGGACTGAGCGTTGCGCAGCCGCCTAAGCAAGCTACAAACGCAAACCTAAGCTCGCCTAAACGGCGCGTAGGAACTTGCTGTGAATACGGGGGCGATCAAGCCGCTGGGCGTCCCGCTAGCCTTCAGCGAGCCGATATGGCGCAAACTGTTGTGCATCTGTCCTCCGTGGCCGGCAGCCCGCTGCTGGATTCGGGAGGAGCCCGGCTGGGTCGCGTGGAAGATGTGATCGCGCGGCTGGGTATGGGGGACGGCCTGCCACTTGTGGTGGGGTTGAAGGCGCGCATCGGCGGGCGCGACCTGTTTGTGCCGGCGGACCGCTTGGCGGCGCTGGGCCCGACGGCGGCGCACACGTCGACGACCAAGCTGAACCTCGCCCACTTTGAGCGGCGCGCCGGTGAGGTCTTGTTGCGTGCGGACGTGCTCGGCCACAGCCTTATCGACGTTGGCACCGCCCGGCTGGTGGCTGCGCGCGAGGTCGAGCTCTCCTGCGTGGACGGCGTCTGGCGCGTGGCGGGGATCGATCCGAGCCCGCGTGCCCGCGTGCGCAGGCTGTTGCCGCGGCGTATGCGCGAGCACTCCGAGAGCCACGAGCGCTTTGTCGCATGGTCCGAGCTTGAGCCTTTCCTGGCGCACGTGCCCACGTCGCGCACGCGCTTGGCATACCGCCGGCTCGCGCGGCTGCACCCTGCTCAGATCGCCGACCTCGTGGAGGCGGCCTCTCATGACGAGGGCGAGGAGATCCTTGAGGCCGTGGGCCACGACAAGGAGCTTGAGGCCGACATTTTCCAAGAGCTCGACGAGGAGCACCAGCTGGAGTTCCTGCGCGAGCGTTCAGACGCCCAGGTTGCGGGCGTTCTGGCGCGCATGGAGAGCGATGACGCCGCAGATCTGTTGATGGAGCTGGACCAGGATCGGCGGCTGCCGGTGCTAGGCGCGATGCCTGCGGGCAAGCAGCGCAAGATTCGCGGTCTGCTTGGCCACAACCCGCAGACCGCCGGCGGGTTGATGAACCCCGATTTTGTCGCTCTGGACGAAAGCGCGACCGTTGAGCAGGCGCTGCAGACAGTGCGCCGCAGCGACTTGCCGCCGGATCAGGTGCATACGGTGCTTGTGATCGACGATTCGGGCCAGCTTGTGGGCAGTGTCTCGGCCGCGGCCCTGATCAAGGCCGATCAAGCCGAAACGGTGGTGGCGCTGGTGGACGAGTCGCGGCCGGTGGTCGCCGCCGAGGCCGACGTGCCGGAGATAGCGCGGCTGATGACGGACTTCAATCTGATGTCGCTGCCGGTGGTCGATGACGAGTCGCGGCCGATCGGCGTGCTCGCGGTCGACGACGTTCTCGAGCTGCTGTTGCCGGAGGACTGGCGACGGCGTTTTGGACGCGCCCGGGACTGAGTTTTTGGGGGTGGGCTGATACGCTCACCGTGTCGGCAATGGTGTCGACTTGTTGCAGGATTTAGCGATGGGCGATCACACCGGATACCAAGATTCAGAGCCGCCGCGAAGTAGCTGGCCCGCGGCTGCCGCGCCGGACGCACCGCTGCTCGCTGGACCCTGATCCGACGGGCTGAGGGCCTCCATCGGCCGCCGCGGCGAGGCTGCGAGCGCGCAGAAAGGAGGTCGAGCAGTGGCAACAAAGCGGCGTATACCGCCGGCGCAGCCGGTTGATGGCGCGCGCGAGCGCTTCGTGCTCGACTCCGCCCACGTGGGTGACATCAAGGGCGCGTTTGGCACCATTCGCGAGCACGAGGATGCCCACCGAGGCATGCGCTCGCGCTCGCTCGCGCTGCTCGCAATCCTCGGCCCGGGGCTGATCGTGATGGTTGGCGACAACGACGCGGGCGGCGTGGCTACCTACTCGCAGGCCGGGCAGAACTACGGCACGAGCCTGCTTTGGGTGCTGCTGCTGTTGATACCGGTGCTGATCGTCAACCAGGAGATGGTCGTGCGGCTCGGTGCAGTCACGGGGGTTGGCCACGCGAAGCTGATCAACGAGCGTTTCGGACGTTTCTGGGGACTGTTCTCCGTGGGCGACCTGTTCCTGCTGAACTTCCTCACGATCGTCACGGAGTTCATTGGTGTGAGTCTCGCGCTGGGCTATCTGGGTGTGTCGATGTACGTGTCGGTGCCAGTCGCTGCAGTGGCTTTAGTGGCGATAACGGCAAGTGGCAGCTTCCGCTTTTGGGAGCGGTCGATGTTCGTGTTCGTCTTTGCCAACCTCCTGATCATTCCGCTTTTCTTCTTTGCGCATCCGCATTTTGGCGACATCGCCAAACACCTCGTGATCCCGAGCATTCACGGCGGTGCCACCTCGACGTCGGTGCTTTTGATCATTGGCATCGTGGGCACCACGGTGGCGCCGTGGCAGCTTTTCTTTCAGCAGTCGAACGTGATCGACAAACGCATCACCCCACGCTGGATCAACTACGAGCGGCTGGATACATATCTCGGCGCGGGCGTGGTCACGGTCGGGGCGGCGGCACTGATCGCGCTCTCGGCGTTCGCGTTTGGTGGGACGCACTACTTCGGGCATTTCACCGACGCGGGCGGCACGGCGCTGGGCCTGCAACGTGCAATCGGCCGCACCGCGGCGGTGTTCTTTGCGGTTGTGCTCTTGAACGCGTCGCTGATCGGCGCGGGTGCGCTGACACTTTCGACGAGTTACGCCTTCGGGGACGTCTTCGGCACCAAGAGCTCACTGCACCGCTCCTTTGCAGACGCCAAGTCGTTTTATGCGACCTTTGCGCTGCTGATTGCCGGTGCGGCTGCGATCGTGCTCATACCGGGGGCGCCGCTGGGCGTGATCACGCTGGCCGTTCAGGCGCTGGCGGGAGTGCTCTTGCCGAGCGCAAGTGTGTTTTTGCTGCTGTTGTGCAACGACCGCGAGGTGCTCGGCCCATGGCGCAATCCGGGCTGGTTGAACGCGCTTGCGAGCGTGATCGTCTCCACGCTGGTGCTGTTGTCGCTGATCTTGATGGCCACGACGCTGTTTCCGCACATCGACGTGGCGACGGTCTCTTTGGCCGGCGGCACGGTGCTTGCCATCGGCCTGCTGGCCTTTGGGCTGGTGACGCAACGCACGCGGCGCAAGGTCGCGACCGTGACGGTGATTGACGATGAGCCGCAGATTCCCAAGGAGCAGTGGACGATGCCTCCACTGACGTTGCTGGCCCGCCCGGAGTGGTCGTCGGGGCGCAAGATCGCAATGCTGACGCTTCGTGGCTACCTGCTGGTGTCGGTGATTCTGCTCGTCGTCAAGGCGGCGCAGCTGGGCGGAGCGTGAGCGTGACACTGCCGTTCTGGCTGTCGATTGGCGCGCTGTCGCTGCTGCAGGGGGGTGTCGTGGCGATTGCAGTCAAGCTGCCGGCGATCGGTGTTCTTGTCAGGGCCCGCAGCCGGTCATGGGCTTTGATTCCAGCGGGCTCGGTGATCGTCTTCGTTGCCGTGGTGGGGTCGATCGGCGACAGCGGCGCCCAAGCGTTGAGTTACTTCGCGCTCGTCGCGGTGCCTGTCCTTGCGGCGGTGGCGCTGGTCTTTATTACACCGACCGCGCGCCGTGCACGCGCGCTGATTGCGCTGGCGCTGTTCGCCTTGGCATGGGCCGACAGAGGCGGGCTGGCAGGAGAGGCTGCCGCGGTCGTGCTGACTGCGCTCAGCTGCGTGACGCTCGGCTTGCTGATCGCCTACGTTACCCCCGAGCGCGCGCTTGAGGCAGGGATCGTGACAATGGCGATCGTGGACTCGGCACTGGTGATCTCAGACCTGTTGCAGCACCCCAACAGCGTGCTCAATGGGGCGCATCCCGCTGCCGGGCTGCCGCGTCTGCAGGCGGCCACCTTCGGTTCTGCGGTGATGGGTTACGGGGATCTCTTTGTGGCAGGTGCCTTTGGCGGTCTGCTGACGCTGCATGCGACCAAGACCAGCCGCCTGTGGGCTGCCGCGATTGTGGCCGTCTGCGCTACCGCCTTCGATCTGCTGTTTTTCTTTGTCGATGAGCTGCCGGCAACCGTGCCGGTTGCGCTGACGCTGCTGCTCACGCTCGCCTGGCGGCGACTTGCGCCAACGGGCGCCGGCTCGCCGGGTTCTGCGCACGGCCGTGCGCGCCTGCGCTTGGAGTAACGCCGGGGTCTTGGGCGGTACTGTAAGTAATGACATGTCGGACCAGAAGCTGGCACTGAAGCCGCAGGTTTACCTCGACGGCCGCCCCGCCGAGTACTTCCAGCAATTCCACGTTTGGGCGCGTTCGCACGGTGCCGATGCGATGCAGGACATTGTGCGCCTGATCGTGGTCCCGTGGTGCATGTTCTTCTACCGCGCGCGCGCAGACGGCGCGCCGCAGGTTCCAGTCTCGGGTCCCGCGATCATCGCGCCGAACCACTTCTCGGCGCTGGACCATTTCTTCGTTGCCATGTACCTGCGCAGGCGCGTGCGCTTCATGGCCAAGTCGCAGTTGTTTCGCGGTCCGCTGGGGCCGATCCTCACGCACGCCGGTGCCTTTCCGGTGCGGCGCGGCCATCACGACGAGCAGGCCATGACCACTGCGCTTTCAATCCTGCGGGCCGGCGGGGTGGTTGTGCTGTATCCGGAGGGCGGCCGTTCGCGCACCGGCGAAATAGCGGCGCACGCGCGTCCGGGCGTGGGCAGGCTGGCGCTCGAGAGCGGCGCCCCGGTGGTGCCGGTCGCGATCCAGGGCTCCGAGCGCGCGCGCAACTGGAAGCGCCTGCAGTTCCCGCAGGTCACCGTGCATTACGGCGCGCCTCGCTGCTATGAGCTTTCACCAGGTGACCGCGTGCCGATCCATGCGCGCGAGCAGGCGATCGCCGACGATGTGCTGGATGTGGTGCGCCAGTTGTGGGGCCGACCTGCTCGCGACGAGCCCGGTGGCGCCGAGGCGCGGCGCCTGCGGCCGTCCCTGGGGCGCTTTTCAGCTTTCTTGAACTTTCCAATAGGCAGGGCGCGCTGGGGGCGATAGAAAGTGCACCGTGATGACGCACACGATGCCACCGGCCGAGACCTTGTGTCCCCGTGGCTTCCAGGAGGACGGAAGCCACGCGTACCGCCATCTCACCGGAACGCGGCTGGTGGTCCAGGGGCTTAATCACGTCTCCTCCAGATCAAGAGCGGCAGGCCGGGCGCATAGTGCGCCCGGCCTGCGCTTCCGCTCCACGCTGAGTTAGCGATGACGCGCAGCCCGGCCCCGTATTGCGGTGGCGAGTGGCGGCTATGATCGGCGCGCGTCCGAACAACCACCGCGCCAACCTGTCGGCGGCCGGTGGGCATCTGGACACCGACGGGGTGCTCGCCCGTCGTGCACTTGAGCTTTCGCGCACGAGGATGTGGTCACAACTGAGCTCAACCTCCACCACCGGGGCACCCGAACTCCGTCGTTCCGTCGCGCAACCGTCGCTGATCGCCCCCGCACGCCGCGTGGCGGCCGCGAGCATCGCCGGCGTGCAGTCGGCCTTTGCACCTGCCATCAGCCAGCAGCAGACCTGGGACAGCTACTTCGGGGCCCACTACGGCTTCGACGAGCGCGTCAAGAGCGTTTGGGACAACTGCGGCGTTCAGTCGCGTCACCATGTCGTGGACCCCGACGCCGACGCCGACATTGCGTCCTGGGGGACCGAGCGGCGCATGCAGCGCTTTCAGTCCGAGGCCGTGAGCCTGGGTCTCGCAGCCGCGCGCGGAGCACTCGCGCAGGCCGGTGTGGACGTCGCGGCGGTCGATGCCCTGACGGTGATCTCCTCGACCGGCTACGGCATGCCGGGGGTCGATATCAAGCTGGCCCACGAGCTGGGCCTGCGCAACGACACCCAGCGACTGCATGTCGGTCACATGGGCTGCGCGGGCGGGTTGTCGGGCTTGGCAGCTGCCGCCGACGCCGCGGCGGCGTCCGGCCAGGTCTGCCTGCTGGTGAGCGTCGAGCTTGCAAGCCTGCACATCCAGCCGGCCAGCAAGGATTTCGAGCAGGTGATCTCGCACGCCATGTTCTCTGACGCGGCGAGTGCCGTGGCCGTGGTACCCGGAGATCGTGGTCTGCGTGTGGTCGACCGCATCTCGCATACCGACCCGGCAACGCAGGACATGGTGCGCCTGGATGTCACCGACCACGGCTTTCGCATCGGGCTTTCGCCGCAGATCCCGGCGGTACTCCGTGGCCACGTCGCCGCGACCGTAACCACGCTCTTGGCGCGCAACGGCCTGCGTGTCGGCGAGGTGGCGGGGTGGGCGGTGCACCCCGGGGGTCCCGCGATCCTCGATGTGATCGCCTCAGAGCTCGATCTGCCCGCGGATGCTCTCAAGAGCTCGCGCGACGTGTTGCGCGACCACGGGCACTGCTCCTCGGCCACGGCGTTCGTGGTACTCGAAGAGGTGCGGCGACGTGCAGCGCTCGAGCGCGGCGACGCGGTCGTGCTGATGGCGTTCGGCCCGGGGATGACGCTTTACGCCGCGCTGCTGCGCCACTGTTAGCTCGCGGCCCGCGCTGGCAGCGCTTGGTTCCTGGGCTACAGTGCCACCATGGGCTCCGGGAGGTCCGTACGCCGCGGTCGATGACCCTGGGCGCGCTCGGGCTGCTCGTCAGCGCTGGTGTCATGGCGTGCAACGCGTCGGCGCCGGCGGCGTCGGCGCGGCCCCGCAGCGCCGGTGCAGCGCGTGTGCTCGATGTGCGCGACAGCGCCTTGGTCGCGCCGGCTGCCAGCAACGGCAACACCACAACCGATGTCGGGCCCGCATCCGGCACGCTTGCGGGCACCCTCCACTTCAGTTCGACCGTCTCCGGCGCGGTGTTCAAGTTCACGTTCACGCTCGCCACGAGCGCAGGCACGATCGCGGGCAGCGGGCGCGGCAAGCTGCACTTCGGCCGCCCGCCGTACGCCAGCTTCGAAGGCACGGGCGTCGTCGTCCACGGCAGCGGCCGCTACCTGCACGCATCGGGCTCCGGGCGCTTTTCCGGCGCCGAAGATCGCATCAGCCACGACTCCAAGGTGCAGGTGCAGGCGAGCTTGCACTACTGAGTCCGTGCAACGACGCCCAGGGCCGTCTTGAGGCCGGCCGGCGGCCGTCGGCTGCGCTTCCGGCCCCCGTCGGTTGCGCTTGTCAGCAGGCAGGCGCTGGAGTATCATTGGCTGACAGCGATCGGACCACGTCCGGTTGGTCCCGGGGAGGGGCCGCATGCAAGCAACAGCAAGGGCGAGCAGGAAGTGGATGCAGGGCGCATCATCGCCGCTGCGAGGCGCGCTGCTGGGCCTGTTGTTGGAGCGCCCCGGCCACGGCGGCGACCTTGCATCGCGGCTGGCTCGCCGGCTTGGCGAGTCCTGGCAGATCGACCCCACCGACGTCTACCGCCTGCTGGCGGGACTCGAGCAGGAGGGTCTTGTGCGGACGTGCGAGGACCCCAACGCGACGAGCGCGCGCGGACGTGTCGGGTGATACACGACACGTCCGCGCGCGCTCGTGGAAGGACCTCTAGATCGGAAGAGCGTCGTGTAGGGAAAGAGTGTAGATCT
>CAJCHW010000075.1 GCA_903970125.1 Chlamydiota bacterium
CGACGTCGAGCGCGGCGAAACCCTCATCATCACCCGCCACGGCCGCCCCATCGCCCGCATCATCCCCGAAGCCCATCGCCGCCAGGAAGAAACCGACCACGCCATCGCCGCCATCCGCGCCATCCGCGCCCGCACCGGCAAAGTCGCCCTGCCCGACCTGCTCGCCGCCCGCCACGAGGGCCACAAATACTGATGCCCTTCGTGCTGGACGCCTCCATCGCATCCTGCTGGGCCTTCAACGACGAAGACCACCCCCTCGCCACCCAAGCCCTCGACCGCCTCCGCACCGACGAAGCCCGCGTCCCCACCCTCTGGTGGTTCGAGGTCCGCAACGTCCTCATCATCAACGAACGCCGCGCCCGCATCACCCCATCCGACACCACCCTCTTCCTCCGCGCCCTCGCCCGACTCCCCATCACAATCGATCGCACCCCGGAAGAATCCGCCGTCCTAACCCTAGCCCGCACCCACCGCCTCACCATCTACGACGCCACCTACCTGGACCTGGCCCACCGCGAGCACCTCCCCCTCGCCACCCTAGACACCGCCCTAGCCCGCGCCGCCCGCGCCGAAAAAATCCCCGAATTCGCCTAAGCCGTTACAAACCCGTAGCCCGGATTGCAATCCGGGTGTTTTCGCCGCAGCATGACAATGTTCATCTGAAACAAAGGCAAGCAGTTCTTTTTTGAAAAAAAGAACCAAAAAACTTTTGCAATTTACGATAGCTTTTCACAACGAATTGTAGGGCGGATAAGCCCTTGCGCAATCCGCCGTCGCAACTCACCGCAACGACCCACGTCGAACCATCGTCATCGCCAGCCGGCCCCGCCCGTGGAAACCAAGACAACCGCCCACACAAATGGAAGCGCATGTTGCCCGCAATACTGGCTGGCACTATAATCAGGGCTTCGCCGAATTCCCCGCCGCCTTCGAATCGTACGGCTTCGCCGAAATCCACCGCAGCGCAATCCCCTTCCTCCCGGGAAAGCCTGGCCTGATGCTCGACGTCGGCGCCGGCAGCGGCCGCGATGCAGCCTGGCCCGCCGCCTACGGCTAGGACGTCGTAGCTGCCGAACCCGCCGCAATGCGTTCCGCTGACCGTGTGGCACGCGATGCGCCGAATGTCAGCCTAGATCGAACTAGCCGCTAAGCTTTTTGAGACAACTTCGTTTCAATTGCGCGGAATGCATGCGGATTATCAGCAAGATATCGCCAAACGATGAGGTCAACTACGTTTTTCTTTTCCTCGCTTACCCCGGCGATTGCAGTGCAGAAATGGTCTGGGTTAGCGAATCCGAACGCCGACGAAATGCGTGCGAGGTGCCGGTCTGGCTTGGCCACATCCAAACCAAGGTTCTTGGCGAGATGCCAGACTGTAGTCGGGCCAATGTGCGGCAGACGGCGGAGCTCGGAAAGCGGAGCGGCGAGCACCGCCTGCTTGAAGGCGACGAACCCTTGTCTGTGGACGTGCAGCGCGGAGGCTACGATAGCGCCCAACTTGGCTGGGTTGCGGAACGATGCCATTGCCGCTACGCGACAGATTGGATCCACATCTAGGATTGCGGATGCAGACTCCCAATCGCAAAAGCATAGAGATATATGGTTGAACACCCGCCGCACGTTCCGCTCCCGGAAACCGGAGCAAAGGATAACCCAGGCCGCCTCACGAAGGAAATCGGTCTCAGTAAATTCCTCAAGCGAGACCTTGCGCTGCCGCTCTACCTCGGCACACCGGCTCTGGTCAGCCATGTATGTGGTCGCGGCGGTGAAGATTTGCATAGCTCCTTCAAGATCTGGCATCGCCGCTCAGTTCCTTGAAATATTGTCGCGAATCCAAAAGCGAACTCGGGTGATCAGAAGTGATGCTGAAGGATGCGTATCTAGATGCTTGCTCAAAGCGACCTTGATCAAATGGCGTTGCTTCTGCGGCAAGAACTGCCCCTCGGGAATTGCGATTCCTACGGCTGACGCCATATCGTAACGAGAAAGAACACTCCGGCAGGCCGCCTCGTCAATTTCTCCGGTCGCTAGCAGATAGCCGGCCTCGCGTTTTACTTCAGCGTATATGTCGAACGTGCGCTTATGAGCGTCCGCGCGGCCCTTCCAATCCGTCTTGAATTGGATAATTGTCAGAAAAAACATAGCAACGCTGAGCGTGCCTACCCAGATTTGGCTGTCCAATCCGAACGGCGTCAGCCGCACGTTGATCCGCGGCTCAACAAATGCCAAAGCGACGAGCCAGGTTGAGAGACTCATGATACAGAGATCGAGCGCCAACGCTCGTCGGGTGAACCGATCTCGCAACCCGGCGTGGCCGGTACAAAGGGTGTCGGATACTCCCCTAATCCGTTTTAGCTCGTCGCGCATGCTCTCGGACTGGATCACTCGTCGAGCCCGAACAACGCTTGCCACTGCGCCGTCGATCCGGCGGCCGTCGCGTTTCGCATTCGGCGCGCAAAACGGCCAAGTACATGGCTTGCGGCCTGCCGCGCTTCACTGTTCGCCGGCCCAAGGTAGCCGTCGACATGAACGGACTGCCCGGTGCTGTCCTTGATGGGCGAGAGGACCAGTTCGCGGGCACGCTCGAAGAAAGTCGGCAGCATCGCCGCCGTGGTCTTGTTGCCTGCGTAGTTGCGAAAGGCTGCGATGCCCAGGCTCTCCATATGGTAGCCGCTCACCCGCTGTGCCTCTGGCAATTGTCCCACGATCGCCTTCGCTAACTTGATTGTCGGTACGAGCTTCCCGGCGCATTCCTCATTCCGTCGTGTCAACGCTTCCTGAAAAGCAACTGGATCTATTTTCGACCAACCGTCCCGGCGCGATGAGGGCACGTGGAAATGGCCGTTCTCCGCAGTGACGGCTGGCAAGAGCTGGATAACCATGCCGTCGCCATAGTCGATAGTCACCGCCATCTGTCCATGCGAAACCGCGGCTTGGTCTCCAAGCTCCCGCGCCAGGATAAGCTCCATTTTTGCTAGCACTTGCTGCGGGCTCTTGCCTTCAAGCGCGCTATCATTAATCAAAACTAGCGAATCGATGTCGCTCAGCCCATCCACATAAGTGTGCTTCGCCACCGACCCTCCCAACAACTGATCGAAGCTTCCCTCAATCGAGTCTTGAAGTGCAGCCTTCACCCCATCGAGCCGCTCCCTGACGGTCTTCGTATCACGGGCGTTATAGGCTCCAAGCAAGTTGCCAAGCACGCCGGCCAGTTTGGTCTCAAACGCCGCCACTGTGGTCTTGTCCTCAGCCTTGCGGACGATGTCCCGCAACTGGCTCGGGCTCCGATGGAAGAAGGCGCCGCCACCACCGCTTCCGCCCATATCAAGCTCCTATTGCTTCGATCGCGCTTTGCAACGAGGTTTGGAACAGGTCACTATGATGCTTGAATACAGAAAAGTCCTTGCCATTTAGATATCGTCGCATTTCAAGTTCCAAATCTTTAATGTAATAGTAGTTGTCATTCCAACATCGCCCGTCGATCACATGCGACTTAGTGGCCACACCGAATTTTAGCGCTCCGTAATTGTGCTTGTAAATGGTTTGACCCTGAAAGAATGCGAACCGTAACCAAGTCAGTCCGTCGAAGATGTCGGCCCCGGCAAGGAAGTACATTGGCGTGGTTATCGTATCAAGGCTCCCGAACACATGTATCGGGGTCTCTAATCCAGCCTTATCTAGCGCCCGACGAAGCTCCGCTATGTTCTTCATCCGATCGAAAATCGAGTTCCCGACCTCCTTCTCCGTTACGCCGATCACGTCGAAGTCCGCTAAACCGTGCACGCACTTCAGGACATCCGACATCTGCAGAAGCGACTGCGTGGTCGTTTCCGGTTTCAGAAGGATCTCGCGTAGGAAGCCCGTTCGCCCTGGCGCCATCGCCATCGCGCGTGCAATTTGGTCCTTGACTGGCAGGCGCTCTTTCGGATGGTCATAGCTGATGAGCACGCTCGGCACGCTCGGCTCCCAATTAGCCAACGCGGATTCATGCATGGCTTGAGTCCATGGATTCGGTACATGTTCCTTGTCACCGAGGTCCGAAAGATCTACGTCCTTCGACGCTTCATAGCCGCCGCTGTCGAGAAAGATCAGCGAAGGGAAGTTGAATGGAGGCTTGATTATATCATAATGTAGATCGTACGCGCTCACCAGGGTAACGCCGTCGATCAACTCTGAGCTGTATTTAATGATGGCGTCGACATCAGGGAAGCCTTTGCTTGAAAAAGAGGGAACCAGGAGGGGAGTGCGCTCGATTTCCTGCCCATTAAGCTTGAGCACTCGGCGTTTTGCTAGCATCCTAGTATATTCCGATCCCGGCATGAACTGCACAAGCCGCAGATCGGGTCCGTTCCAGCTTCGCAGCTGTATGTAGCGTTAATCGGCAAGCCAGCAGAGACGAAATAGTCATATACGTCTTGCTTGGGCCAAGTGAGGAATGGTGCAACGACCGAAACCTTACCGTCCGTTTGCTCCGCGACAAGTTGGCCGATTGCGGTAACGAAAGCCCCAGAACAATCATAATAGGGCGTGCCGGCGTGCAACCCCAAACCGAGGAGGCCAGAACGCCCGCCATTAAGGAGCAGGGCCGTGAAAATCAAGAAAGCGTTGCGTCCTGGGATTTCGCCGGGTCCGATCGGAACAGAGCCCGATAGGCCGGCTCTGCGGACAACGATGCCAAGGTGGGCAGCCAGAGCCGAGACCGCCTTGGCTTCCTGTTGCGCTGCAGCTTGGCCATGGTCGATGAAAAGTCCATCTACGTCAATGCCCCGAGAACACAAGAGATGGACGCAGGCGGTCGAGTCAATGCCACCGCTCATCAAAACCGTCGCAGCATTTGAGGCTTTACCCATGAAACCCGCGAGTCTTCTCGGCAGAGTTGAACTCAACTTAAAGCAAGCGAAAGCTTGGCATGCTCTCCTGACAGCGTATAGCCTAAGGAAATTCATGCTATCACTTAACCATAACCGTACTGTTGCGAGTCCACAATACCACCATGCGGCCTAAGCGGCGATTTCGTGAATCGGCCTAATCAGGAACGTAATCAGCGAGAGTAGCCCAGACTAAATCCGCGTGCATGGTGTGTCGGAGGCGTGGCTTCCGGGTTGATGTCCTCTAACTCGAGGCCCCAGTTAGACCCGAGCGTGGAATCCTTCGCATTAAGACGGATCATTAAGTTCCACTAGCAACTCGTCAACTTCGCGCCGCAACCGCGGCAAGTCCTCATGCACAATGTGCCAGACACGCTCATTCCTCACGCTGGCATAGCCATGGATAAGAAGGTTACGAAAAGCAATGATACGCCTACAGTCGGAGATCCGCGCAGCCATCTCAGGCGCCACGCGCGCCAGTTGGTTCAGCGCCTCGCCGATAACTTCGAATTCCCGTTCGACAGCGGACCGAAGCATCCGCTCGCCGACATAATCCTCCAAACTGCGATGTTCGACAAATCGCTGAATGTGCCCGGCGCTGCTCAGCGCGTCCCACAGGAACGCGCGCGGATCACGCGCCATACACGCGCACGCAATCCCGCGCCATGGCGTCCCGCACATACGGATTGCTAACGCTGCCTGCCTCGATCAAATCCACCCGCCGCCCGGTCGCCGCCGCCAGCGCCGCACGCAGCGCCAGGAAATGGCCAAATGAAGCCGCCTGCGGCACAGCCTCGAACGTCACCACAAAATCCAGGTCCGACGCCGCGCCAAAATCCCCGCCCCGCGCGCCCGACCCAACCAGCTCCAGCCGTCGCACATGGAACTGCCGGCAAACCGCCGCAACCGCGCCAGGCAACGCCACCGCCTGGGCGCGCGACCGGCGCGGCGGATCGCCGACCGGGTCAATTGGGTAAGAATCGAACGCCATATAAGTCATATAGCGCAAGCGCCTGGCGTTTTGAACGTGCCGAGACGGCCGCGCCCCACAGCACCCCTTGCCTTGGGAGTAGCTAGTAACTGGGTGAGCCTCCGCACCCCAAAGTCACTAACATTGAACGTTATTTATATTGACAGTAGGCAATCCACCTGCTAACACCCGCCGCCATGACAACCACCCCAGACCGCATCCTCCGCGCCAAGGCGCAATCCCGTGACCCCTCGCACTTCGCCCTCACCGAGCGGCAGCGCCAGCGGCACGAGCGCGTCGTTGCCATAAGCCAATATCTCATCGCCGAGGAAGGCCGCCACAACATCACCTTCCGCGGCCTCGCCCGCGCACTGCGCATGACCACCGCCACCCTCAGATTTCATTTCGTCGACATCGAAGCCCTGCTGGCCGAAATCATCCGCCGCCACCTCCGCCTTCTCGCCGCCGCGCTGGGCACCTACGAGCCCACCGACCCCGAGCGCCACCAGAAGCGCCGCGCCGCCTATCTCGCCTACACCCGCACCCCCCTCGGCGGCCTCACCGAGGCCCACCTCATCCTCGTCCGCGACCGCCACACGCTGCCGGACGACGAACGCACCAGCATCGACATGATGCGCCAGGGCCTGGCCGAATTGCTGGGCGGCGAATGCCCGGAGGAAACCCTCCTCCTGCTCGACGCGCCCTTCCTGGACGAAGCCGCCATCGAGGCCCGCCTGGGCGCCCCGCCGCTCCGGGCAAAACCGCCGCAGACGCAACAACCCGCGCCGCCCCTCGCCGAACCCGAGGAAGAAAATGCCTGGACCAACCCCGGCCACGGCGAAAAACCCGGCAACTGGATCTTTTCCGCCGGCATCCCCCTCAACCCGCGCGCCCCACCGCTCGCGGCCTAAACGCCGACCCGCCTCCCTGAAAAGGCGCCCCCCTAGCCCGTCATGGAGCAAAGCGGAATGCGGGTGACTCCAGTTCGGCGTCCAGATGGTCGTGGCGCGCATCCATCCCGCCCTCGCGATGGCCTTATTTCGACTTCGCTCGGCGCCGCGCTCTTGAACGCCTGACAGCGAATGTAGGGCGTGCTCCAGCACGCCAACGCGAGCGTGCCGCCGCACCCCAGGCTCACCTCCGCGCCCCGCTCACAATCGCATCACGCCCCGTGGCGTGCTCGAGCGCGCCCAACGCCTGCTTCAAAGGAAGTAAGGAAGCAGTTCTTTTTTGAAAAAAAAGAACCAAAAAACTTTTGCTCTTAAGAATTGCGAGGCGCCCTTGCGCCGCGGCAACGGGCCGAAGGCCACGACGCTTCTATTCGGCTTCAGCGAATGTAGGGCGTGCTCCAGCACGCCAACGCGAGCGTGCCGCCGCACCCCAGGCTCACCTCCGCGCCCCGCTCACAATCGCATCACGCCCCGTGGCGTGCTCGAGCACGCCCAACGCCTGCTTCAAAGGAAGTAAGGAAGCAGTTCTTTTTTGAAAAAAAAGAACCAAAAAACTTTTGCTCTTAAGAATTGCGAGGCGCCCTTGCGCCGCGGCAACGGGTCGAAGGCCACGACGCTTCTATTCGGCTTCAGCACGGAAACGCCGTCCTTTCCGGAAAAGAAGCGCCATAGCAATCACCCGCACCAGATACATCGCCGCCCAATGCGGCGACCACTGGAAGGCGAATGCTGACGCAAAGGGAACCAGGCGACTTGCCGATATTCGCGCCTCATAGGCTCCTCCTCGGAGGCCAGCGACGCAAATGTGCATCAGATCTACGCTCAGCGAGCTAGGCTTGAAGTTCGCGCCACGTGCACTTCGGCGAAGTACCGGCGCGTGCCCGTAGCAGCCGCGCGCAGTCTGGCCGCCAGCAGTAACCGGCGTAGCCCACAGCGCCTTGCGCACTGCGGGACCCACGGCGGAACGCCGACGCTATCCGGCAGCCCGCACCCTCACTAACGCCCCAAGCCCACACCTCCGCATAAATCGCTTGCCTTGCTCAACAATTTACCTTAACAGTCAGCATATCTAACGAAAGAGGTTACCCCCCCTGAACGCGATCCCGCCATGCCACCCGGATCAAGCCGACGAACGCACCCTGCGCCACATGCGCCTGTGCGCCGAGCTGGCTGATCTCGGCATGGATTTGGCCCGCACCGTCGCTGCAAAGGCTCGCGACGCATGGGCCCAGCCCGAAGAACTGCCCGAGCCAGAGTCGGCAACTGAGCCGTCCCCCGAGACAGAAGTCGCCCCACCCATCCGCCTCGCCCAAGCCGCCAGGCCGCCCCGCATCAACACCCTCTACGTCCGCGCCGCGTCCTGCAAATCCGGCGACCCCGCCCTGGTCTTCACCCGCCTCGCCGCCTGCGTCCGCGCCAGCATCGCCCTCGAAGCCCGCGTGGCCGCCGGCCTCACCCCCATAGGCCGCGCCACATCCCCCACGCTCCGCAACGACCCCAGGCGCGCCCCCCTCCGGGATGTTTTCCGCCGCATCACCCAGCACCACCCCGACCGCGCCGAGCTCGTCCGAGAAACCACCGACCGCATCGACGAAGATCTACAAGCCGACCCCGCCCGCACCCTCGACCTCTCCCGCATCTTTTTCAGCATTTGCGAAGATCTCGAAATCGAAGTCGATCTCGCCACCCTCCCCGACGCGTTTCTCGGCCTCGCCCCCGACGAACCCGAC
>CAJCHW010000076.1 GCA_903970125.1 Chlamydiota bacterium
CGCTCGCCTGCGTACAGCACCACGCCGGCCATCAACCGCGACCCCAGCTTCTCGCGCAGGTGGACCAGGCCGCGGAAGTCCTGGGCCCCAACGGTGCCACTGGCTTTGACCTCCACGCCCACGAGCTCTCCCGAGCCGCGCTCGATCAGCACATCAACCTCCCGCTCGCCTTCGCGGTAGTGCCAGAGGGTCACCGGCTCCTGTGACCAGGACGCCTGGCGCTCGATCTCTGTGGCGACAAACGTCTCAAGCAGAGCACCGGCGAAGCCGCCGTCATCGCGCACGCGCCGCTCGTCGGCGCCCACTAGCGCCCCCAGCAGTCCGGGGTCTGCCACGTACAGCTTGGGGGCCTTGACCTGCCGCTGGCCGAGGTTCACGTGCCACGGCGGCCTTATGCGAACCAAAAACAACCGCTCCAGCGCCGCGACGTGAGCCTTTGCGGTCTTGCCGTCGATGCCCGTTTCACGACCCAGCTTGTCGTAGCGCGCAAGGGCTCCCGATCGGGCGGCAATGAGCCTGAGCAGCGTCGCCACGGCGGAGGGGTCCTGCACTCGCGCGACATCGGCGAGGTCCCGTTCGACGATCGCGCCCACGTAGCTGTCGAAGAATCGGCGGCGTGCCGTGGGCGCACGCCGGATCGCCTCCGGGAAGCCGCCTGCCAAAAGGCGCTCGGCGTAAGCCTCGCGTCCCACGGGCGCTCCCGAGATGTTCGGCACCTGGCCGCGCAGCAGGTGGTCCAGCAGACCGTCGCGGCTGCCTGCGATCTCCCCCTGCGTAAAGGGCCAGAGCGTCAGGTAGTCAACGCGGCCCGGCAGCGCATCGGCGACACGCGGTATTCGACGCAGGTTGGCCGAGCCCGTAAGCAGGAACTGACCGGGGGTGGGGTCGATGTCCAGGCGCGACTTGATCGCCAGCAGCAGCTCGGGGGCGCGCTGGATCTCGTCGATCACCGTGCGTGGCCCCAGGCCGGCTACGAACCCCTGCGGGTCACCGGAGGCAAGCGATCGGATCGTGTCGTCATCGAGGGTCAAGTAGTCGGCCGGCAGGCGACCGGCGGCGAGCACCCTTGCCAGTGTGCTCTTGCCCGACTGTCGTGGCCCCAGCAGCGCGACCGCCCGGGCGTCGGCCATGGCGAGCACGACGGTGTCCTCGATGCCGCGGTCAAGCAGCGGCGGGCGCGGTGTGGCGTGGCCTGCTATCTCGGAAACTTTATCATGCTAACTCGGAGAGAGCTCGGTGCCAGATCGGACCGAGCAGCGGAAGACGGAGCCAGAACAACAACACCAAGAAAGCAAGACCAAGACTAAAAGCAAGACCAAAGAGAACAAGACCAACAACGAAGAAGCCAACAACCAAGAGATCCAATAGCAAGGACACAGACAAGAAGACCAACGAGAAGACAAGCAACACAGAAGACCAAAGACACAAAGCCAAGAACCAAAACAGACCCTTGCATCCCAGCTGGGATGCGCCGTAGCGGCGCCCGGCTGACCGCAACATCAGTCCTGGCCACGCAGCCTTAATCGCCGCCAGCGAGGCCCGCGTCGCCGGCCTCGCACTACCCGAACAGCCCGGCTCCGTGGCTTAGCGGGTATGGCTGCTCGACCGCCAATGCCTGCCCACGCCCCCGGGCAGCGCACGCACACTCCGCCACGCGCTGCGGAAAGCGGCCGCCTCCGTTGCTTGAGAGGCATGTGTCGCATTTGGACAGGAGCCCGGTGTGAGCCGACTCGCGGACCCCGGCGGCTGTTGGCCACCAGCGGCACGGAGCCGCCGCGATGATGCGCCCGACCCGCATCCGGGGCGCAAGCGCGCTTGACTACTACGCACGGCTGATCCGCGAACCGTCCATCGAGCGTTCACTGCAAGCCGCCGAGTCAGACCAGGGCCTCGAGGACTACTACCTACCGACAGGTCAGGACTCAAGCCAATGGTGCGGCCAGGGCGCCGAAACGCTCGGCCTAAACGGCGCCGGCACCCGCGCGCAAATGGCAGCGCTGCTTGACGGTCGCCACCCCGTCTCAGAAGTGCAGCTCGGCCAGCGCCCGCGCCCCGACGGCGTGCGCGCGTATGACCTGACCTTTTCGGCGCCGAAGTCCGTGTCGGTGCTGGCTTCCCTGCTCGCTGTAGGCGGCGAGCACGCCGTGGTGCGTGCGCACGACCAAGCGGTCGCTGCGGCGATGGAGATGCTGCAGCAGCGCGCAACGACGCGGGCCGGCAAGAACGGCACCCAGCGCCTCGACACCGGCGGCCTGACGGCTTTGACGGTGCGCCACCACACCAGCCGCACGCTGGATCCCCAGCTTCACACCCACGTGCTGCTGTTTGCCAAGGTGCAGGGATCCGACGGCCGCTGGCGCGCCCTTGACGGCTCGATCCTGTTTCGCGCGCAGCGGACCTTCGGAGCCGTCTACCAGTCGGCTCTGCGCAGTGAGCTCACCGCGACCCTCGGCGTCACCTGGGAGACAGTGTCAAAGGGGCAGGCGGAGATCGTCGGCATGGATGAGCTGACTGGGCTGTTTTCGGCGCGGTCGGCTCAGATCGCAGATCGCCTAAAGCAGAGCCTCACCGCCTTTTCAGAGCGCCACTCAGACCGTGAGCCCACTGAGCGCGAGCGGGCGATCATGACCCGCGACGCTGCACGCGACTCGCGCCCAGCCAAGGAGCACGCGCACGCCGACGGCTGGCTTTATTTGCAGTGGTCATCTCTGGCGGCAGAGCGGGGATGGAACGCGGAGCGCTTGCGCGCCGAGGTCCTGCACCGCGCCCGCACGGTCTCAGTCCAGCAGAGCACCGCGCTCGGCGAGTACCGCCAAGCAGCCGACGCAGCCGTGCGGGCGCTGTCCGAGCAGAAGTCTGTGTGGACGATCGAGGAGCTAGAGCGCGAGGTCGCCGCGCGCATGCCGACGGCCAACGCGCGCACCCCAGATCAACAGGTGCGCGCGATCCAAACAGCTGCTGCGAAAGCGGCGGAGGAGCTGTGCGTCGATCTCGCCACAGACCGATCGCGGAGTACCGGCGCCGCATCCGAGCGGGTGCTGTCTGACCCTGGCCTTGAGCGCTACACCACCCGTGCGCTGATCGAACAGGAGAAGCGCATCGTGCACTGGCTGGATGCCGCGCGCGAAGCCCCCGGACGCGTCGCCTCTGAGCAGGCCGTCGTGCGTGGATATGAACGCGCGGCGCGCCATCAGGAAGCCGTGCTCCAGCTCGACGGCGACCAGGCGCACGCCGTTGCGCTGGCTGCAGGTGAGCATCGTGCGGTAGCGATCGTCGGGCCGGCAGGCGCGGGCAAGACGCGCACACTCTCGATCGCTGCACAGGCCATCGCCGAGGAACGCCACCGCGTCGTCGGCGTGGCTCCGAGCGCGGTGGCGGCCAAACGCCTGCAGGAGGCCATCGGTGACCGCTGCGACACCGTGGAGAAGTTCCTGATGGCCGGCGAGTCCACCAGCCGCCCGCGCCACTTCGACCTGTGGCTGTCAAAGGGCGACACGCTGATCGTCGACGAGGCCGGGATGCTGTCCACGCCTGACTGGGAGCGCATCCAGGCCCGGGCTGAGGCTGACGGCTTTCGCGTGGTCTTCGTCGGTGACCAGCGCCAGCTTGCCCCCGTCGGCCGCGGCGGCATGTTTGACCAGGCCATAGAGCGTTTGCCCGCAGCCGAACTGACAGCGGTCCATCGGTTCGCCGAGCCTTGGGAGGCTGACGCGTCGCTGCGGCTCAGAGCGGCAGACGCACGAGCGATCGACCAATACGTCGCCAACGACCGGGTGAGGTTTGGATCGGCCGAGGAGATGCACCGCGCGATGGTCAAGGACTGGAGGCAGGCGTGGCTGGACGGCGCCCCGAGCGCTTTCAGCGCACCCACCAACGAGCAGGTGCGCCAGCTCAACGACTTGGCTCGCAAGGAGCGGCTGGCGGCTGGCGAAGTCGATAACTCGCGCGTGATCGAAAGCAGCCGGCGAGAAACCATCGGCGTCGGTGACCTGGTGGCCAGTCGGCAAAACGCACGGCGGCTGCAACTTCCCGACGGCAGCTACGTCAAGAATCGCGACACCTGGTTTGTCGCAGGGCTCGCGCAAGACGGCAGCGCGCTGCTGCGTGCCCAAAGCGGACGCCATGAAGTCGTCGTGCCAGCGCAATACATGCGCGAGAACGTCGAGCTTGCGTACTTCCGCACCACTCACGGCGTGCAGGGGCTGACACAGGCAAGGGGCGGCACGCTCGTGGATCAGAACGCCGGCTTTCGCTCCCTTTACACGGGCGCGACGCGAGGCAGTGATCTCAACCGGTTGTATGTCGTGGGCGACAAGGGGGAGCTTGCGCGCGAGGTCATCGAGCGCGCGCTCGGCCGCGACCGCGCCGACCTGGGGGTGCTTGCGCAGCGCAAAGACATTGAGCGCCAGCTTGAGCAGATCCGTGAGCGTCGCGAGCTTGACCGCCGGCGCGAATTGGAGCGCAAGCTTGAGCGTCGGCTCGGTCGAGATGCCCCGGAGCTCGGGCACGGACACGGGATCGGGCGGTAAGGGAGCACAGTGGCCAGGACGCTCGTCAACAGCGACGGTCAGGCTGGTGAGCGTGCGGCTCGCCGCGAAAGACCTCGCATGACCCCAGCCCACACGTGGCTGGCACGACCGCTCACCGCAGCCGACGTGCTCACCGCGGCCGAGGTCGCAGCTCTACTGCACGTGCCGAAGTCCACCGTG
>CAJCHW010000077.1 GCA_903970125.1 Chlamydiota bacterium
ACAGCATCTGTTCAAAGGTAGCGGGTGGCGGTCACTGCGCCAACCGCCGCCCCAGAAACGCCTCAAGCGCAAGCCAGACGGCCTCGTGGGCGAGCGGGCCGAGGCGCAGAATGCTGCCGTCATCGTCGCTGCGCACGCTCGCGTCGAGCCCGGCGGTGGCAAGCCGTTCGCGCTGACGCTGCGCCCGCGCCGCCCCGGTTACGCCGTGGTAGTGCGCGTCGACGCCGTAGCGTCCGCCCTCCACGGGCCAGACCGAGAGCCGGTCGGGTGCCCACGTCGGCCCTGTCTCGGCGGGCAGGGCGGTGTAGCGCACAAGCTCCTCGTTGGCGACGCGTGGGTTGACGCTCTCGCGCGCCGACCAGGCGCGGTCGTCAAGCGGGCCGCGCTCAGCGCGACCCCGTTTGCGCCAGGACGCCATCAGTCGAGGTTGTCGAGGATCTCGGTGGCGCGCGACCACTGCTCGGGCGCGACGACGAGGTAGATGTCACCGCGGCCGTAGCGGTCAAGGGGGTGGTCGGCGACACACGCTGCGTCGATGTCGCGGGTGCGTAGATCGTCGCGCCACGCAACCGCTGTGGCCTCATCCTCAAAGGTGCTCACGGTCTCCCAGCCCTCGTAGCGTGGATCGCCGATTGCGACCCGACGACTCTTGCCCTTACCGTCTCCTAAGCGCGGCAGACGCATGGCTATGAGCGTACTGCGCACGCTGCCGGCGCTACGACGCGCTTGGACGCCACGCGTCCGGCAGCGCGCCGGCACCGATCCCGCCGACCATGGGTGGCAGGTAGCGTGCCAATGCTGCGGCTGGGCGGGCCTCGATCGCCGGCCGCACATCCGCGATCGCCGAAAGAAAGCGAATCGAGCTGCCGATCTGCAGGTCGGCCCCGTTGGGGTGCTCGCCGCCGATTACCCCCGCGGCGATCCAGGCGTCGATGCGGTCGAGGTGGGCCGACAGGTCAGACGGCTTGACCTCGGCGTCGCGTGCTTTGTTGCGAAACGCAGCCAGCCTTGCGATGAGTGGCTGGGTGGGCCGCAGCAGCGCGCGGGGCACGCGCAGGTTGGCGTCGCCGAGGTAGCTCTCGGCCGCCGCCGGCTGCTTGACAAACGCGACGTTGAAGATCCGCCTGGCGGTGCTCTGCAAGACCTCCTCGCCCCAACGCTCGGCTTCGAGCACTGGCGCGCGAGCGTCGTCGCCGGCGGCGGGAAAGAGTCGTGGCTCGGGTACGAGCTGATCCAGCCGGCGCATGATCGCGCCGGAACCCACGAGACGCTCGTCGCCCAGCCGCATCCCGGGAACGGTCCTGCCCCCGTAGAGCAGCGGCCCGACCGCCAGCTGGCTCAATGGCGCCAGCACGACGCGGTCGTAGGTGATCGATTTCAGCTCGAGTGCCGCCGCGACCGCGGCACACGGTGCAGAGCCGGGGATGACATAGAGCTTGGTGTGCGGCACGCGCTCAGACGGTGATGCTCGCGGGCACGCCGATATCCAGCCAGCGCACACGCTTGGCGAAATCGGATGGAGCGGCGGCAAAAACCCGTTCGGCACTGGCCCGGCCCTGCCTGAAGTGCTTCCAACCCTCGTAGTGGATGGGCACGACCGTGTGTGGCGCCATCGGCTGCGTGAGTGCCACAGCGTCCTCGGCGGTCATGGTGTAACGCAGGGGTCCGGAGACTGGAAAGCGCACACCACCCATGTGCACGATCGCTGTGCCCACTTGCAGGCGGCTTGCGACCTCGCGCACACCCGGGTACAGCACGGTGTCGCCGGAGATCCATAGCACCCCGTGCTCCTGACCCTCCCACTGCAGGGAAAAGCCGATCACATCGCCGACGATTGGTTGGCTGAGCGGTGGGCCGTGGCGACACGGTGTGGCGGTGATCTCGATCGGCACGCGGCCGTCGTCCTGGAGCGTGGTGGTCGTCCATGGCGCGAGCCCTCTCGCGTTGCCGCCGAGGCGACGCGCGCCGGACTCGGTCGTGACCACGGTGCGCGCCGACGGCAAGAGCGCGCGTCCAGCGGGATCGAGGTTGTCGTCGTGGTGATCGTGACTAATCAGCACGGCGTCGAGCGGGCCGATGTCGGCCGCCGCGATCGCCGGTCCGGCAAGCTTGCGCGACATCGTCCCCCAGCCGAAGAAGTAGCGCTTGCCGGGTGGGTCGAAGGTCGGATCGGTGAGGATCCTCCAGCCGGCCGTCTCGATCAGTACGGTGGGCCCGCCGATGTGGGTGATCTTGACGTCAGCCATGCGCTCAGGCTCCCTGGGGCATGCATGGATGCGGCATCCATGCTGTTGCGGTTTGCGCTCTCCGGGGGCGCGTACGCTACCGCAAGCGACCTACCGTAAGCGACCGCCTGCGAGGCTTCGGCGTGTATTGCGCAATTCGGGCGCCGTCGGTGGCACTCGGCTGCCGGGTGCTAGCGTCCGATATCGGTGGCAAAGGTCTGGTTCATCACGGGAACGTCCAAGGGTTTCGGCCGCATCTGGGCGGAGGCTGCGCTTGACCGAGGCGATCAGGTGGTCGCGACTGCGCGCAACGTTGACACGCTCGCGGGTCTCGCAGACACATACGGAGGCTCTGTGCTTGCGATGGCACTCGATGTCACCGACAAGCCCGCGGTGGACGCCACGATCGCCGCGGCTCACGCGCACTTTGGACGCTTGGATGTGGTCGTCAACAACGCCGGCTACGGGCTGTTTGGCGCGATCGAGGAGGTCAGCGAGCAGCAGGCCCGTGCGCAGATCGAGACCAACGTCTTTGGCGCCCTGTGGGTGACACAGGCGGCGCTTCCGATTCTCCGCGAGCAGGGCTCGGGGCACATCATCCAGGTCTCATCGATCGGTGGGGTGCAGGCATTTCCAACGATCGGGCTCTACCACGCGTCCAAATGGGCGCTTGAGGGTTTCAGCCAATCGCTTGCCGGCGAGGTCGCAGATTTCGGCATCAAGGTGACACTTGTCGAGCCGACTGGTTATGCGACCGACTGGGGTGGCCCGTCATCTGTTCACGCTGAGCCGATAGCGGCGTACGCGCCGGTGCGGGAGCGGTTGACCGGTTCCGCGGGCGCCATTCGCAGGCGCCGCGGCGATCCCCAGGCGACCGGGCCCGCGATCCTTGAGATAGTCGACGCGGCGAACCCGCCTCTGCGCGTGTTCTTCGGCGACGGGCCGCTGGAGATGATTCACGCGGAGTACGCGAGCCGGCTGGCGCTTTGGGATCAGTGGGGCGAGCTGTCAGTGAAGGCTCACGGCAGCGCTGCGTAGCTCGCGGGGCACGGGATCCAATGGCAGGTGGCGCTCCATAGCGGCTGCAGGCCTGGCGCTGGTCCTGGTTGCGGGGTCGGCCCTGTTCGCCGCGATCTGGGCGCTGGTTGGCTCGAAGGAAACCGGGATCGATCACAGGGCGTTCGCGCTGTTGGCGACGACGCGCGGGAGCCTGCTGGCAGAAGCCGTGAAGGCGCTGTCTGTCGTGGTACCCACCCTCACTGCGCTCGTGACAGTTGTGGTCAGCGTCCTGCTTGTACGCAAGGGCCAGCGGCTTGCCGCCGGCGTCATCGTGGCGGGCAGCCTTCTGACTTTGCTCGTGGCCCACCTGGCCAAGGACGCTCAACAGCGACCGCGGCCGCGTGGGGAGATCATCTACGCGGGCGGGTACTCATTCCCGTCAACAGACGCGGCACTCTCGGTCCTATTGGTGGCAATTGCGATCGCCCTGGGGAGCGCCGCAAGCGGCCGTGCTCGCCGCTTGGGCCTGGTGGCTGCCAGCGTGGCCGTGGCGGTGTTCACAGGCGTCCTACTGATCTCGGTCCGTGTGCACTACCTCACGGACGTTCTCGGCGGCTGGGGACTTGGTGCGGCTCTGTTCGCGGCTTGCGGGCTGTTGGCGTGCGCGCTGGACGCCGCTGCGCACGTCAAGAAACGCGGCGCATCGCCCACCGCGCGCTACTAGGCCTGATGTGCTTTGGCGCGGCGCAAAAGCGTTGAGAACAGCCGTTGCTCGCTCGCGTCCGGAAACGGCTGCGGCAAGCTGACCGTGATCAGTGACACCTCGGCAGGGCCGTCGATGAAACCAAGTATGTCGACGTACGTTGGGACCTTGACAGCGTGGGCGGTCACCGCGATGCTGATCCGCCAAGCGAAACCACCGCTGGTGCCCGGCGCGGCAACTGTGCCCGGCGTGACCACGACAGGGCTGACCTTGGCGCCGCTGTACTGCTTGCCCTTGAAGTACAGATCCAGGTAATGGCTTACACATGACCGCGAGTGGCCGCTGCGAATGACAGCAAGTTCTCGGGACGCCAGCCCAGCGCTTGGCGCGACGGTCACCTGCGATTGCACACTCTCATGACTGGACTCTGTTTCGCGTTCGAATTCGGCGGAGCTGACTTCGACGAGGCCCTTGGTGGAGGCGGGATGGACGCAGTGCAGCAACTGGTGTTCCAGGCGCTTTTCGGCTGCGCTTTCGGGGTTCGCTCCTGCGCTCGTGGACAGCTTGAACCCCGGCAGATCGGCGGCGGTCAGGTTCACCGCGTGCGCGAACGCGGTCGCCTGTTTCTTGGTGACCGGCGAGGTACTCGCCGTGGCGGCCAAGCTTGCGCCTGCCAAGTCGGTGCTGGTGCTGAGCGCACCCAAGCAGCTCCCTGCAGCGAGAAAACCGACAAGTACGATCATCCGGGCCACGATCGCTTGGATCATGCCAAGCCACCCAGACGCAAACGATGGCTGGCACCCGAACTGGAGGGGTGGCACCGGAAGTCGGTGGGGGGCACCCGAACTCGGTGGGGGACTACTGAGGAGAGGCGGTGAGGCTCCTGGCTACCATGCTCGTCGTGTCCTTGAGCCCGCCCACGCAGCTTTCCGGAGGCACCTACACGCTCGCAGACGACGTCACGGTCACGCGCGTGGGCTACGGCGCGATGCAGCTGGCAGGCCCGAACGTGTTTGGCCCGCCCGCCGATGTCGACGCCGCGATCGCGGTGCTGCGGGAAGTTATCGAGCTTGGCATCACACACATCGATACGAGCGACTTCTACGGCCCGCACACAACGAACCAGATCATCAAGCAGGCGCTGCACCCCTATCCGGACGAGCTGCACATCGTGACCAAGGTCGGGGCCTTTCGCGACGTAAAAGGCGGCTGGCCACACGCGCGAACTCCCGAGCAGCTGCGCCAGGCCGTGCACGACAATCTCATTCACCTCGGCCTCGAAGCCCTCGACGTCGTCAACCTGCGTATGGGCGGGTTCGACAGCCCCACCCCCGGCTCGATCGCGGAGCCGTTTGAAGCGCTCGCGCAGATGCAGCAGGAAGAGTTGATCACGCACCTCGGTATCAGCACCGTCTCTGAGGAGCAGATCGCCGAGGCCCAGTCGATCGCGCCGATCGTGTGCGTGCAGAACTTCTACAACCTCGCCCACCGCGTCGACGACGGACTGATCGACTCACTCGCTGAGCAGGGCATCGCGTACGTCCCGTACTTCCCGCTGGGAGGGTTCACTCCCCTGCAATCCGACACGCTCGAGTCCGTCGCGTCGCGGCTGGACACGACCCCAATGTCGGTCGCGCTTGCGTGGCTGTTGCAGCGCTCCCCCAACATCCTGCTCATTCCCGGCACGTCCTCGGTCGGGCACCTACGCGACAACGTTGCCGGTGCGGCGCTGGTACTGCCCGACGACGCCCTGGCGGAACTCAACGGGATTGCCGGCTGAGGCCGCGCGTAGGGGGCGTCACGCGCGAGGGGCGCGTCACGCGTCCGCTTCCAGCGGCGGTTCGGCACTGCGAAGCGCCATCTGTGCAGCGCCGGCTGTTTGGTCCGCGAAGTGCTTGCTCAACATCGTCACCTGGTCTTGGTAGTTGGAGCCCAGGTCCTGTCCGTAAAGCACGTCTGGGGTTGACGCCATGCGCTCGAAGGCGAGCTTGCACACGGGTTGGCGATGCTCAACCATGAACGGCACGTCTCGGGCTCGGACCTCGAGCGCGGCCCGGCTTCCGTGGCCGGTCTGGTATCCGAAGCCAGGATCGAAGAAGCCGGCGTAGTGGGTCCTCAGCTCGCCCGCGGTTGGGTCATAGGCGAGCATCTCCGCTGCATATGACGGCGGGATACTCACGCCCTCGGCGGAGAGCAGCAGGTAGAAGACCTCCGGCTCGAGCACGATCCGCCGGCCGGCCTCGGGGTGGACGGGCTCCCAGTAGTCCTGCCATTTCAGGGTTCCCGCCTCGGCGAGATCGACGGGGAAGCTGTTTGGCTTTGCCCGGTAGCCGACGATGTTCTCGGGTGGGCCGTCGATGTCGAGGCTCAAGAACAGTCCCCCGGACAGCGAGAGGTCCGATCCCCGCAACGCATGGGAGTCCATGTAGAGCAGGGGAAACTCATCGTGGACGCCAAGCAGGTCCTGGTCGCTTAGCTGCGCGCTCCCGCGCAGCAGCCGGATCTGGTTCAGGCTGAGGCCGGTCTTGACGCGGATAGCGAACGACCGTGGCACGACCTCCAGGTAGAGCTGCCCACTGTAACCGGGGGCGATCTCATCGAAGCGATGGTTGCGGTCTGTGATGACGCGCGTGAAGACGTCAAGCCGGCCGGTGGAGCTCTTCGGGTTGGTCCTGGCTCGGATGTCCGCCGGCAGGTGGAGCTCCTCCATGAGCGGCACGAGATAGGGGCGATCACGCTCGAACGTCGCGCCATCGCGGAGGTCGATCTGCTGGAACTGGAGATCCTCCAGCTTGTCCTCGACGGTGGTGTTGCTGTCAGGCAGGAAGCTGCACCGCAGCGCCCACGCTGTATTTCCCAAGCGCAGGTCGAGACTCGCGGGCTGGAGCAACTGCGGCGGAAAACGCCGTTCCCCCGCGCCTATCCAGCTCCGCTTGATCGCCTCGCGCAGCTCCTGCACGGGCAGCACCCCGTCGGCGAGCGCCTTGCCGGAGCTCGAAGACACCTCCGGCCGGCGGCCGTCTTCGATTCCTGCCGCACCGTCCATGCTCGGCAGTCTAGGTCTTGGGGTCGCAGAAGTTGGGCGAAGGCTTGGGGTCGACGCCAATAGCGTCGTCGGTCCTACTCTTGGGCCTCAGTCCCGCCGACGAGTCCGTCCCAGGACCAGTGCGGGATCTCCAACCCGTCTGGCACATCATCCACCGACCGGTGGTAGCGGTCCATCGTCGTTGTGGTCGCCCAGGAGAAGTAGTCGTGGAGCACCTGCCGCAAGCGGTCGTCGCTGGCGAGACCTACGTCTTCCAGCGCCTGATCGAAACACGTGATCGCCCTGCGGTCCATCTCCGCGTGAGGGCCGTGACCGCTGTGGAGCCGGACCACCGAACTCTCGTCGCCGTAGGCCGCCGAAAATGTGGTCGGCCCTCCGAGCGCCTCCGCCCAGTAGGCGGCGAGCCGCTCGCTGTGTTCGGGGTGAAAGCCGTGGCTGAACGCATGGCTTACCACCTCGTCGGCCATGACCCTGGCATGCCACGCATGGGCTAGACGAAGCAAGCCCTCATAACCGCCGGCCTCTGCGTAGACCGTTTCCACCTTACGAGGATCTCAGTCCGCGGCGCTATGGGCGCCGGCCCACTCGACGATCGTGGCCGTTCCCTGGACGGTGGTGCCGTCATCGAGCACGAGCAGCGGGACGTCCGGCTGGCCCGTGAGCGCGATGATCTCGTTACGCTTGCCGCGGCGGCTCAGCGGGATTGATTTGAAGCCGCCTACAGTCTTCACGGTAAAAACGTGTCCCGAGCGCGTGAGCGCCTGGGCTGCAACACCGCATGGGTGCGGGAACAGGGGTGTGTTCGCCCCGTGCGTACGCGCCGGGCACGTGTAGGGAACCACGCGTCGAGAATAACGGCTGCCGGGCATCTGCAGTGACGGTACCGGGCGAGGCGCGCGGGACTTGCAGGCTATTTCGGATACGCGGCCTGGGACTCGAACCCAGCCCGCCGGATTAAAAGAAGCTTGAAAGGGGGTGCTTTTAAGACGAAATCCCTGCAAATCAAACACCCTCAAGTAACCTCAAGTACCCTCAAATTCGCTCATTTCGGGACCAAATTCGGGACCAAATTGAGGGTGTGGATCTGACGCCTCGCCGGCGTCGCTCCGGTGCCGCCCCGGCCTACTCCGCAGGCTCGGCTGGACCGACGACCAGCGGTCATTTTTGCTCGGCGCCACGCGCCGTTCATTCTGCTGACCGCAGCTGCTGCAGCTGACGCGCGACAGTGGCGAAGACAGCGTCCGGCAAGCCAGCGGTTTCATCGCGAGCAGCAGCCAGAGCGTCGGGGGCCCTGTTCAAGAGCTCGTCTATGGTCGCGCTCGCGCGCTGCCGCGACATCCCCCATTGCACCGCCTCAAGCGCGATCCTCTGCGCGGTAACGCGGTCAGTGCGCTGCACCGTGTCGATATACATCGCCAGCCGGTTGTCACCGTAATGCAGCGTGCACATCAGATCGTAGAGCGGCGCCAGCGTCAACGCTCCCGACGAATGGTGAAGCAACGAGAAGTTCTTGGCGTGAGCGTCGCCATTGCCGATCAAGGCGTTGAGCGTGACCGCTTGAAGTAACCGTTCCAACGACTCCGGCGCAGCTACCGACTGCAGGATGCCCGCGATTCGCTGTAGCGACGGGCCACCGTCTTGCTCGTACTTGGTTTCCGGCGGCGTGCCTGTCGCCTGGCAGAAGTCCTCCTGGTGGATGCGCGTCACCGCGCCATCGGCACTAACTGTGCGGTCGAACCTCTCGACGACGAGAAGCTTGCGTTTGGCGAACTCCGCAGTCTCGACTCCAGCGACGTCGAGACCAAGATGCTGCGCTATGCGCATGCAGAACGCCTCGTTCTCGACCGTGTTCGGGTAGGCCGCGATCTCGGGCTTGAGGATGTGCATCGAAGGCGTGCCGTCCACTGGTCGGCCCCACTCGCCCCCGGGCATTCGTGTCAGCACAAGCTTCTCCTGGACGCCTGCCAGTGAGATGCGCACCCTGCCACCGGCACCCAATGGAGCGCTTCGCAGGTTGCTGACAAGCGTCCCAACCTCATCCGCAGTCAACGCTTCGGCGGTGACCGTCGTGGGCGTCGGCGGCGCTGGCTCCTCAGCCGGTGCGATCACGACCGCGCCCGCGCAGTCGCGGCCCAGTTCTGCAATCAAGTCGTATGTGTCATCTGCGCGGACACCAACGTCGCGTGCGATCGACCTGCGGGCCTCGCCCTCGGGGAGCAGACCGTCGAGGAAGGCGCTCACCACGCCCTGCGCGTAGCGTCGCTCACTAACGGGCAGCGCCAATGACAAAAGGGGCGTGCCCAGCGCGTAACGATCCAGGGCGTCCTCGGTATAGATCAGGCGGGGTCGGCCTCTGTGCCGGTCTATGGTGGCAATCTGGTCGCCGTACAGCCAGACAGCGAGCTCATCGGCCATTACCAGTCGGCCTCGTCGATCGTCATGCGGACCCCAAGCTGTCTGAAGATGCGCAGGATCCGCTTGAGCTGCTCAGTCTCCTTGCCGCTCTCGAGCTCGGATAGGTAGCTGCGCTGCAGGCCGGCCATCTCGGCGAGCTGCGCCTGGGTCAAGCCAGCCGCTGTTCGGTAGTGGCGGATCGCGTCCCCAAGTGAGGCTGGCGAATACACGCGGAAGGGACCGCTGGAACGCTTGGGCTGCTCGTCTGTCGGCATAAGCCGACATGGTAGCGCAGTCGGGATAATCCGACAGACGCACCGTGTCGGAGTATCCCGACGTCAGGGCTAGGTTCGCCAAAGGTGATTCAGCGGCGCTGTCGGCGCGCTTGGGGCCTCCCGTTCCGGCGCCGTCACGTAGCCGCGAAGCCACGCGGCGAACTGCTCCTGGTCCCGTTCGCCGAAGCCAGCGCCCGAAGCAGACCTCCGATCGAACACCGGGATATCCTCGGATATACTGGCCTGTATGCAGATCGTGAAGGTGCGCCGCGTGGGCAACAGCAACGTCGTCTCGATACCGAAGGAGCTGGAAGCGAGCGGCTACACCGCCGGCTCATCGGTCCTTGTCGAACAACTCGCCGACGGTGAGCTGCGCATGCTTCCCACCGACCGAGTCCGCGATCGGATTCGCCAGACCGCTCGACGGGTGGTCGCCGACCACCCCGAAGCACTCGACATTCTCGCCAACCACCAGCCCGCAGACGAGTTCTAGGCTCCCGGGCCGCAAAGGCGCGTGGACGCCGCAGAAGCACCCGAGCCGGTCTACCTGACCTCGGAGGACATCCTCGAGGTCTACGCGGCGGTGATTGACGCTACGGCAAGGCAGGCCGCTGACTTTCTGCGCAGCGCGGAGGCCCTGGATGGAGCGGTTGGACGTCCACGGGCGTATACACATTACGAGCAGGCGACCTCGCGCTTCAGGCGGCTGTTCTTGCGCACGGGATCGCGGGGACGCAGCCTTTTGTCGACGGCAATAAGCGGACCGCACTCGTCGCGATGCTGACCTTCCTTGAGATCAACGGACATGCGGTGCACGCCAGCGACCGGGAGCTCGCCGACTGGATTATTGGCCTAGTCGCGCGACCACCGTCCACGTGCTCCGCGAGCGCGTCGACGATTGGCTGTGGAAAGTTCTGGTCCAGCGCGAACAGACGGCGCACGGCGATTGCTGCATACGCCGCGACGCGTAGGTTGTTGCTCAGCTCGTACTCGAGCTCGATCGCCTGGTCCACCGCCTCGGCTGGGATTTCGGGGTATAGGCGGTAAATCCCCGGAGCCTCGATGCCGCGCCGCGCTAGCGCCGCAAGCGCCTGGGTCTCGATCCGGGTTCGCGCCACATGGGGGGATCCCGCCAGCTTGCCGGGCACGATGCGAAGCAGCGGCCGGGGGGTGCGCAGATTCGGTCCATGGACTCCTTCGTGCAGCGCAAAGGGAGCCAGAAGGTCGAGCATGTCCGCATCGAGAATTCCCTGCCCGCCTGGGTGTACAGGGTGCCCGGGCTGATTGATCACGACTTCGCCGCCTCGATCAACCGCGACTTGTGGGGCGCCGTCCTCGTCCCAAAGACCAAGCTCCAGAGCCGCGATTTCGTGCAGGGCACGACGGACGGCCTTCATGGCAGTCCGTGGGATCTCGCGACCACTCGGGTCCTGCTTGGTCTGTCGCAGCCAGTAGATGGTGCGCAGCGCCATCAGGTCGCCGTAGGACCAGAGCTTGATGCGGTCAGGCGAGACGCTCGGGACGAGGATCTCTTGCCTTGCCCAATAGTGAACGGTCGACTTGGGTACGCCCGACAGGGCCGCGGCGCGCTCCGCGGTGTATGCACCTCGAGGTTCCATAGGACGAAGGATGGCTCGCGCGGCGGATCGCCCCAGCGGGAGGTGGTGGCGCCGGCGCCAGCCATCGCCTACGGCCTCGCTTAGCCGGCAACCAAGCCGAAGCGACTGTCCTGTGGGGTGAATGACCGCGAACGAGCCCTGGTGGCGATGCTTGCTTGACTGATCTCCTCCCGAGATCGGTTCAGGTCCGCTGTGCGTCTGCGAGCAGCACCGCAGCCCAGCCGCTGGCGCTCTTTGCGGCCGCAAGAGCTGCCGACCTGTCGAGGGCTATCGGCTCGTCGTAGCGAAGCTCTGCTCCCCACGGCGTGAGCCATTCCATGTCCGACAGCTCGTCAGGCGTTTTTGTACCGGCCTCGTTGACGCGGTCGACGAGGAGCTCTATATCGTGCGTGCGCGGCAGTTCCGAATCCGCCAGGACCAGTGCCACCTTAAGCGCCTTCTCGACCGCCTGCTGTGCGTGAAAGCCGACGACATTGTCGTCGATGTTTGTGTTGTCGGCTAGCACGCGACAGGCCTCGAGGTCGCCTTCGGCCCGGCGCAGCAGTATCGTCGCGTACTCGATCTGCTCAGGACTCGGCGAGAACACGACCCTCGCGTAGCGCCCGGTCGACCATAGTGCCGCGGACCTTGGAACGCCGCTGGACAAGCGCCTCGTCCATCACGACCACGTCCACGGGAACGCCGAAGCCCCGGAGAGCGCGCCGGAGCCTGACGGCCTCCCCGGCACGATCGTGAACGTCACGCTCGATCACCAGGAAGTCGAAGTCGCTGCCCTCGTCGGCGTCTCCACGAGCGTGAGAACCAAACAGGATCACCTTGGCGGGCGCCGATGCAGCGTCGATGAGCGCTCGGCCCGCACGCTCGATCAGCGCCTCGGTGGCGATCGCGTTCATCAGCTGCGCCCCCTTGCTGAGGTACTAGTCCGTGCGGCCCGTGCCGGTGTACGCATCGCCTCGATGATTGTAGCCCCGGCTGCGACGGGGAGGCTACGCGTCGATCTGTTCGAGGGAGGCCCTGGCGCCAAGTCGGTCGGCTCCCGGCCGCGGCGCTCATAGTCTTCCGCGCGACGTGGACATTGACCAAAACCAGCACGAACCGTTTGCCGTCCTTGATCGTTGGCTGGCCGAGGCACGTGCGGCAGACGTACCGGAGCCCGAGTCAGTCGCGCTGGTCACTGTGGGCGAGGGTCGTCGGCCCTCGGCACGGACAGTGGCGCTCAAGCGCCTGGAGGATCAGGCGCTGGTGTTCACCTCGGCGCTCTGGACTCGAAAGGCTCGCGAGATCGAGGCCAACCGGCACGTCGCGCTCCTGTTCTACTGGCCCACGATCGGACGGCAGATACACATCACCGGCCAAGCGTCCTTCGCCGAGCGTGAGCTTGCCACGGAACTGTTTTCCCAGCGCGAGCTCTCCCACCAGGTCCAGACGCTCGTCTCGCGCCAAGGCGAGCCGATCGCAGACATCCAGGCGCTAAGGGTGCGCCACGCGCAGCTGATGGGCTCGCTGCAGACGCCACCGGAGTGTCCGCCCGACTGGGGCGCAATCCGCGTGGTCCCCGGTGCAGTCGAGTTCTGGCTCGGAGCGCCAGATCGGATTCATGATCGGCTGCTGTACCGGCGCGCCGACGCGGGTTGGCAGTTGACGCGGCTGTCGCCCTAACGGCGATCAGCCTGTGCGAGCTTTGCGGCCCCGCTGTACAGGTCGGCGTTAATGCCGGGGCGCCAGCGAGGCGCTTATTGACGTTTTGGAGCGGAGACGTAAATAAGCCTCGGGAGACCTGGCGGCCTGAGGCGAGTTACGCCGCCGACGTGTCAAGGCCGGTCGCACGGTCTCGCCATATCGATGCTTGGAAGGGCAGCAACGTCCAGTGGCGGGAAACGGCGCAGTACCTCTGGTAGCTTCGCCGAATGACCCCGGAGGAGGCGGACAAGATGCGGGGCTGCCTATTAGGCGGCGCAGTCGGTGACGCGCTCGGGGCACCCGTTGAGTTCGAGCGTCTCGACGGGATTCTCGAGAGGTTTGGTCCCGCAGGCGTGACCGACCTCGAGCAGGCATTCGGTCGCGTCGGGG
>CAJCHW010000078.1 GCA_903970125.1 Chlamydiota bacterium
GCTCCGGGGCGAATCCGGACGGCAGGGGCTGGCGCAGGATTCGCCGCATCAGCCTTGGGAAGGTCGTTGCGACGAAATCGAGCTCGACGTCGCTGATCCGGACTGGCGCCCGGATGTGGGGCAGCCCGTCCACGTGGTCGCCGTGATGGTGGGTGAGCACGACCTCCGACACATCGTCGAGTGAGAGTCCGGCGGCTGCCAAGGCGCCGGGAAGCTCTTGGTCACCACTCACGCTCATGCGTGCGAATACCACGTCTCGCGTGTTGGTGGTCCCGCCGGTATCGACGAGTCGCAGAACCCCGTCGTGCTCGATCGCCCAGCAGTGGATCGGCAGCGGCTCAGACCAGGCGTCGGGCAGGAATAGGTTCAGCTGCCGCCGCACACCGCTCGCGGGATACAGGAAGCTCCGCTTGACGCTGACGGTTCCTGTTGTCAGGGCGTGGATCTTCATGCTTCTCAACCAAGCCCTTTTCAGGCCCGGCTATTCCAGCGCTCGTAGTACGGAGGCACGTGAAACAGTTTCGCGAGCACTGAAAGCGGCGCAAGTATGAGGTTCTGGGCCCAGATTGGCGGCGAGGTGACGCGGCTCTCGCGGCGGAAATGCCACATCGTGGCTCCCAGCTGGAGCGGGCTCTTTGGTGCGCCTCGTGGTGTGGCCATGCCGTCGGCCGCTAGGCCGGCGAACGCCTCGTGCAACTGCCTGGATTTCAAGCCGGGCCGCAGCTCGACGACGCCTTCGATTGCGACTGTTCCTCGGTTTCCCTCCGAGTGTGCGATCCCGGCAGGCACGACAACGGTCTCGCCTGGGCCGGCTACGAGCTCGGCGCCGTCGAGCGTGAAGTGCGCTTCGCCGGCGGTGATGATAAATCGCTCCTCTTGGTGGGGGTGGATGTGCTCGGGGATCGCCCCGCCCGGCATGCTTCGCCAGCTAAACCGGACCAGGTCTTCGCCCGGGTCTCCGGGAATGGCTGTGAACTGGATCCACTCGCCGGTGGCGGGGTTGGAGATCGGGCGAAACCGGGCCGCGTCGCCGCCTCCGGCATTAGAGCTATCCGCGGCGTCGCGGATTTTGGCGGAGGTGCTGGCGGTGCCGGTCATGCGATCGGTCTTTGCAGTGGCGGGCTGGGTGTGGTCGCCCGGTCGCGGTACCACGCCACAGTCGCGGCGATGGCGGTCGCGAGTGGGGTGGTGGCGGTTGCAAACGTGGACTGGTACCTGCTGGTGTCGAGCACGAAGGGTTCCTCGAACTCGTACGCCATCTCCGCCAGCTCCCGCATCAGCGGGTTGAACAGTCCGAGGCCGCGCACGACGACCTTGGGCACCGAACGGATCGCCACAGGGTGGCCGACCTCGCCGGCGACGAGATCAAGCACGGCCCTCGTTGTGACCGTCTCCGGCCCTGGAAGGTGCCACACGCTGTTCACGGCGCGCTTGTCGGTGCCGAGGGTCGCGAGGCCGGCTGCGATGTCCGGCACGTAGCTGTAGGTGTGCGGGAGGTCCGGGTTGCCGATGAAGTCGGCACGCTTGCCCGCCACGGCATTGGCGAAAACGCGCTCACCAAGAGTCGTTTCGGTCACGCCGGCGCCGAAGAAATCCGACGCCCGCCCGATCGCGATGCGCACCCGTCCGGACTCTGCGGCGGTCAGCAGCTCCTGGGTCATGGCCACTCGGGTTCGGCCCTTGACGGTTGTGGCGGCGAGCGGTGTCTGCTCGGTCATCGCCTTGCCCGCGGTCGGACCGTAGGCGTAGATGTTCTCGAGGCTCACCAGGAGCGCGTCGTTGCGTTCGGCGGCGTGGAGCACACCGCGCTGTAGCGGCGGGAACCGCTCAGGCCAGTCCGTGTACGGCGCATTCAGGCACTGGTAGATGACAGCTGCGTCTGCGGTCGCGTCGGTCGCGGCCTCGGCGTCGGTCGCGTCGGCCGAACGCCAACCAACGCTCTCCGCCAGGTCCGCGGGACGGTTGCGCGAGAGCACCCGGACGGGGACGCCGAGATCGGCTAGACGCGCGGCCAGCGCACTCCCGACCTGACCGGCGCCGAAGACGACGTGAAGATCCTTGCTGACAGCATTGCTCATGCTCCCGCGCCCGCCGGGATCGGTCCGGCTGGAGGTTCCGAGACGCCACCGTCGACGGGCCCCCGTGCCGGCCCGTGCGCGCCCTCGACGTTGATTTGTGGCAACAGGCGCTCAAGCCAACTCGGCAGGCGCCAGGTGATCGGCCCTATCAGCTCCAGCGAAGCCGGCAGAAGCATGCAGCGCACGATCAGGGCATCGAGGAAGACAGCCACCGCCAGTGCGAAGCCGAACTCCTTGAGCGTCCGCTCATCGCCGAGCACGAAGGACAGAAAGACGCAGACCATGATCGCCGCCGCGGCGGTGATCACCCGGCCGGTGAGACTGACACCCTCGGCGACCGCGGCGGACGCGTCGCGGCGCAGCAGCCACCGCTCCCGGATGCGAGAGACGAGGAACACCTCGTAGTCCATCGAGAGCCCGAAGACAACCGCGAACATAATCACTGGCACCCAGGCCTCGATCGGTCCCTTCTGCACTCCGAACAGGCCTCCAAGCCATCCCCACTGAAAGACGGCGACGGTGACACCCAGCGCTGCGCCGACGGTGAGCAGGTTGAGGATCGCCGCCTGCACAGGGATTACGACTGACCGAAAGACGACCAGCAGCAGCACTGCCGATAGCAGGATCACGAGGCCAAAGAACAGCGGCAGCCTGTTTGCGAGGTAGTCGGAGAAGTCGATCGATCCTGCGGTGAAGCCGCCAACCAGGACCGGGGTGGCCGTGCTCTGTTCAAACTCGGGGAGGACCGTGTGGCGAAGGTGATTGACGAGTTCAACCGTGGCCAGCGCCTCAGGCGCCGAGCTCGGATAGGCCTGCATCACGGCCACGGTTCCCGACGGCGAGATCCGAGGCTGGGTGACGGCAACAACTCCCGGGGTCCCAGCGACATCGGTCCTCAGCGTCGACAGCGCCGTGGCCGGATCATGGGGCGGAAGCTCGGCCACGAGCAGCAGCGGCCCGTTGAATCCTTGCCCGAAGCCCTGAGCGAGGAGGTCGAATGCGTGCCGCGAGGTCTGGCTGGTCGGGTTGTTTCCGGCGTCGCTTTCATCCAGCCTCAGGGCGAGCACCGGTGTCACGAGGACGACCATGACCACAAAGGACACGAGCGCCAGCGGCCGTGGATGCCTTTGCACGGTCCCGCTCCATCGCCGCCATGCGGAGTGCTCCGAAGCGACGGCGCCTGGGGCTGGTGTGCTGTGGGTCTCTGCGGGACGTCGGCGTCTGAACCGCCCGCCACCGGCGTCGCCGGCGCGCACGAGCCGGGGGCCAAAACGAGCGAGCAGCGCCGGCAGCAGTGTCAGCGAGGCAAGGAGGGTGAGAAACACGGCGATGACAGCGGCGATTGCGAGGCCGTACATGAACGCAACGCCCGTCGCGAACATCCCCAGCAGGGCGATCATCACGGTGCAGCCGGCGAGGATGATCGCGCGGCCGGAGGTGTCCATGGCCTCAAGGACCGACAGCTCGACATCGCCGATCGCCAGGTAGCTCTCACGGAAGCGGGTGACGATGAACAGCGCATAGTCGATCCCTACGCCCAGCCCGATCATCAACGCCAGGTCCGGTGAGATGTTCGACATGTTGGTGACGTGCGTGGCGATTCCGATCAGCGCCACGCCCGTCACCAGGCCAAGCCCGGCTGTGATCAGCGGCAGCCCTGCAGCGGCGACCGATCCGAACGTCAGCAGCAGGATCAGCAGTGCCGCGATTACTCCGACTCCGGTGGCCGGGCCGGCGCTAAAACCCTCTGCCTGCTGGACCACCTCACCGCCGGCTGCTACCTGCAGGCCGGGCACGTGGACGGCTTTGACGTCGGCCAACAACGGCGTTCCGGCATTGGTTGACAGCAAGTTGGCGGGCCTGTCGTAGTTGACCGTCGCGAATGCAGTCATGCGGTTGGCGGAGACCTGGACGGCTCCCGCCGACGAGTAGGGACTGACGATGCCCGCGACATGGGGCAGCGCCGTGACCCGCTTCAGCAGCGGTTCGATCGCCGCTCGGACTTTGGGGGAGTCGATCGTCCCGTGCGCTGTGCGGAGGACGATCGTGTCCACGTCTCCGCTTTGGGCCGGGAACTCTCGCTTGAGCAGTTCCCGCGCGTGCTGGGACTGGGTCCCAGGGATGCCGAACACGGTCGAGTAGCTCGGCCCAATGGCGTGCGCGGCGACGGTCACGAGCACCGCAATCGCGAGCCAGCCGAGGATCACGCGGCGGCGGTGAGTCATGCACCAACGGGCAAGACGGCGCATCGCGCCCTTCTTCCTGGGGAGGGAGTGGTGCAGGCCGGAGCGACGCCGGACAGACCTGCTTTCAAACGGTGACACTAGACCTCAATTCGTGTTTGTCAAGGACCCCGGTCCCGCGGGCGGTCGCGGCGCTGCTCATGTCGTCACCAGCATTTCGGTCGTCCAGGACGAGAAGGCCCTGGCGATGCCGCTGACGAGTCGCTGGAAGCTGCGATCGACGTCAACCGGCAGCCCGAAGCCGCCGCTGCTCTCCAGGGTGATGAACCCGTGTAGTGCGGAGCGCAGCGCGCGGGTCGCATCGATGGCGTCGTCCTCGCTGAGCTTGTAGCCGGCGAGGATGTCCGTGGCTACTCCAACGATGGCGAGGCTCGCGGCCTGATCCTCTGTGTCTCCGGATGCCGGCGCGCTTTGGGCCGCTGCGTAGCGCCCCGGATGCTCCAGCGCCCACTTGCGGTAGGCGCCCGCCACGGAAGTGAGGGCGTCTGCTCGCTCGCGCCCGACGGCGGCGCGAGCGAGGACGTAGGCCAAATCGGTCTTGGCGCGTATGGAGATACTGCGAACGAGGCCGTCCATGCCATCGATGTGCTTGTAAAGCGAGGGCTGGCGCACTCCGAGGCGGGCAGCCAACGCGGCCAGGGTCATCCGCGACAGGCCGACCTCGTCGGCGAGTCGCTCGGCCTCTTCGATGACGAGGATTTCTGTGAGACCCGCTCTAGCCACGGTTGTTCACTGTGCCGAGGAAGCCGACGATTGC
>CAJCHW010000079.1 GCA_903970125.1 Chlamydiota bacterium
GTCGACCACGGGGTCACAGTAGCGCGGGCCCACGACGCAGGGCTCGCGAGTCCAGGCTTTCCCAGATGGGGCGTGCTGGACTCGAACCAGCGACCAAGGGATTATGAGTCCCGTGCTCTACCAACTGAGCTAACGCCCCGCGGGGCGATAGCTTAGTCCGCACCCAGATGGCGGTTTTCGGGCGCTGGGTCGCTCACAGCGCGAACGCGGAGGCGCCCGCAAACTGCTTTCAACCGACCCCGCCGGCGCCCGGCTCGCCATGGTGGTTTGATTCCAGGTCGCGTGTGCGCGAGCAGGAGGTGGCACGCAGGCAGCGTCCCCGGGCACGACTCCTCCAAACCACAAGCGAAAGGGCACCACCGATGGCAGAGCGCGCAGCAATCGTGACGGGCGCATCCAGCGGCATCGGCCTGGCCATCGTCCGCGTGCTTGGATCAGAAGGCCACGCTGTCACGATGGCGTCCAGACGACCGGACAAGCTGCGCGAGGCCGTGGCTCGGCTCTCGTCGGAGGGCTTGGAGGTGCACGGCGTAGCGGCGAACATGTCCGAGGAGGCCGACATCAAGCGGGTCGTCGCCGAGCATCACGAGCACTACGGTCGCCTTGATGTGCTGGTCAACAACGCGGGCGTGGGTATTGGCGCCCCCGCGGGCGAGATCGAGACCAAGCGGCTGGACATGCAGCTGTCGGTCAACCTGCGCGCCACGGTGCTCTTTTACCGCGAGTGCCTGGAGATGCTGCGCGCAGCCGGCGCTGAGCACTCAAACGCAATCGTGATCAACATGTCCTCGATTTCGGGCAAGCGCGGCCAGCCGTGGCTGTCGGTGTACTCGGCCACCAAGGCCGGCATTGTGGGCTTCACCGAAGCAATGAACAAGGAGCTTGGAAGTCAGGGCATCAAGTCCACCGCGCTGTGCCCCGCATTCGTTGACACCGCCATGACTGACTTCGCCAAGGAGCACGTGCCGGCGGAGAAGATGATCCGCCCCGAGGACATCGCCGAGGCCGTGCGTTACCTGCTGAAGACCTCTCCACCGTGCGTGGTCCCGGAGATCATCTTCCAGCGGCCCGACGAGGCCCTGTAGGGTCAGAGAGGGTCATCGCATGAAACTGGGTGTACACATCGGCTACTGGGGCCTGGGCTTCAGCTCCTCTGACCAGCTTGAGATCGTCCAGGAGGCCGAGCGCCTGGGTTATGACTCGGCGTGGGCAGCCGAGGCCTACGGCTCCGATACGGCGACGGTGCTCGGCTGGCTTGCCGGCCAGACCTCCACGATCCGCCTGGGCGCCGGGATCTTCCAGATGCCGGCGCGGTCGCCGGCGATGACGGCGATGACCGCCGCGACCATCGACCAGCTTTCGGGCGGGCGCATGATCCTGGGGATCGGATCCTCGGGCCCGCAGGTCGCCGAAGGGTGGCACGGCCAGCGCTTCGCCCACCAGCTCCAGCGCACGCGTGAGTACGTGGCAGTGGTGCGCATGGCACTCGCCCGCGAGCGCGTCGAGTTGCACGGTGAGACGCTCGAGCTCCCACTGCCGGACGGCCAGGGCAAGGCACTGAAGCTGACCATCTCTCCGGTGCAGGAACACATCCCCATCTACCTTGCTGCGATCGGGCCCAAGAACACAGCGCTGGCGGGCGAGATCGCCGACGGCTGGATCCCCACGCTGTTCAGCCCCGAGCACGCCCGCGAGCTGCGCGGTGCACTTGAGGAAGGGGCGGCGCGTTCCGGTCGCAGCCTCGACGGATTCGACGTGGCGCCCACCGTGAACGTGTGCATCGACGACGACGAGAAAAAGGCCCGCGACCTGATGCGGCCGTTCATCGCGCTGTACGTAGGCGGCATGGGCTCGCGCAAGCAGAACTTCTACAACAGCCTCGTCCAGCGCTACGGCTTTGAGGCCGAGGCCGCCGAAATCCAGGACCTGTTCCTGGAAGGCAAGCGCGACGAGGCCATGGCGGCGATCCCCGACGCGCTCATCGACAGCGTGTCGTTGTGCGGCCGCCAGGACCGCGTACGCGAACGCCTGGATGCCTACCGTGACGCGGGCGTGGGCACCCTGGGTATCACCCCCTTGGCGTTCACTCCTGAGGAGCGCCTGCACCAGCTGCGGCTGGTGGCCGAGCTCGCGAGCTAGCGCCGCCTGGGCGACGCCGGGCATGCACGCCTCCGCGCACAGGACGACATGAACAGATCCGAGCGCCCCATCCTGCTCGGCGCCTTCGGTGATCCCGGTCATGCCTTCCCGATGATCGCGCTCGGTCGCACGCTTGTGGCACGAGGCCACGAGGTCTGGCTGCAGACCTGGCAGCGGTGGCAATCCAATGTGGAGGCCGAGGGGATGCACTTCGCGGCCGCCCCGGAGTATGGACCCCCCGTCGGGCCGACCCAGCTGGGCTTCTACGAAGCCGCCGAGCGAGCCACGATCGACACGCTGCCGCTGGTGTCAGAGTTGGAGCCGAGCGTGGTCGTCGCCGACATCCTCACGCTCGCGCCGGCGCTGTGTGCGCAGCTGCGCGGGGTTCCATGGGCCACGCTCGTCCCCCACGTCTACCCAACGGATGCCCCCGGCCTGCCGATCTACTCGCTTGGCGCAACCTTGCCGCGCACCGCCACGGGCCGGGCATTTTGGGAGTTTGCCAAGGGTCCCATGCGCGGCGGGCTGGAGCGTGGGCGTGGGGACATGAACGCCATGCGTGTCCGTCTCGGGCTGCCGGCGCTTGCGCACCCCCACGGCGGCATCAGCGAGCAGCTTGCGCTCGTGGCGAGCTTCCCGGCACTTGAGTACCCGCGGCCGTGGCCGCCGCACGTCCACGTGGTGGGGCCGCTGATGTGGGAGCCCCCGAGCGTGGCCGTGCCGGTGCCCGCCGGCCGGGACCCGCTGGTGCTGCTGGCCCCATCGACCTCACAGGACCCCGAGCAGAGACTGCTGCGAGCGGGCTTGGAGGGGCTGGCAAGCGCACCGGTACGCGTGCTCGCCACGGCCAACCGACGGGCTGCCGCCGGCCAGGACACCCCGGGCGAAGCCTCGGGCGGGCGCGATCGCCGCCGACGCCGCGATGTCGCCGAACGTTTCTGGCCATCGAACATCACGCTCGTGGACTGGCTCTCCTACGCACGCACCATGCCCGCTTGCGACGTCGTCGTGTGCCACGCCGGGCACGGCACGCTCGTGCGTGCGCTGGCGTGCGGCTGCCCCGTGGTCGCGTGCCCGGCGGCGGGGGACATGAACGAGAACGCTGCCCGCCTGAGCTGGTCGGGCGCGGGCGTGAGGCTGCCGCGGCGCTTCATCACGCCCCGTGCCGTGCGTCTGGCCGTCGAGCGTGTGCTTGAAGATCACTCGATGCACACGCGCGCGCAGGCGCTGGCTGCGTGGGCAACCGCGCACGATGGCCCCACGAAAGCGGCAGGACTCGTGGAGCGGCTGATCGAGCGCGGCGCCGGCGCCGGGGGCCGCGCGGTCCGGACACAGAGGGCCGTCTAGCGCTTGGCGCGCCCGCGCTCACTGCCACTACGGAAAGCTCCGGGGGTGGGACTCGAACCCACAACCTTGACCTTAACAGGGTCCCGCTCTGCCGATTGAGCTACCCCGGACCGTGATGCCCCGGCAAGGATAGCCCGGCCGCGAGACTTTGCCTCGGCGGCACGTTGGCGACACCGTGCCGGTGCCCGCCCCACCCTATGGGGTCGTAGCGCCCGCCACCTCAAGCGCCCGCTGCTGGGCTACGTCAAATTCACGCTTGATCGCGGCTCGTTGTGCCGCCACCTCTGTGACCTCTCCGTCGCGGCGCGCGCGGGCGGCCAGAATCAGCCGCTCCAGCCGGGCAAGCTCCAATTGCAGCCGCTGAACCTCGATCTGAGCAGCGGCCTCCTCGGCCCGCACCGTCGCTTCCTGGGCACCGGCCAGGGCGCTCGCATGTGCGGCAAGTTCGGCGAGCATCCCCATCAACTCGTGGTCGTCGGCCGAAACGCTGTCAGTGGGGTTGGTCAGATGGTCGGCCTGCAGGTGCGCAGCCGCCCGGCGCAACAGCGCGCCCGTGAAGTGCTGCTCGACATCGATCCGGGCAAGCGCCGCAGCGCCCTCACGCGGGAACGCGATGCAGAGCGCCAGAAATGAGCGCTCGGACTGCTCTCGGCGAGACATCCCGCCCCCCTTGGGCCGCGCGGGGGGCGCGCCGGACCGCCCGCGCGCCGCTGGCGCGAGCATCCGCGCGGTCACGCCGTCGGACAGCTGGAGCTTGTCGGAGACAAGCCGGGCGAGCTCGATCCGCATCGGCCCATCGGGCATATCGGCAAACACGGGCCAGAGCTCGTCGAGCATCTTTTCGCGGCCCTCCGCGCTTGCGCGATCGCCACGGTCGAGCACGCGCTCGATGCGGAAGCGCAAGAACGGCATCGACGATGCCACGGCGAGCTTCATCGTCTCGCCGCCGTCGCGGTTGATCAGGTCGGCTGGATCCGATGGACCGTCGGGACCGCTGGGCAGCCGCACAACACGCAGGTCAAGCTTGCGCTCGGACCCCTGGCTGCTCGCCACTCGGGCCGCGCGCAACACTGCCTCCTGCCCGGCGCCGTCGGCATCGAGCGCGAGGAGCACCTTGGGCGCCAGGCGCGCGGCCTCTTGCAGTTGTGCAGCTGTCATCGCCGTGCCCATCAACCCGACCGAGTTGGCCAGGCCGGCCTGATGCATCGCGATCACGTCTGTGTAGCCCTCGCAAACGATCACCTCGCCCTGGCGCGCAGCTTCCGAGCGCGCAAGGTGGGCGCCGTACAGGTGGCGGCCCTTGTGGTAGAGGTCGTTGTCGGCACTGTTGAGGTACTTGGGACCCTGTTGGTCGCGCATCGCGCGCGCGCCGAAGCCCAGCACCTTGCCACGCAAGTCTGAAAGCGGAAACATGATGCGCTCGCGAAAGCGGTCGTACACCTGCGCGGTCTTTGCGTTCCGCGCCACCAGGCCGGCCTCGTGGAGCTCGCGCTCAGAGAACCCGCCCCGGCGCGAGGCCAGCAGCACGCGGTCCCACGCACTCGGCGCGTAACCGACACGAAACTGACGCAGCGCGGCCTCTGAGAGGCCGCGCCCGGCGAGGTAGTCGCGCGCCTTGGCCGCCTCGGCGGACTCCCACAGGTAGCGCTCGTAGTAGCCCGCCGTGCGCTCCAACAGCTCAAGCAGGCGCTCGCGCTTGCGCATGCGCTCAAGCGCGCGCGGATCTGAGACCTCCGGTTTCAGCTCCACGCCGTAACGGTCTGCCAACAGCTCAAGCGCCCCCTTGAAATCGACTGACTCGGTCTCGGAGACGAACGTGAACACATCACCGGAGGCGCCACAGCCAAAGCAGTGGTAGAGCTTCTGCTGGGGGTCGATACCGAACGACGGCGTGCGCTCCTCGTGAAAGGGGCACAGGCCCACGTAGCGGTTGACGCCGGCGGCACGCAGCTCGGTCTTCGCCGAGACGACCTCGATGAAGTCCACTGCGTCGCGCACGCGGTCACGTGAGTCGTTGGCGTAAAGCACCACGGACGCAGACGCTACCGGTCAGAAGCTCCCGCAACCCGCGCGCACGGTCGCCCGCTGCGCAGATTGCGACTGACGCCGGTTGCCGAAGTCACCGCGCGAAGGCCCGCGGGACCTCGAGCTCGGTGTAGGCGGCTATGCAGAAACGGTCAGTCATGCCCGCGAGGTAGTCGGTGACAGCCTGCGCGAGCTCTGAGTCGGGGTAATGGTGTGGCTCCTGGAGCAGGCCCACGAGCTCGGGATGCGTGGTGTAGTGGGCAAAGAGCGCCCGCAGCACGCCTTCGATGCGAGCACGCTCGGCGACTACGGCAGGCCCAAGATAGACGCGCTCGAACATGAACGCTCGCAGCGCCAGCATCGCCGCTTCGGTCTCGGCTCCCTGCACGATGTCGCCGGCGGCCTGGGAGTGCTCGACCATGTCGTGCACAAGCGCATCGATGCGATGCGTACCACTGGAGCCCAGCACCGCAATCGGCTCGGCTGGAAGCTCGCGCTCGTCAAGCACACCCGCGCGCAGGGCATCGTCGATGTCGTGATTGATGTAGGCGACCCGGTCCATTACGCGTACGATCCGCCCCTCCAATGTCGCGGGCAGCGGCGCGCGGCTGGAGTGTCCGACGATGCCATCGCGCACCTGCTCGCACAGGTTCAGCCCGGCGCCGGAGCGCTCGATGCAGTCCACCACGCGTAGGGAATGCTCGTTGTGGTGGAAGCCGAAGCCGCCGCCGAAGCGTTCCTTCAAACACGCGTCAAGCACCTCCTCGCCGATGTGCGCGAAGGGCGGGTGACCCAGGTCGTGGCCCAAGCCAATCGCCTCTGTCAGATCCTCATTCAGGCGCAGCGCGCGCGCGACTGTGCGCGAGATCGCGGTCACCTCGAGCGTGTGCGTCAGGCGCGTGCGGTAGTGATCGCCCTGGGGCGCCACGAACACCTGTGTCTTGTGCATGAGCCGGCGAAACGCCTTGCAGTGGACGATGCGGTCGCGGTCGCGCTGAAAGGGCGTTCGCAGCGCGCAGTCGGCTTCCTCGCGCTCGCGGTGCGCGGGATAGGAGCGGGCGGCCAGGGGCGCGAGCATCGCCCGCTCAAGCTCTTGCTGCGTGGCGGCAAAGGTACTGCCAACCACGTCGGCACTGCTGGCAACGCTCATGGCTTCGATTCTGGCAGCGATTTCAGATGGGTCCGCTGGAGGCCGCCATCAGACGCACGTGCGCGTGGTGCTCGAGCGTGTCCGCAATCGCCCGCTCGACCTGCCCCAGCGCCGGCGCCGGCGCCTCGGGGGCGTCCGCAAGTGGGCGCGAAAGCGCTTGCGCCATGAAGTCCATCGCCTCGGTGCCGAGCGGGAAAGACACCCCTCGCCAGGAGTCCTGCCCGGAGCCGGAAGACCAGCACTGCTCACACAGCGCCCCCCCACCGGACCCGGTAAAACGGGTCAGACCGCTGTTTTCGCCACAGCACACGCACGCGCTCAGCCGCGGCGCCAGGCCGGCAGCCACGAGCAGCTTCAGCCGGAATGCCAGCGCGTAGGAGCGTGTGGCGCGGGCGGGATCGCAGTCCAGCAACGAAAGTGCATTGCACAGCAGGTTGAACACCCCCGGATGGCCCTCGGAGGTCTCAAAGAGCCGCCCCACCGCATCACACGCCCGCGCCGCGGCGTCCAGCGCGCTGGCGTCGGTCCGCAGGCGTGCGTGGCCTGCGACCGTGTGCGCCCCGGTCACTGTCAGCAGCTCCGAGCGCCCCTCGTGCAGGTCCATGCGCAGCCGAAAGAACGGCTCAAGGCGGCCACCAAAGCGGCTGTGTGGCCGTCGTGACCCCTTGGCGATCGCACTCACACGCCCGTGCTGAGGGGTATAGAGGTGCAGGATGCGGTCGGCCTCGCCGTAGCGCATGGAACGCAAGACCACTGCCTCTGTCTTGATCGGACCCACTCAGACCGAGTCTAAGCGCGGTAGCGGCGCCAATCACACCGCTACGCTTGATGAAGCGATGAGCGAGATCACGGTTTACACGACTGAGCCATGCAGCCTCTGTACCGCCGCCAAGGCGCTGCTCCAATCCCGTGGCCTGAGTTTTAAGGAGATCAACCTGTCCAAGGACGACGCGGGGCGGGCGGCCCTGGCCAGCCGCACGGGCATGATGACCTTCCCGCAGGTCCTCGTCGGCGACACGCTCGTGGGTGGCTTTCGCGAGACCCAGGCCGCTGTTGCCGACGGACACTTCGACGAACTGCTCGCCTCCTAGTTTCTGCGAGCACGCGGGGGCGGTTGGCAGCCCGGGCAGTAGTAGGTGCCCCGGCCTGCCACCACGGTCTTGATCACCGCCGCGCCGCAGCGCGGGCAAGGCTGGCCCGCGCGCCTGTGCACCAGGAAGCGATCCTGAAAGCTGCCGCGTACGCCATCGACGTGGCGAAAGTCGTCGATCGAGGCGCCACGGGCATCGATGCCTGCCTGCAGGGCCTCAAGCACGCCCGCGTGCAAGCTTTCGCACTGGCGCGCCGACAGCTGCCCGGCGCGTCGTGCGGGATGAACCGATGCGCGAAAAAGCGCCTCGTCGGCGTAGATGTTGCCCACGCCCGCGACGACACGCTGATCCAGCAGCGCCGCCTTGATGGGCCGCGTGCGCGCGCGCACCGCTCGCTTCAGATAGGCCACGGTGAAGGCGTCGGCGAAAGGCTCGGGGCCGAGGCGCGCGGCAAAGGACCGCTCGAGTGCAGCGGCGCTGTCAAACAGCTCGGCGGTGCCAAACCGGCGTGGATCGCAGACCACCACAGTGTGTGCAGGCAGACGGCGCGCATTACTGCCTGAAGGCCCGCTCAAGGTCAGGCGCACGCGAACGTGCGGGGGGTCTGGCACGGGGTCGTACAGAAGCACGGCGGTCATGCGCAGGTGCTGGACGAGGTAGTGACCGTCGTCGAACTCCCACACAATGTACTTGCCGCGGCGGCGCAACTGCTCCACGCGCCGGCCCACCAACGCCTTGGCAAGCGCGACAGGTGGCAGCGGAGCAGACCAGCGCCCGTCGAGGATCTCGACGGTAGCCAGCGTCCTGCCCGCCACGAGCGGGGCGAGCTGGCGTACGATCGTCTCGACCTCAGGAAGCTCTGGCACGATCGGTTCCCCCGCGCCGTCGGCGCGGCGAGGCAGGCCGGCGATCCTCGGCGGTGCTCGCACGCAGAGCTCGCGGGTGGGCGCGGAAGTAGGTCTCCTTCAGACGCTCAGCGGAAAGGTGAGTGTAGATCTGGGTCGTCGAGAGGTCCGCGTGCCCGAGCAGCTCCTGCAGCGAGCGCAGGTCACAGCCGCCGGCCAGCAGATGCGTCGCGAAGGTGTGCCGCAGTGTGTGCGGTGCCATCTTGCCGTACAAGCCGGCGCTTTGAGCGTGGCCCTGGATGATCTTGTAGAGACCCTGGCGCGTGAGTCCGTGGCCGCGGCTGTTGACGAACAGATGGGACTCCGCAAGCATGCCCACCAGCGCGGGCCGCCCGCGCGCCTCATATGCCGCGAGCGCCCCAAGCGCCTGGCGCCCCACGGGCACCAGGCGTTCCTTTTGGCCCTTGCCACGGGCCCGCAACATACGCGCTTGAGCGTCGATGTCTGTGAGCCTCAGCCCCGCCACCTCTGAGATACGCAGGCCGCATGCGTACATCAACTCAAGCAGTGCGCGATCGCGCAGAGCGAGCGGCTCGGTCCCCTTGGGCGCCGCCAACAGCCGCAGTACCTCGTCGCGCGAGAGCACCTTGGGCAAAATGCCCGACCGTCTTGGCCCACGCAACTCGGCCGTGGGGTCATGGTCCAGCAGCTCCTCGCGACGCAGATGGCGATAGAAGGAGCGCATGCACGCGAGCTTGCGCTGCAACGTCGACGCAGCCACCAGCGGGGCGATGCCATCGAGAAACGCCGCCAGATCACCGTGCTTGGCCGCGGCAAGGCTCACCTGACGCTGCTCTAGAAAGCCGTGCAGCTGCAGAAGGTCCGACCGGTAGGCCTGGAGCGTGTTGCGCGAAAGCCCCCGCTCAAGCTCCAGATAGGCGAGGAAGTCCAGGATCAGGCGCTGGTCATCCACCGTCCTGTGCGTGTGCGTGCGTCCGCTCGACGCTTATATCCAGATCGCACTCGCACTCCGGCAGGTTGGCCACTGCGTTGAGCTGGTCGATCAGCTCGGCGACGACGGCATAGGCGTGGTCCTCATCGTCACCGTGGACCGAGAAGGTCGCGGTCACGTTCATGCTCAGCTCGGGCGTGGTGCTCATGGGGTGCCCGCCTGTGTGGCAGCGCTTGGCGCGTGATCGCCACGGGGCAAGGCGACCGATGTCTCACCGGCGCGCGCGAGCGCAGCGGCGATGAAGCCGGCGAACAGCGCCGCCGGGCGCTCGGGGCGAGACTTGAACTCGGGGTGAAATTGGGAGGCCACAAAGAAGGGATGGTCGTCGAGCTCCACGACCTCGACAAGGCGCTCATCGGGCGAGGTACCGGATACGCGCAGCCCGGGCCGCCCGTCGCCAGGTTCGGTCAGCCGCTTGCGCAGCAGGTTGTTGACCTCATAACGGTGGCGATGGCGCTCGTAGATGACCGCTTCGCCACCGTACAGGGCACGCACTCGTGAGCCATCGTGGAGTTTGATCGGGTCGGCGCCGAGGCGCATCGTGCCACCCAGCCCCGCCACTTC
>CAJCHW010000080.1 GCA_903970125.1 Chlamydiota bacterium
AACGGTGCGTCACGGTGAACGCTTGGGCCTGATTAGCGCTGACGCCGGCCGGCAGAGGCCGGCGCGGCGCCAAACAATATCGAGTGCGCTTGCAGCCTGGCGCTTGCGTCGCGTGTGCTCAGGCGCAAGCGCTTGCGCGCATGGCCGCAAGCGCTTCGGGGGCGTTCGCGAAGGCGAGCTCCTTGGCGATGCGATGCGATGCGCTCTGCCCCCAGCCGATCGAACGAGCCCCGGCGAGCCAAGCCGCCTCGGCCATGTCCAAGTCATCGGCTTCCTGCGCGCGCGCGCTGATCGTGATCAGATCTGCAAGCTCGCTGACAGCGTCGATGTCGCCGAGCTCGACAAGCAGCGATAGGCCAAGTGCGTAGAGGCGATCGCCGGCAAGCAGACAGAGATCGTCGGCCACCCCGTCGACCACGCGCGGCTCGGCGTAATGCAGCAGGTAGCCCTCGTAGATCGCCTCCATGAGCAGCTCGTAGCGCTCACGGTTGCCCTCCGCCCGTGGGCCGGCCGAGGCGATCTGGGCTGGCCCATGGGCGGGCGCGCCGTTGGCCCCAAGCAACGAGTCGTCGCGCACCACTGCTGCCAACAGCCCACCCTGCGCGCGGGCCAGCTCGGCGAGTCGCTGCAGCGAGGTCATCGCTTGAGGCTATCGAAGGCTTGGCGAGCGGCATCGACGGTCAGCTCCAGCTGTGCCTCGGTGTGAGCGAGGGAGGGAAACCAGGCCTCAAACTGCGACGGCGGCAGGTAGACGCCGTGGTCGAGCAGACAGCGAGACCAAGCGGCGTGGGCCTCCAGATCACAGGCCTGACAGTCGTCTAGGTTTCGCACAGGGTGCTCACTGAAGAAGACTGTGAGCAAGCCGGGAAGGCTCTCGATCCAGACTGGATAGCCGGCGGCGGCCTCAACGAGCCCGTCTGCCAACCGCTGGGTGGTCGTCGCCAGGCGCCGGTAGGCATCGTCGTCGAGCAGCCCGAGCGTGGCCAGCCCGGCCGCAGTGGCCAGAGGGTTGCCCGACAGCGTTCCCGCCTGGTAGACGTCCCCGGCGGGCGCCAACGTCTCCATCAGCCTGCGGTGGCCGCCGACGGCACCGACAGGCAGTCCGCCACCAACGATCTTGCCCATCACCACCAGATCGCCCACGACGCCCGTGCGCTGCTGCGCGCCGCCACGGGCCACGCGAAACCCGCTGATGACCTCGTCTAGGACGAGTACGGCGCCCGTGATATCGGCCTGCTTACGCAGGAGCTCCAGAAAGCCCGCGTCGGCGGGTACGAGCCCCATATTCGCGGGGATGGGCTCCGCGAGGATTGCGGCCAGTTCGTAGTGCTCACTCGCAGCGACAACCGCGGCGGGATCGTTCCAGGGCACGACCACGGTGGCGGCGGTCAGCGCCGCGGGCACACCAGGGCTCGACGGCAACGCGTGGGTAGCCAAACCGGAGCCCGCCTGCGCGAGCAGCCCGTCGACGTGGCCGTGGTAGGCGCCGGCGAACTTCAGCACGCGTTCTCGGCCGGTGGCGGCACGGGCCATGCGCAGCGCGGTCATCGACGCCTCTGTGCCCGACGATGTCAGGCGTACCATCTCGACCGCCTCCATGCGGGCGGCAATCTCGGCGGCAAGCTCCACCTCGCCTACCGTCGGCGCCCCAAAGCTAGTCCCGTTCGCGCTCGCGTCCGCGATTGCTGCAAGCACTGCCGGGTGACAGTGCCCGGCGATGAGAGGGCCCCAGGAGCAGACCCAGTCGACATAGCGGTTGCCGTCGACATCTTCGAGTTCCCCGCCCTCGCCGCGGGCCATGAAGATAGGGTCGCGGCCGATAGCGCGCATCGCGCGCACCGGCGAGCTGACGCCCCCCGGCAACAGCTCCAGCGCACGTCGGTAGAGCTCCGCCGAGCGGGTGTGCTTCACGCGTTCAGACGCCGGCGTGCTCGCGTTCCCACGCGCGGTAATCCTCAGTGAAGTAGAGCAGGCGCACCTTCTTGTACTCCGTGGAGGAGTAGAGCGTGGCCCGGTCCTGGATCCCTGTCGACTCGGCGATGGCGTCAAGGATGGCGTCGCACTCCTCGCGCGAGCGCCCGTGCGCCATGGTGAACACCGAGTAGGGCCAGTCCTGGTAGGTGGGACGCTGGTAGCAGTGTGAGACGCCCCGGAACGCGGCCATGCGCGGTCCAAGCTCCATGACCTCCCCCTCGGGCACTTTCCACACGCCCATGCCGTTGGCTGAAAAACCGGCGCGGCGGTGAAAGAGGATCGCTGCGACTCGCCGCAGCAGGGCGCGCTCGCGCATCCCGCGCATGTGCTCCAGCAGCGCCTCGGTGTCCACGCGCAGCCGCTGTGCAGCGGGCTCGTAGGGTTCGGCGACGACAGGCATGTCGCCCTGCGTTGCGACGATCACAGCGATGTCAAACTCGTCGTAAGGGACCGGGTCGGGGTCGGCGGGCGCCTGTGCCTCGCCCTCCACTGAGAGGGCCCTGGTGTCGCCCTCCATCTCCAGATCCATCCGGATCTTGAAGAGCTGCAGGGTGGGCAACTGCCGGATGGACTCGGCGCCGGTCTGGGCTTTCAGCACCTCAAGCGTGCCCTGCAACCCCAGCGGCGAATCCGGAGGTGTCGCGATCGTGAACCACATGTTGAAGTCGTGGTTGCGTCGGTAGTTGTGCGACACGCCCGGGTGAGCGTTCACTACCTTCGCGGCGTTCCACAGCTGCTCGTCATCGACCTTCGCCGCCACAAGCATCGACGCGTACCCCAGGGCGCGGGTGTCGTAGATAGGAGTCACCTGCCGGATGATCCGTCCATCGAGCATGCGCTGAACGCGGAGGAGCGTCTCGGCCTCGGTGATAGCCGCCGCGCGCGCCACCTCCGCATACGGACGCTTGGCCAGTGGAAACGCGCCCTGCATCAGGTTCAGCAGCCTGCGATCTACGTCATCGAGCGGAATCGCGGACCCGTCGCGGCGGCTGCGCAGCTTTGCGGTCGCTGGAGGATTTCTTGTCGAAGAGGAGCTCACTGGGCCAACCACCGGGCCGCGTCTGCCGCGTGATAGGAGATTACGAGGTCCGCGCCGGCACGATGCAAGCTCGTGAGGATCTCGGTGACCGCTTGGCGCTCGTCGAGGTACCCGGCAGCGGCAGCGGCCTTGACCATCGCATACTCGCCGCTGACGTTATACGCGGCCACCGGCAGTCCCGTCGCGTCCTTGATGGCGTGGATCAGATCCCCGTATGCGAGGGCCGGCTTGACCATCACCATGTCGGCACCCTCCTGGACGTCCAGCAAGGCCTCGCGGATCGCCTCCTGCCCGTTGGCGGGATCCAGCTGGTAGGAGCGCCTGTCCCCGAACGCCGGCGTTGAGCCCGCAGCCTCACGGAACGGGCCATAAAAGGCGGAGGCGAACTTGGCAGAGTACGCCAGGATGCCCACATCGGTGTAACCGTCTGAGTCAAGCTCAGCGCGAATCGCGCCCACACGCCCATCCATCATGTCCGACGGGGCCACGAGGTCGGCTCCCGCCCGGGCGTGGCTTGAGGCGACCCGCGCCAGCAGTTCCAGGGTCGCATCGTTGTCGACCACCCCGTCGCTGCGGAGCACACCGCAGTGGCCGTGGTCGGTGTACTCGCACAGACACACGTCGGTCATCACGACAAGCTCCGGGACGGCCTGCTTGATCGCTCCCACGGTCAGCTGCACCACTCCGTCGGGCTCCCACGCTCCCGAGCCTTCGGCGTCCTTGTCGGTGGGCACGCCGAACAACAGCACCCCCGCGATGCCGAGATCCGCCGCCGTCCGGGCCTGCTCAACGGCAACAGCGACCGAAACGCGGTCGACGCCGGGCATGGCCGCCACCGGTTCACGACCAGCTGCGGTGGCGCCTGCGGCCTCCGAGACAAAGATGGGCTCCACGAGGCGACCCGGAGCCAGTTGGGTCTCGCGCACCAGCCCGCGCAGCGAGGCGGTCCGGCGCATGCGACGCATACGGGTGTGCGGGAAAGCCACGGCCTCAGGATACCCCGAGGCATAGGGTCGATCCGCCGGCAGAGCCCGGGATCGGGCCTAAAGCAATGGACCCGGCGCCTTGTCCCAAGGCTCGAGCGCGATATGCCGGCGCAGGTACACGACGGTCTCGCGCACTACGGAGAGCACGGGGAGCGCCACCAGCGCACCCACGACCCCGCGGACCTGGAGCCCGAATAACAGCGCAAAGAGCACCAGCAAGGGGTTTATCCGCAGCGTGCGGCCAAAGATCTGCGGCGCCACCACGTGACCCTCCAGTTGCTGAAGGACCACGAACAACAGCGTTACCCAGACGGCAGTGATGGGCTTGGTGAAGAGCGCCACGAGTACCGCCGGCGCAGCACCCAGAAACGGGCCCAGATAGGGCACCAGCTCCATCAGCGCGTAGAAGGTGCCGAAAGCCAGCGCGAATTTGCGGCCGTCGGGAAAGATGCCGACCACGCCGAAGATGTAGAGCCCGACGCCCGTGGTTGTTCCCATGAGCACGCTGAACAAGAGCTGCCCGCCCACGTAACGCGTGAGCGCGCGCTGCACGAGCGTTGGGTAGTCCTCGTTGCGGTGGGTGCTCGCCTGCCCCTCTGAGCCGCCAGGCATCACGGCGCGGACAAGGCGGCCAATGCGCTCTCCGTAAACGAGCATGTAGACCGAGAGCACGAACACGACCACCACGTCAAAGAGTGCCGACGCCGCTTCGGTCAGCACCTGGCCACCGAATTCAGCGATCCTGGTGGAGCTTTTGACGACCTTGTCCTCGAGCGTTTGCAAGGCCGTCTTGCCCTGCGATTCAAACTGCACGTGAAAGCCCGCACGGTCCAGGCTGCGCTGGGCTTCGGCGAGCTCGGAGTTGGCCTTGTCAACGATGTGCGGCACGTTGTGCGCAAACTTCTGCGCCTGGCTCGCGATAGGGTGGGCGAGTAGGTATCCGATCGCGACAGCCGCCACGAAGAATCCCAGGTATACGGCCAGCACAGCCAACCCGCGACGCACCCCTGAGCGTTGCAAAAACGCGACCGCGGGGTTGAGGATCAGCGCTATCAGCGCGGCAATGATGAACATCAACACGACCTTGCTCGCTGCACGCACCACGACCCACGTCCCCAGCAGCGCGATGGGAACGAGCACGAGTTGCAGCCAGCGTGGCACGAGCGTGCGCGCTAGGGGGCCCTGCCCACCGCGGTCATCTGCCGGTGGCCCAGGCGCGTCGGGCGGCTGTGCGGAGCCACCGCTTGAGCCGCCGGAAGCGGGCGGCGGCACGTTTGCCTCGAAGGTGCTCATGGCTGTTGCACCATCGCCGGAGTGTGACGGTCGGGCCAGTCGGAGCTTGCGCCTGCTGGCCAAAGGGGAGCGGGGCGACTACCGTGTCTGAGCAGCCTGCCGTCGACGACGGGGCCACCGCGCGCCGGCCAACCGCGGCGAAGATCCTCTTTGTCGGCGACGTCGTCGGCGGCGCCGGCCGGCGTGCACTGCTGCGGCTGCTGCCTGAGCTGCGCGAGCGCCACGACCCGACCTTCGTGGTGGTCAACGGCGAGAACATCGCCGGCGGGTTGGGGATCACCCCGAAGCTAGCCGAGGAGCTGTTTGCGGCAGGGATCGACGCGATCACCCTCGGCAACCACGCTTATCACCGGCGCGAGATCATTCCGTACATCGAAAACGAGCCCCGACTGCTGCGTCCGGTCAACTACGTCCACACCCAGCCGGGTCGCGGCACGTGCATCGTGGAGAGCGCAAGCGGAGTCCGCCTCGGCGTGGTCAGTGCCTCCGGCAACCTGTTTCTGAGGGCTGGGCACCCGGCGTTCAGCGAGGTCGACCGCGCGGTGCGCGAGCTCGGCGACGTGGAGCACATCCTCGTCGACTTCCACGCAGAGGCCACGAGCGAGAAAGTGGCCATGGGCTGGTATCTGGACGGACGCGTGACCGCGGTTGTGGGCACCCACACCCATGTACCCACAGCCGACGCACGCGTGCTTCCCGGGGGCACGGCGTACATCACCGACGTGGGTATGACAGGTGCTCGTGCGGGCGTCATCGGCGTCGACCGCGACAAGGCGATCACGGGCTTTGTGACGCAGATGCACACGCACCTGGAGCCCGCCGCCGCCGACCCCTGGCTGATGGCTGTGCTGATCGAGAGCTCGCAACGACTGCGCGCGGACGCGATCCTGCCACTGCTGATCGCGGCGCCGGCGTAGGCGCTCAGACTGCGCCTTGGGCCGCCGGCACGCTCGGCAGATCGATGCCGAAGTGATTCGCGACGATCGGTGCGACGTCACGAATCGCCCACTGGCCGGGCTCGGATGCCGGGGGCTGGACGCCGCACATGATCAGTCCCGTCAGCGAGTCCTGCGCTTCCAATGAGCCGTGCGAGCCGCCGCCGCCATGTGCCTGACCGCCCCAATCCAAGAACTCATACCCGGAGGCGGCCGACAGCAGCACGTCGCCCGCGTGCTCGCACATCAGCGCCGACCACACACGCGCGAAACCGTCGGGATAGCGCGGCGAATGCACCACGCCATCGCGCACGACCATCTCAAACGCGTCGATCTCGCCGTCGACGCTCCAGCCGCCCCCGCGCAGATCGTGCACGTCCTCGCCGGGAGCAAAGCGCAGCTGCGCGCCGGAGGCGGCCGCGACCGCGGCCGCGACGGGCCGATCGTGTGCGTCGAACTCCAGCCAGCAGGCCAGGTCAACGCCGACGAGGCCAAGGGCGCTTCCCACGACGCGCTGCCGTACCGAGTCACGCGTCATCGGGTCAAGCATGTAGACCATGGCGGCACGCTGCGACGGGCACACGGCGATCGCGGCGCCATCGGAGGGCTGGCGAGGGCCGGCCACGCCAAGCTCTGAGAGTGCGCCGACGAGATCGACGCTCGTATCCACGGCTGCGTGGGCATGGTCACCCAGGACGACCACAGCGAAGTCTTCGAGCAACGCGTCAAGGCCGCCCACGGCATCGGCGACGCGCGCCAGCTGAAGGTCGGCACGGGCCAGCGAGTGCACCTGCGCGTCGGGTCCATGCTTGTGGGAGTACCAATCGTTGTCGGGCAGCGACAGCAACAGAAAATCGGCGAGATCATGTTCGAGCAGGTACTCACCGACACACCCGGAGTGGCGGTCGCGGATGCCTGGCATGCCCAGGATCGAGCTGCACGGCGCCGGTTGGCTGGCGAAGATGTCGGCGTAGAAAAACTCGCGTGGCCCCAATACCGGGTGACGCGCAAAGGGCGAGGCGAGGCGTGTGAGCCAGCCATCGCGCCGGGGCTCGTGTCGATAGCGCCCGCGGTAAACGAGATACGTGGTGCCAGCCGTCCTGATCCCGGCGTCATCGAGCGCCTCAAAGACGGTGAGCGCCGAGGGCGAGAGGTGCACCTGGTTCAAGTTGTAGACCGTGTCCGTCAGCTGGCCGGCGATGCCGAAACGCTGAGACGCGCGCAGGCTTGACCCGTACTCCACGTAGCGCGCCGACGCGCGGTCATACCAGTTCATCCCGGGTATCCCGTGCCTGTCCGGGCCGACCCCGGTCATGATCGAAGCGGCACACACGGGGGTTACTGAGGGAAAGGCGGCGGCACACTGGTTGACGTATCGTCCGCGCTCGATCAGAGCCGCAAGCGTCGGCACCGATCCGTCGCTGACAGCGCGCTCCAATGGCGCGGGAGCCATGGCGTCGATGACGCACACGATCAGCTTCGATGCGGTCGCGTTGGCGTGGCTGGGAACGGCCATGCTAGGCCGCCACTTCAGGCGCGCGAAGGCTTCGTTGCATGGAGACCGTCCTGGGAGCGTTCATGGCGTCCTGCGCTACCGTGGCAAGGGCCATGACGATAGAAGACCGGCCCGCGGGGGGTACGCCGAGCGAGCGTGGGCGCACCCGTCACACCGCCCACGAGCTGAAGCGTTACGAGGCCTTGTTCGCGGCCCGCACGCGGCGCATGCGCTCGTCGGCGATGCGCGACATGTTCGCTCTCACGGAGCGGCCCGAGGTGATCTCGCTCGCCGGGGGCCTCCCTGATACCTCCACGTTCTCGCCCGAGCTGTTCGCGAAGCTGATGGCAAAGATCGCCGCCACGGATACCGCGCGGGCGCTCCAGTACGGACCGACCGAAGGGATGCAGGTCGCGCGCGAATGCATCGTCGAGGTGATGGCCGCCGAGCAAACCCTGGTCGCACCGGAGGACGTGATGGTCACCACGGGGGGCCAGCAGGTCATCGACCTCGTGTGCAAAGCGCTGATCGACCCTGGAGACGTGATCGTGGCGGAGGCACCTACATACCCCGGTGCCGTGCCTGCGTTTTCGGCATATGAGGCCAACGTGGTGCAGATCGAGACTGATCACGACGGGATGCCGATCGACGAGCTCGAGCACGTGCTCGACGCACTGGAGTCCGAAGGCCGGCGGCCCAAGCTGATCTACACGATCCCCAACTTCCAGAACCCGGGGGGCGTGACGATGTCGCTTGCGCGCCGCAAGCGGCTTGTCGCGCTCGCGCGCGCGCGCGAGCTGCTTGTGCTTGAGGACAACCCGTACGGACTGCTGCGTTACGAGGGCGAGCCGCTACCCACGCTGTACTCACTCGACGCGTCCACGGGACACGGTGGCGCGTCGGACTTCGTGATCTACCTGGGGACGTTCTCAAAGATCCTCTCCCCGGGTGTGCGGCTGGGCTGGGCAGTGGCACCCCGGCCGGTGCTGGAGAAGCTCAATCTGGGCAAGCAGGGTGCAGACCTATGCTCGTCGTCGGTCACGCAGCTGTTCGTGAACGCTTATTTCCAGGAGCGCGGCGTCGGCGGAGCGCCAGCCTGGCGTGACTACATCGAGCAGCTGAAGGTGCTCTACCGCACGCGCCGCGATGTCATGTTCGAAGCGCTTGAGCAACATTTTGGTGGCACTGCAAGGTGGACCCACCCCCAAGGAGGCCTGTTCATCTGGGCCACGTTGCCGGAGTTCATCGACACCACCGACCTGCTCGCACGCAGCCGCGACAGCGTTGCATTTGTGCCCGGGCGCGCGGCGTACGTGGACTCAAACGGCGGCTCAAGCTCGATGCGTTTGAACTTCGCCGGCTCGACCGAAGCCGACATTCGCGAGGGTGTACGGCGCATTGGCGAGATAATGGGCGGCGACACGGGCCTCTTCGGAGCCCTGACGAAGTCGCGCACGCGCGGCGCAGCGACCGCCGACAAGGGGCGCCCCAAAGGTGTCGCCGGCGCCACGAGCACCGGCGCCGGGTCGGCAGCGGCTCCCGCCAAGCCGGCTGCGGACGATCAGGGCGGCCTCGCTGACGTGGTGGAGTTGCCTAGGGCCCGTAAGCCCAGCGCGCATCGGCGCAGCAGCCGATGAGCACGCGCGTGGCGGTGCTCAAGGGCGGACGCTCGTTGGAGCGCCAGATCTCGCTGCGTTCAGGCGCCCAGGTCGAGGATGCGCTCGAGCGCCTGGGCTACGACGTCGTCCCCATCGACGTCGGCACCGAGCTTGTGCCCACGCTGCAGGATGCCGCTCCGGAGGTTGCGTTTATCGCGCTCCACGGTCGCGACGGTGAGGACGGCACGATCCAGGCGCTGCTGGAGGCGATGGATATCCCCTACACGGGGTCGCGGCCTGCCGCGTGCATGTGCTGCACCGACAAGGCGCTGGCCAAACATCTGATGGGCCAGGCCAGGATTCCCACGCCCCACTTCCACGCGTTTCAGGAGCACTCGATCAAGCTCTGGGATGTGGCCAGCGCGCTGCCGGCCATTCAGGAGCAACTTGGCTTTCCGCTGGTTGTCAAGCCGGCCACGCAGGGGTCGGCGCTGGGCGTCAAGTTCGCGCGCTCAAGCGAGGAGCTGCCAGGCGCAATCGTGGGGGCCCTCTCCTACGATCGCAAGGTCATACTCGAGCGCTATATAGCCGGCCGCGACCTCGCGGTGTCGGTCATCGAAGCTCCCGAGTTGCGCGCCCTTCCAGTTGTTGAGGCGGTGCCGGCCGAGAAGAACTTCTACGATTTCGAGGCGCGTTACCAGATCGGGCGCACCCGCTTTGTCTGTCCCGCCGAGTTGGACGGCGCGCTGACCGAGCGCGCGCAGGAGTTGGCGTTACGCGCCTACCGTCTGCTCGGTTGCCATGGCTTTGCGCGCGTCGACTTGATGCTCGCCGAAGACGACTCGCAGATGCTGGTGATCGAGGTCAACGTGGTGCCGGGAATGACCGAAACAAGCCTGTTGCCTCAGGCCGCGGATGCCGCAGGCATCGGCTTCGATGAGCTCGTCGAGCTGTTGCTCGCGAGCGCCTTTACGCAGCGCGAGCAGGCGGGCGTCGCAAGTTAGCAGTCAAGAGTTGCCGGCAGCGAAGTCCTCGGGGGAGACCTCATCGAGAAACTCCTTGAACTTCTCGATGACCTCCTCGCTCTCCTCGACCTCGTGCTCGAATTCGATCGCCGACTCGGCTATGACCTCCTCGGCGGCGAAGATCGGGGCGCCCGAGCGCACCGCCAGGGCAATGGCGTCACTTGGGCGCGAGTCGATCTCCAGCTCGCGGCCATTGACGCGCAACGTGATCGAGGCGAAGAACGTATTCTCGCGCAGCTCTGTGACCGCTACCTGTGTGCATTTGACATCAAGCTCGCCCAGAACGTGGCAAAGCAGGTCATGGGTCATCGGCCTCGGGGTGTCGGCGCCCTGGAGCTTCATCAGGATCGAGGCAGCCTCGGGGTGCCCGATCCATATGGGCAGGAACTTGTTGCCGTCGACCGTCTTGAGCAGCACGATCGGCTGCTTGCCAACCATGTCGAAGCTCACGCCATAGATAACCATCTCCTGCACGAGTCACTTCTCCTGAGGAGGGGAGCCATCTGAGTATACGTCCCGCCGAAAGCTCCAAAGCTTGTTTCCGATGAAGTTCGCCGGGGTCGCGACAGCCAGCGCGAGCACTTGGGCCACGAGCTTGTCCAGACCACCGGTTTGGACAAGCACGCTCAGGACCACCAGGTCGATTGCCAGTGCCAGGAGGCTAACCACTAGGAAGCGAAGCGCCTGATGATGGACAAGACCCTCTCCTGCCTTGAACGTCCAATGTCGGTTCCAGTAGAAGTTACTGGCTGCGGCGATGATCCACGCGCCGGCTGCCGCGGCCAGGTAGTCGATTCCGAGGTGCTTGTAGGCGATGCGGTAAACAACCAGATTGATCGCAAAGCCGCTGGCACCGACGATGCAGAAGCGCATCAGCTGGAGCCAGTTTTGGGGATGGCGCATGCCGTGAAGCAGCCGCATGTGGACGCCGACGGGTCCTGCGGGGGCGCCGTTCGTGGAGGATCCGGTCGAGCTCGGAGCCGCACCGACGACCTCCGTCTCTGCAAGGTGTCCTGCGGGGATCTGCACCGTTGTGGCGTCGTCGGGCATTAGTGAAGGTTAGCTGTCTGTGTCTCGCCAGAGCGGCATGTGTGGTGCGGTGGCGCGCCCGCAGCGGAGTAGCGGAGTAGCCCCCTGGTGCCCAACGTGAGTGCGTCCGGCAGGATAGACGCGCGCTAGCATCAGCCAGGGTGAACGCCCGCAGAGATACCGCCCGCCTGTGGTGGCGCGTGCTGGCGGCGGTCGGTGTGTTGGCGCTGGTGGCGGTGGTGGTGGTGGTCGCAACGGGCACGA
>CAJCHW010000081.1 GCA_903970125.1 Chlamydiota bacterium
CCGCCGTAGGCGGGCGGAGGCACCGCGAACCACGGCGGCGCAAGCACGGCGATCGAAAGCTTAAGGGGCCCCACGCCCCGCGGGCGCGAAGCCGGGGGCGTGGGGGAGAGGCGTGGCATGCCGTCGAGGCGCCGCATGTAAGCCCGCGGGCGGAGGAGGTGCGCGTGGGCTGGCTGGCTGCGCTCGGATCCAACGTAGCTGGCGCGGTGGTGGCGAGCCATCGGTTGTTTGGCCCGCGCGCGGACGGAAAACCGCTGCCGGCTGCGTGGCAAACTACGGTGACGGACTCGCGCGGCGGCGCGATGAGCGGCGTCAGCTTGCCTCAGCCGGTGCGGCGGCGAGCGGGACCGTCACGGTGAGGGTTGTTCCCCGGTCGCCGGAGTCGATCGTGAGCTTGCCGTTGACCAGCGCCACGCGCTCGCGAACGCCGCCCAAGCCAAAGCCGTCCGACGCTGCTGCAGGGTCAAAGCCGACGCCGTCGTCGCTGATCGTGACCGTGACGGTGTCGCGGTCGGCGATGATCGCCACATGCGCACTATTGGCCTGGGCGTGCTTGACAACGTTGACCAGGGCCTCCTGCACGAGGCGATAGAGCGTCGTCTCAAGCTCCGAACCGAGCACAGGTTCCGGCGGGCTGAGCGTGCAACTGACCGATAGCCCGTCCGCATTTTCGTGGTGTTCGGCCAGCGCTGCGATTGCAGCGGCAAGGCCGATGTCATCCAGCGCCGGCGGCCGCAGATCAGTGATGATCGCGCGCAAATTCAGAATCTCTGACTCAATCTGCTGGATCGCCTCGTCGCCGGCCGCTTGCCAGGACGCAAGCTCGTCCTTTCGCCGCGCAGCGGTCAGCTGCAGCCGCAGCCCGCCGAGGACCTGAAGCGTCTGGTCGTGCAGCTCCCTGGCCCAACGCCGGCGCTCTTCCTCGGCTGCCGCAAGCGTGGCCTGCAGCCGCTCAGATGCGACCGTCTTGGCGCCCGCGACCGCAATCGCGGCACTCGCGGCGAACGCCTGCAGCGCCTGCTCGTTGTCACTGCTGAACCGATCCTCAGAGCCATGGTCGAAGGCGACCATGAGCCCTACGGGCCTGCGCCTGTAAAGCATCGGCACGAGCATTGCCGAGGAGGCGCCGGGTACGCCGAGGCGATCCGGTGAGATCCGCAGGCGCGCATTGATGTCGGCCACCCGTTCAGACTGGCCGCGCCGCAGCACTTCGCCGAACACTGTTCCCTCCAGCGCAAATGGCTCGGCGCTGACGCCCTGAACCTCGCCGGCGCTGGCGGCAGCCGTCAGCGCTGTGCCGTCCACCAGCAGGATCACCAAGCCGCGCGCCTCTACGAGCGCCCGCCCGCGCTTGACCACGAGCTCGAGGATGCGCTCGAGATCGGTCTCGCCGCCGAGGGCAACGGCGATCTCCTGGGTGGCTCGGAGGGTGCGAAGCGCGCGCTCAAGCTCAGAGTCGCGCGCACTCTCACCCTGCGGGTGGATACCGTCATGCACCAGCTTAGCCACCGACTCCAACCCGCTACCGAGCCACAGCGGTGCGCCGAACGAAGTCGTCGATGCTCGCGCCCATGTTTAGTTGTCCAGGCCGCCAATCCAGGTCGTCTACGACGCCCGCGAGTGCGCACCCAACGCCACGATCGTAACAGTTCTGGTTGGTCCAGTAAAGCTGTGAGTGGCCCCCAAGCGACAATCGCGGGTACGTGTTTTCCCACAGCCGGTCGGCGGTTAACCCGGCCGGCATCGGATCGGCGAGCGCCTAGCGTGCACTCATGGACCAGAATGCCCGCCTTGCCTTCCCCGCCACCGACGACCGCCTCGTAGCCGCAAGTGCCAATGGGATCGATGCGGATCCGCTGACCGCCCGCGAGCTTGAAGTGCTGCGGTTCACCACGCTGGGCTATACGAGCGTGGAGATCGCGCACAAGCTCGCGCTCTCGCCGCGAACCGTGGAGACCCACCGCGCGCACATCCACTCAAAGCTCGGGCTGGCAACCCGCGCGGAACTCGTGCACTACGCGCTGGGGCGCGGACTGCTCACCGTTTGACCGGCCCCGGCTCAAAGCGTCCGCTATCCCGTCGACGCCGACATCGTTACGCGCACGTCCCCCTTCTGCTCAAGCAAGGAGAACCCTGTGTGGCCGGTCGAGGTGCGGCGAAACGACAGGCTCACGCGGGCGTCACCAATGCGGATGTCGCGGATGTCGAGGCTCGTCAGCCACTGCGGGAGGTGCGGCTGGTCAACCCTGAGCGTGGCCCCCGGTGCATCGGCCCAGATTCCCAAAAGCGACTGCAGGAGCAAAAACGGTGCGCCTGCTGCCCAAGCCTGAGGGCTGCACGCGACTGGGTAGGCCACCGGTTGGCGCGATCCGCCGCGCTGAAAGCCGCACAAAAGCTCCGGCAGGCGGTAATCGCGCGCTCCCGCCGCGACATCAAAAAGCGCTGCGGCGATGCGCTCGGCGGCCCCATGGAAGCCGTAACGCTTCAAGCCAGCGGCGATGATCGCGTTGTCGTGCGGCCACACTGAGCCGTTGTGGTAGCTCATCGGGTTGTACGCCCTGACCGAGTTTGACAGTGTCCTGACCCCCCAGCCGGAGTACATGTCGTCGGCCATCAGGCGCTCGGCCACAAGCGCCGCCTTGTCGCTGTTTACGATTCCGCAGAACAGGCAGTGGCCGGGGTTTGACGTGACCGTGCGCACCTGCCGCTTGCGTCCATCGAGGGCAAGCACGAAGTAGTCCTCTTGCGGATCCCAGAAGGCCTCGTTGAAGTCCTCCCGCAGCTTGTGTGCCTGGCTGCGCAGCCGCTCGGCGGCGTCGCTGTCACCCAGCGCCGCGAAGATGTCGGCGAGCCGGACCTTGGCTTCGTAGACGTAGCCCTGTACCTCCACGAGCGCGATCGGCCCTTGCGCTGGCGACCCGTCGCTGTCAAGGATTGCGTCCTCGGAGTCCTTCCAACCTTGGTTGAGCAGTCCCGCGGGAGACCGGCGCTGGTACTCGACAAAGCCATCGCCATCGCAATCACCGAAGTTGTCGATCCAGCCCAGCGCCGCGTCGAGCGCCGGCCGCAGTGCGGCGAGTGTGTCGAGATCCTTGGTCCACGCGTAGTAATGGCCCGCGAGCATCAAAAACAGCGGTGTGGCGTCGATGGTGCCGTAGTAGGGGGTGTGGGGGATCTGGTGCAGGCGCGCCAGCTCGCCCACGCGCAACTCGTGCGGGATCTTGCCCGGCTCGGCGTCGCGCCAGGCGTCGTCAGAGCCCGCCTGCATGCTTGCCAGTACCTGCAACGTCCCGCGCGCCACATCCGGATTGAGCATGAGCATCTCAAGTGCCGTCACCAGCGAGTCCCGGCCGAAGGCGGCGACGAACCAGGGGATCCCCGCTGCCGGCAGTTGGCCACCCCCGGCGGGCATCATCAGCGCGTGCAGGTCGCGGCTCGAGGCTGCCAAAAAGCGGTCAAAGAGGGCGTTGTCGCTGCCGATGCCCGCGCATGCACGGTCCCATTTGGCGTCGTCGCGCTCAAGCCGGCGCGTGCTGCTCTGCAACGCAGACGCTTGCGATGGTGCGATGGGCGCGCTGGCTCCTTTGCGCCGCGGGTTGGGGCCGCGGCTCCGTGAACCTGCCACCGAGCGCGGCTCAAACACCATCTCCAGGAGCACCGCGTCGTGCGGCTCCAGATCGATGTCCCAGCCGAGCGTTGCGCGCTGGCCGTCGAGCACGATGCGCGCCGGCAGCGGGTCGAGTGCCACCAGCGTCTCGCGGCGGGCGAGATCGGAGCCGAGGTAGGCGAAGCGCAGTGTGTCGCCGTCGCGCTCGGCGGCCAAGATGTGCCCGCGCGTAATGCGCTCTGTGCCTCGCACCTCGAAGACGTCCGCGAAGTCGGCGGCCAGTGAGAGCGCCACGGTCGTCTGCAGACGCTCGCGGCTGAAGCTCCGCACCCGCACCTGGTAGAAGAGGCGCTCGTCGATCAGCAGAGTCCGGCGGACGTTGAGCGTGTCCTGCGGCGCCCAATCACAGTTGCCCTTGCGCAGCCAGGGATTGGTGGCGTTGATGACGGCGTGGTGCCCGGATTCCATCGCGCTCGACAACAGCACGGGCGCCACACCACCAATCGTCAGCACCAGCTCAGAGAGATGGCGAGTGTCGCTTGAGTAGAAACCCGCGCCGGAAGCCGTCCCAGGGAGGATGTCGCCGTCGAGGCGGGTGCATACAAACGCCCCCCGCGACTTCAGCGCCAGCAGCTCCGCGTGCGCCTCGGCGGGAACGAAGGGCGCTCCGGCCACCGTCGGCGCGACCGCGCCGTTGCCCGCGCTTGCGGGCGGGTTCGCTGGTCGCTTCGCGCTCGTGTTCGCTTTAGGCGTGCTGGCTTGTCCCCGAGCTTGGACTGAGCGGCTGGGTGGAGACGTCGATGACGCCGATGACGTCGCCGCAGCGATCGCATTTGAGGATCTCGTTGCCCGCTTGCACAGTGGCCTTCCTCTACCCAGCTTCGCAGTGGCGCCCACGACCGACGCACCGCAGCGCACCGCACGACAGCGGGGCAAACTACGCGTGGAGCCGGTTCGGCACACGTGCCGGGCGGTGCGCGCAACGGTCACCGCGCGCATGCTCAGGGTTTTCTTCGGCGACCTTCAGGACCGCTTTATGGGGGTGTCGTCAAATGGGAGCATGAGCATTGCAACCACCACTACCCAGGCCCCGCAACGGATCTCCGAGGCGGCACACGAGCGACCGACTGAGGCGATCGATACCTCGCGCGAGCCGATTGCCGCAGCGGATGCCTTGCTTGACTGGAAGTTGCGCTCACGCGCGGTCCCAGCACAGCGCGCCACTCCCGGGGCCTACGTGGTGCTCGACGGAGCCCCTGAGAGCCTCGTGAGACTCCAGGCCGAGATAACGCATATCGGGCGAGGACTGGCGAGCACACTCCGGCTCGACGATCATCGTGTCTCACGTCGCCACGCGATCATCGTCAAGGCCGCCGGACGTGTTCGCCTGATCGACGATCGCAGCACCAATGGCACGTTCCTCAACGGCCGCCGCATCGACGAAGCCGAGTTGCGCGACGGGGACGTGATCAAGGTTGGACCGGTGGCGCTGCGCTACGTCGAGGCTAAGGAGCCTGCCCGGCGCGAGCCTGCACGGCCACAGCGGGGAGCTTCTCAGGCGAGCACGCGGCCACGGAACTTGCGCAGGCCGAGCGCAAGGAACGCGATGCAGAAGCCCACAAGCACGGGATAGACGATGTACAGGTGCATGTGCGCGATCGGTGTCAAGCCCGCGCGCATGCCCTCCGCTACATAGATCAGGGGATTGACGAGCACGACGATCTGTAACCAGTGCACGGAGCCGATCCGGACTGCGCCAAGGCGCGTCCACTGGTAGTACGTGCCGCCCAGGAATGTCAGCGGCAATACGACGAAGCCGAACATGAGCCCGATGTTTCGCGGCTCAAACGCTGAGCCCAAAAGCAGCCCCAGCGCGGACATCGTCACGCACGCCAACGGGATCAACGTCAGCAACACCGCCCAGTGGGGCGACAGGTGCACGTGCACGCTGGAGGCGTGCACCACGTCGGCGATGGGGAACACGATCAGGGCGGCAAGCAACCCCTGCACCGCTCCAGAAAGCACCTTCGATAAGGCCACCAGCCAGATCGGGCATGGCGCCTGCGCGCGGTCCTCGATCTCGCGCGTGTAGCCGAACTCAGTCGAGAGCTGCAGCGCCACCGCCTGGATGCCCTGGAACATGATTGAGATCGCGACCACGCCCGGAACAAGCACTGTCGCAAACGCCGACTCCGAGCCGTGGCCAGCGCCTCCCCCGACCCCCTGACCGATCGATGGGAACACATACAGGAAGACGAAGACCAAAAGCAGCGGCTGGATCAGCACGCGCACGACGAATTCGCCGAAGTTCTTGCGCAGTACGACGAGGTCGCGCAGCACCAAGGCGCCCAGGGCCGTGCGGCTGGCCGCAAACGTCGAACGCGTTGGCGTGATCGCAATCGGGTTTCCAGTCGCGGGCATCACTCGCGCAGCTCCTTGCCGGTCAGGCTGATGAAGACCGTCTCCAGACTGGGCTCGGAGACCGAAAGGTCGGCGACCTCAAACCCGCCTGCCTCGGCTGCGTCCACAACACGCGGTACCAGCCGTGCAACGCCCGCGACCTGGAGCTCGACGCTGCCATCGATCACGCGCCAATGGGTGACACCGCCGAGCTCGGCCGCGAGCACCTCGGCCAGCGCGCCCGGGTCGCCGTTCGCTTTGACCGTCACGACCGTGTCGGCGCCCACCATCCGTTTGAGCGCAGCAGGCGTGTCCAGGGCAAGGATCTTGCCGTGGTCCATGATCGCGACACGGTCGCACAGATGGTCGGCCTCCTCCATGTAGTGCGTGGTCAACAGCACCGTCTGGCCTTCGCCGTTGAGCTGCCCGAGCAGCTCCCACAGCGCCAGGCGACTCTGGGGATCAAGACCGGCGGTGGGCTCGTCCAAGAACAGCACCGCGGGTCTGTGGAAGATCGCTCGGGCCATCATCAGCCGCTGCGCCATCCCCCCGGACAGGGCGTATACGGACGCCTTGGCCCATTTCGCCAGCTGAAATTGGTCCAGCAGCTCGTCGGCGATGCGCCGCGACTCGCTCGCGGCGATGCCGAAGAGGCGCCCGTGGAAGTAGAGGTTCTCCCACACAGTCAGCTGCCGATCAAGCGTGTTCTGCTGGGAGACGATCCCGATCAGCTGCTTGGCGAGCGCGGGCTGGGTGACCACATCGACGGGACCCACGTAGGCCGAACCCGACGTGGGCACCACGCGCGTGGTGAGCATGCCCGCGGTGGTCGTCTTGCCGGCGCCGTTGGGACCGAGCAGGCCGAAGATCTCACCCGCTTGCACGCTCAGATCGAGGCTGTCAACGGCCGCGAAGTCTGTGCCGGCGTAGATCTTCGTCAGCCCAACCGTCCTGATGACTGCGGACCTTGGGTCTGCGTGCGTGGTTGGGTCTGCTTGCGTGCTCGCGGCAGTCACGCGCTGAGCATAGTCAGCCCGCTCGTGGGCTTCGGCGGGGCGCCGCGTCGCCCTCTACGGCTGACTGGATCGCTGCGACGGCTTCGCCGCCGCCACGGCTCAGGCGGAGGCGGCCGGCCGCGACGCTCTCGCCGCGGCCGGCCGAGTCACGGCACCGGGGTTAATGGCGTGACGGTCCGCAGCCCTTGCACTGCGAGTTTGCTCGCCGGGTACGCGTAGAGGTCCAACGTCTGGCAGTCCTCAAGCTCCACGACCAGTTGGTCGCCGCGCTCGGCGGGGCGTGCCCGGCGCACACAGAAGAGCGCCGAGCCGTCAGTCAGGTACGTCCCGGGCGCCGGCGCCGAGGCGCTTGGGCCGACGCTTGGTCCCATGCGCGTTGCGACTTCCCTCGACAGGCGCTTGCGGTCGAGACGACTCATGAGGGCAACCTACTGCGGCTCCTGACCGCTGTCGTCGGGGCAAACCCCGACCGCCGTTGCGGGCTTGCACGGATGCCCGAGATCGCAGCGCCCGGAGTTTGGCGCGAATGCTAGATCGGGGAGTCGAGCACGAAGATCGCCGCGGCGATGTCGGGGTCGAGGTGGTTGCCCGTCATGATCGCCGTCACCTCACGCCCGGTAAGTCGCTCGACGGCCGCTTTGAAGTCCGCCTGCATTGCCTTCTGGAAGAGCTGGCGTACGTTGATCACGGCGTCACCCTCATTGGCGAGAGCGAGATCTCGCTCGGCCTTCGTCAGGACGTCGGTCATCAGCGTTACGAGCACATTGTTGTAATGGAACGTCGACGCTGTGCTTGGCCCGCGGCCGAGATACGCGCTCTGGATCCCGACGAGTGCGCTCGTGACGGCGGCATTGAGCTCGCCACCGGTCCGGCGGTCGGCGAGCTCCATCAGCTCCACATGATCGAAGGCGTCGTTCGGAGCGAGGTGTGGGGGAGTGTCTGCGTACTCGGCCATGTTCGCGTGCAACGTTGGTCGCAACGAACCGAGCAGGGCCCCAGAACCCGCCCGCATCCAGGATGCAGAGAATGCCGCCTGCGCCACCCGCTTAATGCATGGGCACGCTGCCGCGACGATGACGTTAGCAGCCGCCGCAGCGGCTCATGGGATAAACGACAACCGACGGCGACCATACTCGAACTCCAGTCCGGCGCTCTCAGGTGCGTGCTCCTGCGCGGAGGATGGAGAGCGGGCCGTAGAGGACCCAGCGGGCAGGTGCCCCTACTCTAGTCGCTTGACAGCTCGCGGCCGAAATGATCGCGCCGGGCCGATTGCTAGCATCGATTTCAATGCTGGCGCGCGCGCCGCGTGGTGCACGCGGATGACCTTTGAGCCGCCGGAGTTCGGGGTCGGCGCGCGCTCGCGCTGGCAGACGTCAGGGCTCCTCGACGTTGATCTCAAGGCGCTGCTGGAGCCGCTGTGGCAGTCGCTTGGCGCCGAGTCGGCGGTGGTGGGCCGATACGAGCCCGACGGCAAGGTGACGTTCCTGATCGATTGGCGCGTGGCCGGTGGGGCAACCGAGTTCGCCGGCGCCCGGCGACTCGGTGGTAACAACCTCGCCACGCTTGTGGCCGAGACCGGCTCCCCGGCGCGGATGTACAGCTACGAGGACGCATCGGGGCAGATTGGGCGATTGTCGCGCGAGGCCGGCACCGCCTCCGGTGTAGCGACGCCGATTTTCGTCGATGGCGAGCTCTGGGGGGTCATGGCCGCAACCTCGATGGCTGAGACCGCGTTGTCCGTGGACGCCGAGCAGTGCCTTGTGGCCCTCAGCGAGCTGGTTGCCACGGCGATCGCGAACGCCGAGACCCGCGCCGCCTTGACGCGCCTGGTCGAGGAGCAGGCCGCGCTGCGGCGAGTCGCCACGCTGGTCGCACAAGCTGTTCCTCAGGACCAGCTGTGTGCTGCGGTTACCGAGGAGGCCGGGCGCCTGCTCGCCGTAGCGTCGATCCACCTGTGCCGCTACGAATCCGACAACACGGCGGCCGTGCTCGGTGCCTGGGGCGTGGAGAAGCTGCTGCTGGACGTTGGGCTGCGGATGCCACTCGGGGGCCACAACGTGACCACGATCGTCGCTGAGACCGGCAGGCCGGCTCGGGTTGACGCGTACGACGACGATGTAAAGCCGATCGACCGGCTTGCTCACGACCGCGAGGCACAGGCGGCTGTCGGTGTGCCGATCCGGGTCGACGCCCACCTCTGGGGTCTTTTGGTTGCGGTCACGACCGCCGGGGCGCCTCTTCCGGCCGACACGCAGGAGCGCCTGCGGTCGTTCACGGAGCTCGTGGCGACAGCGATCGGCAACGCTGAAGGGCGCGCCGAGCTCACGGCCTCACGTGCGCGCATCGTGACCGCCGGCGATGAAGCGCGGCAGCGGATCGAGCGCGATCTGCACGATGGTGCTCAGCAGCATCTCGTCCATGCCGTGATCGCGCTCAAGCTCGCGCTGCGGGCAGAGCGCAACGGCGACCAGGACGCCCCCCAGATGGTGGCCGAGGCGCTGCGGCACGCCGAAGAGGCCAACTCCGACCTGCGCGAACTGGCACACGGCATCCTACCGGCGGTGCTCACCAGTGGTGGCCTGCGAGCCGGCGCGCTGGCATTGGTGTCGCGGCTTTCGCTGCCAGTTACGCTCGACGTGACTTCGGAACGCCTGCCGGCACCGGTCGAGGCGAGCGCATACTTCGTCATCAGCGAGGCACTCACCAATGTCGCCAAGCACGCCGGCGCCGACCGTGCCGAGGTGACGGCGCGGATCGAGGGCGCGGTGCTGCGGGTCGAGATTCGCGATGACGGGGTAGGTGGCGCGCGCACGGGCCCCAACACCGGCCTGGGCGGACTGGACGACCGCGTGGCAGCGCTGGGAGGCCGCTTGGAAGTCGAGAGCGCCCCCGGCCACGGGACGCTCGTGCGGGTGCTTTTACCGGTGGCTGTCTGAGGCTAGCCACTGTCGTCACCCGCTGATGCGGATGCTATCGGGTCGCGTGATCAACGGACCGCGTCGACGCGGTCCCCTTGGCACCGTAGAGCGCCGCATCGGCTCTACCGATCAGCGCCGCCAAAGTCTCGGCTCCATCCCAGCAGACGATGCCTGCCGAGCACGCCTGGTCGTACGGCGTCGCCGCGCGGACGCGCGCGATCACCCGCGCCGCCTGCTCGATTGTGCAGTCCGGCATCAGTACGGCAAACTCGTCTCCCCCGATCCGCGCAACATCGTCGGTGGCGCGCAGCGCCAGCTTCCACGCAGCGCCCGCGTCCTTCAAAAGTGCATCTCCGGCCTGGTGACCGTGCGCATCGTTGTAGGCCTTGAGACCGTCGAGGTCGAGCAAGGCCAGGCACAGGGGACTGCCAGTCCGGGCCGCGCCCGCAAGCGCTCGGACCAATCCCTCGTCCCAGGCTCGCCGGTTTGACAGGCCCGTCAGTGGGTCGGTCCGCACGTCCGACGCGAGGCGAGCGACGGTTTGCACGAGTTCATTGTTGGTCTTTGCCAGCTGCTGCTCACACTCACTGCGCAGCTTCGCAAGTGCGAGACTACGGGATACGCGCGCGACCAACTCGCGCGGCGAAAAGGGTTTCACGATGTAGTCGTCCACGCCCGCGTCAATGCCGTCAATCGAGGCCGCCTCCCCGGCACGCGCCGAAAGCATGATGACCGGGATCGTGCGTGTTCGCTCGTCGCTGCGCATCGCCGCGAGCAGGGCAAACCCGTCGAGCTGCGGCATCATCACATCGGTGATCACCAAGTCGGGTCTATTGGCGAGCGCCGCCTCAAGCGCTAGCGCTCCGTCGGTAACCGCAACCACTTCGAACGTGGACTCTAGAATACCCGTGACATGGCGAAGCATGTCAGCGTTATCGTCGGCCAGGAGCACGCGCGGGCGACCGCCGGGGCCGACCCAGGCGTCAGCATTCCCACGCTCGTCGTCGCTTGGCGGAACATTGTCCGTCAGGCCCCAGCGGGTGGCTTCGGCAATCTGGGCGAACGCGAGATCGCTCGCGTTCGCCTCCCCGCACGCCTGGTCCGGTGGCTCGCCGGCGAGCCGTGCGCTGCCCTTGGGAACGGTGACCACGAACATAGTGCCGCGGCCCTCGTCGCTGTCCACCGTAACCTGGCCACCGTGGCGCGTGACGAACTCGTGGACGAGTGCCAGCCCGATTCCCGTTCCCTCAATAGAGCGCGTGCGCGTGTTTTTGACACGGTGAAAGCGGTCGAAGAGGTACGGCAACTGATCGGCCGGGATGCCGATGCCGGTGTCCCTGACGACCAGTTCAGCGTGCTCCTTGCGCCAGCGCAGCTCGACCGCGATCTCGCCCTCGAAGGTATACTTAAAGGCGTTGGAGAGAAGGTTCAGAACAATCTTCTCCCACATCGCTCGGTCGATGAAGACGGGCTCCGGGAGTGTATCGCAGGCCACCGTCAGCGCTAGCCCGGCTGACTCGACTGTGTCCCGGAACAGGCTGGCAAGTTCGGTCGTGAACAACGTGAGATCGGTGGGCCGAACACTGGGCTCGGCCGGTGTCGCCTCGCCGCGAGAGAAACTCAGCAGCGAATTGACCAGATCCATCAACCGCAGCCCGTTGCGGTGGACCATCGACAAGCGTTCCCGCGTACCCGCCTGCAGGTCCGGCTCCGCAAGCTCGCTTTCCAATGGGCCGAGCATAAGCGTCAGCGGCGTGCGAAACTCGTGCGATACGTTTGCAAAGAACTCGTTTTTTGCATCGGCGAGTTCGACGAGGCCGTCGGTCCGAGCTTTTTCCTGCTCGCGGGCCAGAGCGACCACCACTGAGCCAACGATGCTCTGGGCGACGAGGTCCAGGAAGTTGCGATATGTCTCGTCGAATGGGAGTCGATTGCTAACGCCAAGTACGAGCGCGCCGATTGCCCGATCAGCGCCGGGCGTCGTTATAGGGAACGCCATCAGCCGTTGTAAGGGCTCCCCGTCGCTACCAGCATGCACCGGGCCGCACCGTGCTTGGAGATCCTTGATCAGAACCGGTGTCTGGTCGCGAAGTACGCGGGCCACGAACGAGTCGCCGTCGAGCTGCAGCGCAGGCTGGGCGATTGTGGTCGCGCGGTCAACCTCAGTGTGGCCACGCAGGCATGCCTGTCCACTTTCATCGTCGCACATGTACAAAAGCGCAAGTGGGACATCGAGCGGGTTCTCACCAAGCACCTGTGTTGTGCCCGAGATGGCATCGCCAACCGTGGTTGCGGTGCTGACGCGAGTCGGCAGGTCCCGCAAGACACGCATGCGTCGGGCGGACAGCACCTGCGCTGAAGTCTCAGTCACCGGAAGCAATAGCCCCAATATTTCCCCGTGACCGTCGCGAATCGGGCTGAGCGACATCGTGAACCACGTTTCCTCGAGATAGCCGTGGCGATCGAGCAGCATCGGCTGGTTCTCGAGGAATACCGTGCGTCCGTCGCGTGCTTCATCGAACGCGGGGCCAATCGCCGGCCATGCCGTTGCCCAACACTCCCGGTAGTCACTTCCGAACATGCCGGGATGCTTGGCGCCGCAAAGTTTGGCGTACGCGTCGTTCCAAACCTGTACCGCGCCGTCGCCCCAGATGACATTAATCGGAAACGCCGACGTCAGCGTGACCGACACAGTGGCGCTTAGACGCCAAGGCCAGTTTTGTAGCGAGCCGAGCTCCGTGCTGGACCAGTCAAAGGCGCGGATCATTTCCACCACCTCGCTGTCGCCGATCAGCCAGCTGTCGCCTTTGCCGACCTGCGCTTCAGCGTGACTCTTTGCTCGCGAGGATTTCGGACCCACTGGTTTCGATGGCTGACGTTGTGCCGTTTTGGGGGCCACGACGGAAGTCTTCGCGACCTCCAAGCGAGTCGGCGCCGCTGACAGCTCCGAGGGCTCAGGCGCCACGGGGGCAGCGTTGATCTTGATTGCATTGCGGCCTCCCATGTTCAGTTTATCGACCGTGCGTGCGAGGTCCGCAATGGGTCAACGGCCGTATCTGCACTTTCTTTGTCGCCACGTAATCGCCGCACTGCGCCAATTACGAGGCTGCGAAGGAAGTGTCGCGGAGGGCGCATTTGGCCGCTGAGTTCACACTTGAGCTTGATAGGCGGCCGAACGCCGGCTGGATTGCACCAGCTGCGCGTCCAGCAGTGGCTCGATCTCTTGCGCGGGCAACGGTCGGCTGAGCAGGAAGCCCTGGATGCGGTCGCACTCCAGCTGCTTGAGTGTTGTCAAGGTGGCGTCGTCCTCAACCCCCTCGGCCAAGACCGTTGTCCCGAGCGCGTGCGCTAGCTGAATCGTTCCCTTGACAATCGCTGCATCGGTCTCGTCGGCACACAGGTGGGTGATAAACGAGCGGTCGATCTTTACCTCGCCGATCGGCAGCGACTTCAAATGCGTCAGCGACGAGTATCCGGTACCAAAGTCGTCCAGCGAAAGCGGGACGCCGAGCTCGCTGAACTGCGCCAGCACAGTCCCGATGCGGTCTGGATCAGAAAGGATCGAGGTCTCAGTAATCTCAAGCGCCAGCGCGTCCGGCGGTAGTTCCCGCACACCGAGAGCTTCAATGACTTCGCGCGGAAAATTGACGTCGAGCAGGTCCGGCACAGTTGTGTTAACCGCGACGTGCACATCGTATCCCGCCGTTCGCCAGCTCGCGAGCTGATCGAGGGAAAGCTCGAGCACCCTGCGCGTAAGTGTGCGCGATAATCCTCCCTGCTCGGCGGCGGCGAGAAACGTCAATGGGGCAACCAACGTGCCGTCGGTGCGGCGCATGCGCACGAGTGCCTCCGCCGCCAGGATTCGCCCCGAACACGCATCGGCGATTGGCTGGAAGTGGACCTCGATTCTATCTTGGTCGAGAGCCGCAGCCAGCTCAGCTGCGAGGCCGAGCCGCTCGCGTGAGTAGGTGTCGCGCTCGCGCGCGTAAAACGCGTGGCCGCTGTGAGTTGCCTTAGCATCGTACATCGCGACGTCTGCACACTTGAGCAGATCGCCGAGGCTCTGAGCGTGCTCAGGAAACGACGCGATACCCACGCTCGCGGTCAGGCGTACTGCGAGCCCGCCTACGGCGAACGGCGAAAGCAGCGCGTCCCGAATGTGTTCTGCGACCCGCGCCGTCCCCTTCTCGTCAGGCTGTGGGTTAAGCAGAATCGCAAACTCGTCACCGCCCAGGCGGGCCAGCGTGTCAGTGGCACGCAGCACCACTTTCAGCCGTGGTCCGACCATGCGCAGCAATTCGTCGCCGGCACCGTGACCAAGGGTGTCGTTGAGCTCCTTGAAATTGTCGAGGTCTAACACGAGCACCGACACGCTTTCGCCGCTCAAATCGCCTGCGTCGATAGCGTTTCCCGCGCGCCGCATGAAATCCCGCCGGTTGGGAAGGCTGGTGAGGTCGTCTGTCGCGGCCAAGCGGCGCGCTTCGGCGAGGCCGCGTATATCGCGGAATGCCAACACCAAGCGGGCAGCGGCAGCAACCAAAGTTACGGTCGCAAGTCCGAACGCCAACTGGTTAACCCGGTGTATGTGGTCGTAGAGCAGCACTCCCAGTGCTAGGACCGTGAACCCTGCGGGCACAGAGAGGACCGACCAGCTTGAGATTCGGTCCGATGGTCCGCCCGCGTCCGTTTGCCAGGCTGAAAGCGCGAGCAGGGCGACCGCAAGCAGGTAGAAGAGATCGGTGATCGGGCTCGCCTGGCTGGCGCCGTCGGCCACCTGCGCTGCGTACATGCAATCGGCGACTGCAAGCAGAAGAAAACCCCCACCGAGTAGCGCCCAGGTGCGATCGATGCGCCAACCTCGAAGAGCCAGCACCCCGACCACCAGCGCGGCAAGCAGAAGATCGGCGATCGGATACGCAAGCTCCGTCGCCACCGCGGTCGCACGGCCCGTTGCAGACGCCAAAATCGGGCCGAAAACGAGCGCCGCACCGAGTGCGGCGATACCGCCTCCGGCAATGACGCCGTCGAGCCACACCCCTGCAGGAAGGCTGCGTTGATCGCGAAGGCGGGCAAATCCGACGATGCCGGCGTAGCTCAGCGGGTAGAGCGACAACCACAGTCCGTCGCAGATTGACGGGATCGACGGATTTTGCTCCTGTCCGATCCAGGCCGACCACAGAAGGTTGCCCAGGGCATAGAACGTAAGCCCGGCGGCGAACAGCGCCCAGGACCGGCGCTGCGTCTCGCCGCGAAGGGCGCGAAGCGCAACGATGCCTGCGACAAGCGCGTAAACGACGACAGACAGCCATTCACGAATAAGCAGCCGTAGTTCCGCGCCGCCGAGGCCAACAAAGGCGTTAGCTGCAGTTAGCGCAACAATCGCAAGCACCACTGCAAAGCTGGCATTGAGAGCGAGCGACTCGGTCGTGCTGAGCTGAGCAATGCCCGCTCGGTACCGCGGCGCGAGTCTGCGTACTGACACACGCGCCGGTGCGCCTCGCGCTAGCCTCAAGTATCGACTTGTCGGTGGCGTCAGCACACGTCTCGGATCGAGCGTGCTCTGGCAACGGCTGGTCGCGTGCTTGGTTTAGCGGCGCAGACCACGTCGGGTCGCGTCCAACTCGCCCTCGGCATTGACAAGAAAGCCGTCGTGGTGCATGCGCCCATTTGCGTCGGCCTCTATCAGGCAGTTGCGTCCGGCGCGTTTGGATGCATACAGAGCCTGGTCTGCCCGAATCAAGAGCGCCTCGCCGGACTCGGATCGGTTCCATGACGCGATGCCGCCGGACACGGTCTGATCGTTGGGCATCGCGGCGCGGAGCCGCTGGATCACGTCGGCAGCGCTCGGCCGTGAGCACGCGGGAAGGATCACCACGAACTCCTCGCCGCCGTAGCGCGCGATGAAGTCAACTGCGCGGATCGCCATACGCCAGGCCGCAGCGGCCTCGCGCAACAGCACGTCGCCAGCGGAGTGCCCGTGGCGGTCGTTGTAGGCCTTGAAGTTGTCGATGTCAAGGATCGCCACCGATACCTCGTACCCCACCCGAGCGGCGCGATTGAGCTCGCAGTCCAGTTCCTCGTCCAGCGCGCGGCGGTTGGCCAGGCCGGTCAACTCATCGGTGCGCGCGATTGATTCAACGCGCGCGAGCAGCTCCTCCAGGGTGTCCTCTCGTAGCTTTCTGTCAGTGATGTCTTTTGCGATCGCGTAGATCGCGCTGCCCTCTGAGCGAGCGCTCCACAAAAGCCAGCGCCAGTCGCCATCCTTTGTTTGGAAGCGGTTTTCGAAGTTCACGATGTCGGTGGGTGCTCGGGCCAGTGTCCTGGCGGCGGCCGCGGTCCGTCTGCGATCCTCGATGTGGATGAACTGCAGATACGGCCGTCCCATGAGCTCATCGGCGGAGTACCCCATACACCGCTCCCAAGATCCGTTAACGCGCGTCAGGTGACCGTCGAGGCTGCTCTCGCACGCCAGGTCGGTTACCATCTCAAACCAGAGGTCGGGCGGCTGCCGGTTAGACATCGCCGTCGTGCTCAAGGATGGTGGTGTCGGCAAGCTCTGAGCGCAGACATATGCACGTCTCCGCACCGACCGAGGACAGCTCCGCGAGCCGCTGGCTCCG
>CAJCHW010000082.1 GCA_903970125.1 Chlamydiota bacterium
AGACCACATTCCAGCACTGGATGGAAGTGGCGGCGCAGGGCAGCTCGCCCACCACCAACAAGGAAAAGGTGCCCGTTCCGGACCCGCCGGAATACAAGACCTGCATCGCTCACCAGGAAAGCGCGGCCGCGAGTGCTGCCAAGGGCAAGAAGACTTCCAACCCGGCGCTCTACAAGAGCCAGTGCGAAGAGGAGTACCACGCGTACGTGCAAGAGGTCTTGGACTTCCTGATCTCATCGCAGTGGGTCTTCAGCGAGGCTTCGGAACAGGGTGTGACCACCAAGACGAGCGAAATCACCAAGCAGTTTGAAACGCTCAAGAAGGAGGAGTTCCCGAAGGAATCGGCGTACCAGGAATTCCTCGCGCACACGGGCGAGACCGAAGCAGACCTGCTCTCGCGCGTGAAGCTGCAGATCCTGGCGCGCAAGATCCAGGAAAAGGTCACCAAGGAAGCCAAGAAGAAGCCTTCGAAGTCCGAAATCGAAAAGTACTTCCACGAACACGAAAGCCAGTTTGGCCATCCTGAACGCCGCAACCTGAAGCTCATCCTGACGAAGACTGAAAGCGCTGCTGCGTCGGCCAAGGCAGAAATCGCGGGAGGCGCAAGCTTCGCGACGGTTTCCAAGGCGGTCTCGATTGATCCGCTCAGCAAGGATCACGGTGGCGTGCTCAACGAAGTCGTCAAGGGCGAGGAGGAGAAGGCGCTCAGTGAAGCCGTGTTCGCCGCCAAGACGAACACTTTGCTGGGGCCGATCAAGACCCCGTTCGGCTACTACGTCTTCGAAGTCACGAAGATTCTCCCGGCGGTCAGTGAGCCGCTGTCGAGTTTGGAATCCGAGATATCGACCGAGATCACCACCACCAACTCACAGAAGGCCCTGAGCAAGTTCGTCGAAGAATTCAAGAAGAAGTGGCAGAGCCGCACTGAATGCAGGGACGGCTACGTCGTGCCGGACTGCGCCTCCTACAAGGCGCCCAAGGGCTCGACTGGGGCCACGGGGTAGCCGGCGGGTCCACGTTCCTACTGACGCAAGGGGCCGGGAGGAACGTGCGGTGCTTGGTAGGGGTTGCCCGTCCAGGCGCAGGCACGCACACTGACTATGTGATCCACCGGCGGCGGGTGTGAATGGCGGGGCCGGTAGTGGCCGTAGCGCCGAAGGACGGTTTGCGAGATGAGTCAGATCGAGGGCGTACACGCCCGCCAGATATTCGACAGCAGGGGTAACCCCACGCTCGAGGTCGAGGTCACGCTGCGCTCTGGCGCGCACGGGCATGCAGCGGTGCCATCGGGCGCTTCAACGGGCGCTTTTGAGGCAACGGAGCTGCGCGATGGTGGCGAGCCGTTTGGTGGCAAGGGGGTCACGCACGCCGTGGCCAATGTCAACGGCGAGATCGCGCAGGCTGTTGGGGGCATTGATGCGCTCGACCAGCCGGGCTTGGACGCGGCCATGATCGCGCTCGACGGCACGCCCAACAAGTCACGGCTGGGCGCCAACGCGATCCTTGGGGTCTCGCTCGCTGGGGCGCACGCGGCGGCCAGCGAGCAAGGGCTGCCGCTGTGGCGATATCTGGGCGGCCCCGATGCACATGTGCTGCCGGTGCCGATGATGAATGTGCTCAATGGCGGTGCCCACGCGGACAACCGTGTCGATTTCCAGGAGTTCATGGTCGTCCCGTGCGGGGCGAGCACGTTCTCCCGATGCATGCGCATGGGAGTCGAGATCTTCGCGGCCCTGCGCGAGACGCTGCGCGACCGCGGATTGCACACCACGGTTGGCGACGAGGGTGGCTTTGCGCCTGATCTTGAGTCAAACGCTCAGGCGCTTGAGATTCTGATGGCGGCGATTGGGGCGGCCGGGTACGAGCCGGGCACGGATGCGGCGATTGCACTCGACCCGGCTGCGACGGAGCTCTATGCGGATGGCGGCTACGAGCTGCGCCACGAGGGCCGCACGCTCTCAGCGCCAGAGCTCGTTGACTACTGGGCCGAGCTTGCGGCCCGCTACCCGATCGTGTCTCTGGAGGATGGCATGGCCGAGGAGGACTGGGACGGCTGGGGTCTGCTCACAGAGCGCCTGAAGTCCGGCGTGCAGCTGGTCGGCGATGACCTCTTTGTGACCAACACCGATCGCCTGGGGCGTGGCATCGAGCTTGGTGTGGCCAATTCGATCCTGATCAAGGTCAACCAGATTGGGACGCTGACGGAGACGCTGGCGGCCATCGCGATGGCGCATGAGGCGGGTTACACCGCCGTGATGAGCCATCGCTCAGGCGAGACCGAGGATGTCACGATCGCCGACCTGGCGGTGGCGACTGGCTGCGGTCAGATCAAGACGGGCGCTCCGTCTCGGTCGGAGCGCGTCGCCAAATACAACCAGCTGTTGCGGATCGAGGAGCAGCTTGGAGCAGACGCCGAGTTTCCCGGTCGGGCCGCCTTCGTGGGCGATCGCTGAGCCAAGCGGCGAAGTTGGCGTCCAGGCCCGCGGGCTCAGCGGGCAAGCTCGGCGGGCAAGCGTTCCCGCGCGCGGGCGGCGTTGACGTAGCGGTTTGGCACGTTGGCTTGCATGCACAGGAGCCGTGAGGGGCGGGGCGAAGTACGAGGCCATGGCGGCTTATGAGTACTCGCACAACGGCGCGCGCGCGGCCACGGGCCACACACGAATCCGCTGGGATCGCCTGGGTCGGATTGCCATGCTGTGCGTGCTCGGGGCACTGCTGTTTTTGTACATCCACGCTGGCGTGTCGCTGCTGTCGAGCTGGCAGGAATCCAACCGCACGAGCGCCTCGGTCGGGGCGATGCGGCTCCAGTACCGTCAGTTGGAGGCCGAGCGCTCCCAGCTGCAGAGCAGTGCGTGGATCGAAATGCAGGCCCGCCGGCTGGGCATGGTGTTCCCCGGCGAGCGTCAGTACTTCGTGCGCGGCCTGCCGGACAACTAGCGGTCGCCGCAGGCGCGCGCGTCAGTCGTCCTCTGCGTCCTCCGCGACGGAGTCCGGACGGGCACCGTCCTCGTGCACGCGAGAAATGACGATCTGGTCCTCCTCGACGCTCACGCTCACTGGCCTGTGCCCCGCCCAGTGCTCGGCGTAAACGGGGTCGTCGCGAATGGCGGGGTCCAGCCAGAGGCCGTAGCCCTCGTCGCCGTGATCGAAGGTTCCTTCCAAGGGTCCACCGCGACGGGCGCTAGCGCGTCGCGAGGACCCGGCCCGATAGCTGCGGCGGCGCGTACGGGGCGCCTCGCCGGCGGCGTCGCTCGCTCCGTTCTCGTCGGCTTCCTTTTCGGCTGCTTCCTTTTCGGCTGCTTCCTTCTCCGCCTGCGCAGTCGCCAGTTCTGCGGCCTCGAGCTCGGCCGCGATCAGCGCCTCGTCGGCGGCGCGCAGATCGATCTCCTCGTCGTCGGCGCCAACGGGCCCGCCCGGTAGGTCCTGGGCATCGTCCAAGCCGTTCTGGCGCTTGAACTGCTCGACTTCTGAAACGCTGACCTCGAGCTGGTGCGCGACCCACGCATCCGTGCGCCCCTGCCGGGTCCAGGTGCGGATCTGATTGAGATATGGGCGCAGTGACTTGCGAGCCATGGACGGTGGCGGAGACTAGTACATACGGAGGCGGGGCCAAGCGCAGGGTGCTGACCGCGTGCTCGCAGCGCGATCGGAACGTGCTCCAGGATCGTGCAGTACGCGAAATGCGCGATCCCGATCGGCTCGGGTTCGCTTTCCGCACCTTGTAGGACTATGCTTGAGTGTCAAGGCGAGGGATTCGCCTGTCGCTGGCGAAGATTTGTCACAGGAGCATGGGCTACCAACCTTATTGACGCATATCCCTGGCGATCCTTGGCCGTGGCCGCGGGGGGCAAGGAAAGGACGTTGAATGCTGGTTTTGACGCGCAGGTCCAACCAGAGCATCATGATTGGAGATGACATCGAGGTGTCCGTGCTGTCGATCATGGGTGACAAGGTGCGGCTGGGCATCGACGCACCCACCAGCGTGCCTGTGTTCCGCACGGAGATCTACCTGGAGATACAGGACCAGCAGGCTGATCGAGAGATCGCCAAGGGCGGGTCCGACGCAGCCGAGGTTGCTCGCGGCGCTGCCACTAGCGTCGAAGACGCCGTCTCGCCGGGCGAGCCCGCCTGACCCGCTGGCCATCGCGCGGGACCCCGTGGCGGGTCGGCCGGTGGCTTCAGTCGAGCAGTAGGTAGAGCGTGAAGAACATCGCTGCCGTGACCACCATCACGGTGGCGATGAGCGTGAGCACGAGCACGGCAAAGCGCAGCGATCCGCGCCGGTGACGCCGATCGGCTTCACGCTTGAGCTTGCGGTGGGCGGCGCTGCGTTGCTGCCAGACGCGACGGTGGCGTTCAAGGGAGGCCTCCTGCGCGAAGTCCTTCTCGAACTCCGCAAGGCTTCGCTTCATCCTCATCGCGGCTGCCCACTGTAGGCGCCGGCGCGCGCCAGGCGCTCCGGAGAGGTTCCGTGGGCCATCGTGGGCGCTGCCTAGGCCGTGCTCGCCCCGCGCTGGGCCTCTTCGTAGACGGCGCGAAAGCGCATGTAGTTCTCGCCGATCTGCTGCGCTGCGCTGGTGCGATCGAGATCGCCGTCGAGATGGGCCCGCAGCGGATTCCACCAGATCGAGCGGCCGATGGCAAAGCCGACAAAGCCCGCGACGGGCGCTGCCTGCCTCAACCAGTGGTCGACCTTGTCGTCGTCGGCTCCACGTCCTAGCACCACGCACACAACCCCGTCGCGGCCGCCGGTGCGCGCCTGGGAGGCGAGCATTTCGCAGTCCGAGCGCGCCTCGACGCCCTCGATCTTCCAGATGTCGACCTCGATGCCTGCGTCCTGGATCTCGGCAATGGTGCGGCGCATGAGCTCAGGGCGCAACTCGACCTCAAAGCGCTCGAGATCCCCGCCGACGGATTGGAGCTGTCGATCCTCGGCAGGCACGAGCAGCTCGAAGAGGAACTTGCGTGGAGCACCGGTGGCGTCGGGGTGGGTGTGCAGCCAGTCCGACAGTCGCTTGAGCTTGTGGCGCTGTTCGCGGTTGGCCTGGGCGTCGCTGTCGGGGTTGTAGCGGACGAGCACCTTGGTGAAGTCTGGGGCAAAGCGCTCGATATGAGCGGGGAAGTCATCTCCGTACTGAAAGTCGAAGAGGTCCTGGCCGGAGCGCTCGGCGGGCATGGCGAGCTTGAGCGAGTGCTTATGGGCCTCGTCGGGCACGGTGCTGCCGAACTGCTCGTCGATGAGCACGCCGCAGGAGCCCGTGTCGGCCCCTTGTGCCACGGCGTGGAGCATGCCCTCGAAGATCAGATGCTTGGCGTTGGCGATGGTGGCCGTTTGCTCTGGCGTCGGATCACCGGCAATCCCAAAGAACTTCTTCTGGAATGAGCCGCGGTGGTCGAAGGCGAGGATGTACAGCGGCTCGGTGTAGCCGAGTTGCATCGATCGATCTCCTTTGGCTTTGGATGCTTACAGGCGTGCCGTGCGCCTCGCGTGGGCGTGGCGCGGCGAACCGGACCGCTCATGGCACGAGACGACGGACTGTATCGCCCGGCGCGATCGTGGGGGACGCGGGGCTTGGTCGGGGGCGCACGTGGGCGGTCGTAGAATGACCTGGCTATGGCGTCGGGAGCTGATCTGTTTGTGGTGTGCAAGGAGTGTGGCGCCGAGGTCAGCCCGTACATCACGGAGTGTCCGTACTGCGGCCACCGCGTCCGTCGGCGTGCCCCAAAGCTGCCGCGGGAGAGCTCTCCGGCACGGGCGCGCCTTGGTGCGCTGAAGCGGACGGCACCGCGACAGGCCCGCGCGCGGGCGCCTGTCGCAAGGCGTGGCCTGCGGATCGCCCTTCCGGGGGTCGCTGCGGAGTCCCATCCGTACGCGTCCCTGGCTGTCGTGGGTGCGAGCCTCGTCTTGTGGGTGGCGTGGCAGGCGGGCGCGGTCGGTTTTGGGCAGCTGATCGTGGCGGGACCGCTGCACGGGCAGTGGTGGCGGCTTCTGACGAACTTGTTCGTGTATGGGGCGGGCCTCACGGCGTACGTCTACGCGTTCACGGTGCTGGTGGCCGTGTTCGTATTCGGATGGCTTTTGGAGCGCCGCCATGGGGGCGTGGTGGTACTCGCGGTCTTTCTCGGGGCAGGCGTGGCGGGCGCGGTCGCGACCCTCGGCGTGTACCCCCACGACGGAGTCGCCACTGGAGCAAATGCGGCGGCATTGGCGTTGCTGGTGGCTTGGGCCATTCCGGACGCGCTCGCTGCACGTGCAGGCAACTACTATGAAGGCGATTTGCTCGCGGTGGCAGCACTCGGGCTGGCGCTTCTCGCGATGCCCTTCGCGCGCCCAGAAGCGAGTTGGGTGGCGGGGGTCGTGGGGGCATTGCTGGGGCTTGTCATGGGGGTTGGCCTCGCGCGCATGGGCACAGACGCGGTGTGAGACCGCGCTGCGAGATATCGTGCGGCGCACACGCAACTAGCGGCGCGCGGGCGCGCCCGCCGAGGTTTACTTGCGCAAGCCGCCTGTGGCAACACGCAGGCAACTCGACCGAGAGGCGGTGATTGTGGAGATTCGCTTTCTGGGCCATTCGGCCTTCGAGCTCGTGGATGGCGCCACCACGGTTCTGATCGACCCGTTTTTGACGGGGAACCCTAAGGCGGCGACCACGGCTGAGGAGCTTCACCCTGATGCGATCCTGCTCACCCACGGCCACGCCGATCACATCGGTGACACGGTGCAGATCGCGAAGAGGACCAAGCCGGCGGTGGTGGCGATCGTCGAGATCGCTCGTGAGCTGGCCGAAGATGGCCTCGACAACCTGCACGAACCCAACATCGGCGGAACGGTTCGCTTCGATTGGGGCTGGGTCAAGCTGGTGCCGGCGTGGCATACCTCGACGACGCCCAAGGGCACGGTCAACACGCCCGCGGGCCTACTGGTCCATATAGGTGGCAAGACCATCTACCACCTGGGGGACACGGGTCTGTTCTCTGACCTGGCGCTGATGTCGGGTATGGCGTCGCGGGCCGGCGTCGCGGTTGCCGAGGCACCGGGCGGTGCGATCGACGTGGCGCTCATGTGCATAGGCGGTTACTTCACGATGGACCGTTTCGACGCGGTCGAGGCGGCCCGTCTGGTGGGTGCGCGCCAGATCATCCCGTGCCACTACGACACTTTCCCGCCGATAGAGACCGATGCGCAGGCGTTCAAGACCGACGTTGAGGCGGAAGGCCTGGCGGAGGTTGTGGTGCTGGAACCGGGCGCGAGGCACGAGCCGTGAGCATGACCCACGCAGTCGTGCTGATTGAGGCCGAACGCGATGCGCTGCCAAAGCTTGGCGAAGTACTTGCGGGCATGGATGGTGTGGCGGAGGCGTACTCGGTCACAGGCGAATGGGATTTCGTGGCAATCGTGCGCGTGGCCGATCACGAACAGATGGCTTCGGTGGTGACTGGCCACATCGGGCAGATGCCGGGTGTGGTGCGCACGCGCACGCTGGTCGCGTTGGCGGCGTTCTCGCGTCACGATCTCGAGCGAATGTTTTCCATTGGCCAGTAGTCGCGCGGGCGCTGGGGTGCGGCGTGGCTCAAACGGACACTCATGGTCCTTGCGCGTGCCGTTACGCGCGGAGTACGGGCCGAGCCTGGGCGCGTTGCTTGAGCCGCATTGGCGTCGGGCGAGTCGCTGGACGCGACGGCTTGCGGTCGTGGTCGGGGCGGCGGTTGCGGTAGTGGTAGCGGCGGCGATCGTGACCACGCGACCGGCGACGGTCTCGGTTGGCGGTCGGGTGCCGTTCACGTTCTCCTACAAGGGCTTGCAGCGGGTGGCCCCGGAACTCGGCTCGTCCGCCGAGGTGGTGCTCCGCGAAGGAGGCCGCACAAGGGACACCTTTGCGGTGGCGCCGTTGCGGCTGCCGGTCTATGCGGGAAGCGTGACCGGCGAGTTCCCCCTGTACGCGGCCGGGTTTATCCACTCGCTGGCGGCGCGCTACAGGGATTTCGAGCTTGTCGGCGCGGGCCCTGTCCGCACCGCCGCATTCGGCTCCTGGGAAGAACTGCCGCCGTCGACGATCTATTACCACGTGCCCACATACACGATCGCGTTTACGGCCGTGCAGGCGGGCGCGCCGATCGTGGGCCGCGACGTCTGGTTGGTGCCCAACGAGCCTGGCGCCCGACAGGGAGTGGACATCACGATGCTGATGTCGGCGAGCAGCGGGCGCCGGGCGGTATCCCCGCTGTCGCTTGGGACCGCGGGTGTGCTGTCGCGCCCAATGCGGACGTTCAGCCTGGGAACCTAGGCCGGCTGCTGGGTCCACTGCCGGTCCTCGGTGGGCCGGTCACCCAGCTCTAGCTGGCGGCTGGTGGGGCTTCGGTGCCCCCAGCTGCTGCGGGAGCTTCGTCCGCTGGAGCTTCGGTGCCGGTTGGCGTGGTCTGGCCTGTGGCGGGCTGTTCGGTGGTCTCTACAGGGGGTTCTGCGGCCACGGGCGCCACTGGCGCGCTGGGCGTCGATGCAGTGACGGTGGGGGTTGTGACGGGCACGGGCAGGGCTACCACTGCGGAGGCCACTGCGGCGGGCCCTTCTGGAGCCGGGGTCCCAGAGGCGGCGTGAACGCTCAGTGCGCCGGCAGGTGCCGGGATGCTGCTCGCGGCCCCGCCGAGCGTGTGCGAGGCATCTGCGGCGGCATGATGCTCATGCTTGATCGCTGTGCGGCGTGCGGCGCGCGCGCGCGTGCCGCCGGCCAGCTCGCCGCCGGCGGTAACGGCTTGCGGGGTCGATGCCACCACGGCGGGCGCGGCGGTCTGCCAGCCCTCGTGTACGGCAGCGGTCGTCGCGGCCGGCGATGGTGCCGGGTGGATGTGCGTGGGGCCGTGCCCCACCGCTACGGCGGTGACGATCACGGCCGCCGCAATGCCCGCGACAGCCTTGGCAGCG
>CAJCHW010000083.1 GCA_903970125.1 Chlamydiota bacterium
CGAGAGTTCGAATCTCTCCCCCTCCGTTTCTTACATGCAAGGCCCACCCATCGGCCGCGGCGCCCGCCGATTCAGGGCGCTCGGACGTCCCGATCAGGGTCTCATCGTCGGTACCCTGTGAATGTGGCGAAGCACGGTCAAAGCGATTCGGGTCCGGGGCGTCTCGGGGGGACGAGCTCAGACGGCGCGCACCTGCGTCCGGCGACCCGCCGACTGCGGGATGTCCTGGCTGAGCGCGGTCCGTTGACTGGGCCGATCACGGACGCCGGGACACGCGCGCTGCGCGCCGAGCGCGGCGAGCCGGTTGCCGACGAGCATGGCGCGGCCTGAGCGCACCGGGCGCCGCGCGGGCCTTCTCTACGTCGACACTTCCGCCCTTCTGAAACTCTTGGTCCGCGAGCCGGAGTCGGTCGCGATGGAGCGAGAGCTCGTGCGATGGCCGCAACTCGCCACGAGTGTCGTCACGGAAGTCGAGCTCCCGCGCGCGGTCGCGCGCGCGCGGACAGGCCGGACGCTGTGGTCGGCGGCAGTCTCGTGTTGCAGAAGGTGCTTGCCTCGGTCGCGCTCGTCGAGTTGGGTCGGGAGATCGTCGAGGCGGCCCGCACGGTGGCACCGGTCCACGTGGGATCCTTGGACGCGATCCACGTGGCGAGCGCCCTTAGCCTTGGTCAGGACCTCGTGGGCGTGGCCACGTATGACGGTCGGATGCAGGATGCGCTAAAGCAACTGCGTGTTGACGTGGTTGCGCCGATATAAACGGAGTCGCGAGACGCAAGGCCGTTTCAGCAGCACGCCCAAGGTGCCGGTGTCAAGTCGCGATCCCGGGCCGCCGATCCAGTTCGACTAGGCCGTAGCTACAGCCTGTCGGTGGAATTTGAGGGTGCAGATCGGAAGACTCGATCCCTCAGTCGCCGAGCCGCTGCCCGAGCTCGCGGTTATGCCGGAGGAGCGATGGTGATTGAGTAATGGTTGCTCGGACCTGACAGTGCGCCACTCAGCACGCCGCCCTCCAAACCACCCAGGGCGCCTTCGCAGGTCACCTTGGGGATTGCTGTGCTCCCGGTGAAGTGGGCGCCGGTGTTCAGCAATTCGGCCGCGGTTGGAGTCGCGACGAGGTCCAGCGAGAGCGGTTCGACGGTCTTGCAGCTGGTCGGGATGACAAGTCCAAAGACGCCTATCGCGGAAAAACTCATGCCGACCTTGGCTGGGAGCCGCACTGTGAGGTCGCCAGCGACCGGCCCGGCCCTTTCGATCGCGCCGTTCAGGGGACCAACCTGCGAGAGAGCGACCTTCAAAGTGAATGCGACTCCGAACGCCGTCAGGCGCGCGGCGAACGGCGGCACGTCAAGGCGCCCGGTTAGCGAGCCCGCGAGCGTGGCTGGATTGATTGTGGCGCTTCCATTGAAGGTCGAATCCTGCGGAAGCTTGATCGCCCCCTCGAGTCTGCTTGGCGCAAGCGAGCCCGACAGCAACCAGTCGTCGATTGGCTTAGTGATAACCACCGGTTCGTATGTGAAACGGTCGGTCGCCTCCGTCGCGCTCGTGCCTCCAGGCGTGGTCACGGTCACGTCGACCGTGCCGGTTCCGGGCGGGGAGACAGCGGTGATCGCTTCCTCGGATTCGACGTTGAAGCTTCTGGCTTCGACGGATCCGAACCTCACCGCTGTCGCGCCCGCTAGGTTCTTGCCGGTGATCGTGACCGTCTTGCCGCCAGTCACGCTCCCGCTGGATGGGTTCAATCCTGAGACTGCGGGTAGCGGCTCGGCCAGCACCCCGTAGGCGAAGCTCCGGTCGTCACCGGCTGCGATCTCGGTCGCATCGCGCAGCCAAGGCACAGCGACCGGCGTGTCGGTGCTGGCTCTAGTTCCGGTTCCCAGCTGGCCGTCCCAGTTCTCACCCCAGGCCATCACTTCGCCGTCGCTCAGCAGCGCCAGATTGTGTTGGTTGCCGGCCGCGATCGCCCTGACGCCCGTAAGTTCGCTGACCTCCACGGGCGTCAGCGCGCAGAAGCCGTAGGCAACGCATTCGGTCGGTCCCGTGAGCGTCCCGATCCCCAGCTCTCCCGAGATGTTGCTGCCCCAGGCCATGACCGTCCCGCCGTCGAGCAGCGCGAGGCTGGCTTCTCCGCGAGCGATTGCCCGAACGCCGTTGAGGCCGTTGACCGCCACCGGCACGGAGCTGTCAGTTCTCGTGCCGTCGCCCAGCTCACCGAAGAAATTTTCGCCCCAGCTCATGACCGTCCCGTCGGAGAGAAGCGCGAGGTTGCTGTTCAGGTAACCGGCGATCACCTTGGCGTTACTCAACCCGCTGACTGGTGCTGGCAGGTCTTGTGACGCGCCGCCACCCTGGCCCAGCGCGCCCCAGCCGTCGTATCCCCAACTCATGACCGTTCCATTCCTCAAGACGGCGAGGCTTGAGTCCTGGTCGGCGGCGATAGCCACAACTTCGCTAAGACCGTGCACCGCGACCGGCACGTCGCTGTTGGTTTGTGTCCCGTCCCCAAGCTGGCCGTCTTGGTTGCAGCCCCAGGCCATCACGGTGCCATTGCTGAGTAGCGCCAAGCCGTGCTGCGCCCCCGTGGCGATCGCGATCACATCGGATAGTCCAGCAACGTGGACCGGCGTCGTGCTGCAGGGAACCTCAAAGTGGGACGCTTCGGCGAAGTTGGCGTGGCACGTTTGCGGGCCCGTATCGGTGCCATCGCCCAGCTGCCCCCAGACATTTTCGCCCCAGCTCATGACGGTCCCATCGCTCAGCAGCGCCAGCGTGAACCGCCGGCCGGCGGCGAGCGAGGTCGCTTCGCTGAGACCGGGCACGCTCACGGGCACGTCGCTTTCGTCGACGCTGCCGTCTCCAAGTTGACCGACTTCGTTTTCGCCCCACGCGACGACACCGGGGGCTTGTGGTCCTGCAGCCGCGCGACTCGCCGCGGGCGCTCCGGCGAGCGCAAGCAAGCTCAGGCACACGAGTACCGGCACGCCGCGCCAACGAGATGGCTTACGGCCGAAACCGGCTTGTGCCGACAACGTGTCAGCGTGGTGGGATATCACCGAGGTACTCGTGAAAGGGTTGGCCAGAGATGTAAACGGACCGGCTGTGCGACGTTGTCGTGGACTCATGGCCATCACGCTCCTCTGCCCAGGGGCGCCGGCTCCCGCGGGCTATCCGTGCCCTGATGTGCGCCGGTGAGCTGGCGCCCGCCGCCGTCCGGTCAGATTTACTGTAACGGCCAGCAGGCGATGGTGTCAATGGCTGGGGTCCAGCGGGCACAAAGCAGCAGTGCGGTGGGACGCGCCAGCGATTGCAGGTCGCGTTCCGTAGCAGCATCGAAAGCAACCCACGTGACCCCGCGCGCGGCCCGGTTCCTCGCCCATCGGAGACAAACAGCGAGTTGTTGACCGGGTTGAGTACCGGCGAGTGGTCCTCTGAACCGCGGACCTCTACGCTCCAGAGCGCATCCGCGGTGATGTCGGCACCAACGGTGATCTGGCGCGGTCGGCCGGTGGGCTGGAATCGCATCGGCCCCCCCAAACCTAGTGCCCGCCGCGCATGAGGGCACCGGTTTCACGGCGCGCACGACATGTCGAGCTCGTTCCATTGCGGACGCGTGACGAGCGCAACGGTAGTCGTTTCAGGCTGCCGCTACGCGCCGGGAGCGACCGGCCGATTGATGCCATCGGTCTAGCTCAGGCCACATTAGAGCTGTTGGAATCGGCCCTGTGGGTCTGGAGCTCCTCGCGGAGGCGCTCGAGTCCCCGTCCTGCCCGTGCTTCGACAAACCCAGGGCGCTCGGGTGTCGCAAGCGTGCGCTCGATGACCACCAGCGCCTCGTCGGCGGATTCCCGGCTGAGCAACTTCATCGGCCATGTTTTCGGCCGGGAACCCGAGGCGCTTGATGGCCACAATCAAGTCCAGGTCAGCCAACATATCGGTCTCGCGTGAGATCGAAGGGCGTTACAGACCGGGTCCCGCTCGCGATCATCGCGGCAGAGTGCTCGATCGGTGACAGTACCGATTACGAGGGCGAGGAAGCTCAAGCGCGTGGCCTCAGCATCCGATACTGCACCGTGCGTGAACGCGAGGATGGAGGGCTCGGCCTGGCCGGCGACAACGAGCGCGTCGTGTACCGGGTGCGCTTTACGATGGCGGGAGCGCTGACTTGTTACAGCGGAATGCTCCTGGTTTTGGCGATTTCGGCTTTTGGTAGTCGCGCTCGGTTGGAACTGTGGCAGAGCATTTTGGAGGTGTCGGCGGGCGCAGTCCTCATAATCCCGGCCTTCCGCCTGGCGCTTGCGTCGGTGCGAGTTCGGACTGGAGGGATCACAGTCGTCAACCCGTTCCGCACATACCACATCGCCTGGGACCAGATCGATCGTTTCGAGATTGGCGCGTACAAGTCAGCGATCTTCGAGTTCTGCCTGAATCACCTCGCGGATGGCAAGGTGATCCCAGCGTGTGGCCTCGGGACAGTGCCGAATCAGCCGAGGCGGAGGGCCAGCGTCGAAGCGCGCCAGGGCTGTGACGCTCTCAACGAGAGGCTCGCGATGGAGCGACCGGGCGTAGCGCTCAGCCCGCCCGCCGAAGCACCGCCACGGACCGCTTTGCAGCGGATCTGATTGAGCCGCAGCGTTAGTGTCGCTTCCGAGAACACCGCGCGCAACCGGTTACCGGCGCCGACCGCGTATGAGTGCGAAGTCGGGTGTGGTCTTGCTCGCAGCGGTCAGAACCGAGGAGGCTTCTGCATCTGGAGGATACGGGCACTCTCGCCGATACTGCCCAGTTTTGAGGAGCAGCAAAAGCAAGGCGCGGGGCTGCGCATACTCCTCCTTTGTCCGAACGCGCCGGGACGGATATGACCGAGTCGACATCCCTCTTTATCGCAGGCGTCTGGCTGGCTTTCGTCGCCGCTGGGGCTGCCTTCGGCGTCTGGGGACAGATCGCGCTGGGGGGCAACTGGAGCGCCGAGGTGACGTTCTGCAAGCGCGACCGCACGATCATCCCGTTCGTGCTTTGAGACAGCAGCGGATGGCCAAGCGCGCCTGCCCCGGCTCAGTACGATGAGCCCATGAGCGGCCAAAGAGTGCCCGGTGGGGTTGTGCATGAGCTGCCCGCAGACCTGCGTGCGGCGATGATCGCCAACGCCACGGCACTGGATCTCTGGAAGGACATCACGCCATTGGCCCGTAACGAGTTCATCTGCTGGGTCGAGGATGCCAAGCAGCAGACCACCCGAGAGCGCCGCATTCGGCGCACGCAGGAGGAGCTCGAAGAAGGCAAGCGCCGGCCCTGTTGCTGGCCGGGGTGCAAGCACCGCGAGCGCACCGGCAGGGCAGATAGCGGCCTGCGTACGGCCGCTACTGTCTAGAACCCGTCAGGGCACCGTGACGCTGCTCGCCGCGCTCGGAAGACTCAGTTCATCAGCGGCGTCGACCGCCTGCACCGTTATCGACCACTGGCCAGGTGGGAGGGTCAGCTCGTCCCCGAGCTGGCTCGCTGGCACAGCGTCGCGGACCACCGCTCCGCCACCTGCCGGCGTCGCCGTGATCGCGTAGGTCGCTGCTGCCGGTACTTCGTTCCAGGCGACCAGAACCTGCCCCGACGCAGGCGCTGCCTCAATCCCCGTCGGAGCCGCCGGCGCGGCGGGGTTGACAACTTCGACTGAGTGCGGCCAGTACTGAATCGAGGCAGGGACCCCGTTCTCGTTGACGATCACATACGGCCAGTAGCGTCCGCTCGGAAGCCCGGCGAGCTTCCAGGTCGCCGCGCCGGACGGCGGCAGGCCTTCGGCGACCATCACGCCACCGGCGCCATGAGGCCCCGTGCCCGCCCAGATTTCGACCGTGGTGCCCGCGGGCGCGTGCGGGACGCTGTAGTGAAGCGTGATTGCACTGTTTGTCGAGACCGCGCCCCTGGGCAGGTCGCTGGCGCGCGGCGCGGCACGCGGGTAGGAGACGGCGCGGAGTTTGTGCAGCGGAACCGTCACCTTCACCGTGCGAATTGGCGGCCCGCTGAGCCGACTGACGCTCCAAGGCCCGCCCGGCGGAAGGAACACGATAAAGCTCTCCGAGTGCCCGGACCTGTTGGTCCAGCTGAGCGCGCCGGTGCGGTTGTGCAGCCGCCTGGAGGAGGCGAGCGTGAAGGTGCGGCGATGTCGGCCGGGGGGCCCGATCAGCTGCACGTTTGGCGTGCCGCGGGCGCTTGAGATCGTGAACGAGGCCATCTGCTTGCCACCCGGAACATGCACCGTGCGGCTATTGCCTTGCGCGCGCGCGCTGCTGGCCGACGCCTGCGTGACGGTCGCGTATTCGTTGATGTTGCCGCCGCCGATATCGAACGTGAACTTGCCGGTCTGGTAGTCGAAGCCGATCAGCACCCCGATCTTGGGCGTGCAGCCAAGGTACCTGATGCAGTACCGCGGGAGCGACGCTTCCGCTGCCGCGCCTTTGTCGGAGATCAGACCCGCGACGCCGCCGAACGTGTCGCCGCCGATGATCGGCACGTAGCCCGGCACGATCAGGTCCAGCGATCCCTCGCCGGTGAAGTGGGGTGGGTCAATGCCGATCGAGATGCTGCCCCGGAGGAACTGCAACGGGAACGGCGGCGGGGGCAGGAAGACGGTGCCGGATGCCTGCAGCAGGTGCGGTGGCGTGAAGCTGACCCGCGCGGCGGCGAGTTCGACACCGGTGTTCGAGGTCTTCAGCAGAGTGTTGACGACTTCCTTTGCAGTCTGTCGGCTGGTGATCGCCGCCGGGATTGGGAACGTGTGGCCGAAGAGCGGCGCCAGCCCCACGGTACCTTCGGCCGAGAAGGCGCCGTCGAGCAGGTAGGTGAAGCCGCCTCCGATGATCACCTTTTCGCCCAGCGCCCCGGCAACGAACTGGCCGTCGACCTGCGGGGCGGGCGGCGGCGGCGGTACCGCCGGACACTTGCGGCCGTCAAAGGGCACGCAGACGCCGGTCGGCCTGGTGGGCCTCCCAAGGGTGAGTGAAAACGGCGTGTAGGAGATTCCCTGCAGGTTGATCATCTGCAGAGAGGCGTCCTTGAGGTTGAGCACCGCGCCGATCGTCGGAACCGTGGGCGTTTCCGGAGTCCCCTGGTCATTCGCGCCGATTGTCGGAACCTTGAGGGTTTCCGGACTGCCCTGAACATTCGCCCCGCTGCAATCGCCGGACTGGCCGCAGGCGAAGTTGACGCCAAGGTCATCGAGCTTGCCCTGGCCGATGACGACGTTGACGGCGAGGCTGAGGCCCGACAGCCCGAGCGTCGTTGTCCCCGACCACACGTCGCCGGCGCGTTGGTAGGTGAGCCGCCCTTGTGTCAGCTTGAGCTGGGGAATGCCAAACGCGGTGGACTGGAACGAGATTCCCCCGTTGACCACGCTCACGCTTCCGCCTGAATTGACCTGCACGGCGAGTTGGCCGGACGCGCTCGAGGCGCCGAGCGTGGGGCCCAGCAGTCCGAACTGGAGCGCCGCCCCGAGCCACGCCGGCAGTTCCAGCTGGCCGTCGACGACTGCGCCGCCGCCGGCGCCGCTCGGCACCAGGTAGGCCGTTGGCGCGATACCCAGGTCACCAAAGCTCCAGCCCGACAGCGCGAGGTCGAGGTCGCCGAGGCCGCTGATCTTGGCGCTCCCGGCGATGCCGGAGACGGGGTCCTGCCCGCCTTGGGTGTCGATCGTAAGCGGGCCGGTGCCGACGCCGACGCCGCCGGCCTTAAGCTCACCGGTCTGCGCCCCCCCGCCGCTGGCCGGCGCGAGTGCGATGGTGTTCGTAGCCGGGTCGATGATCAGCGGCGCTGGGGTCTGCGTGCCGGCGATGACGATGCTCGCGCCATCGGCGAAGCGCGTGCCCCCGCTTGCCAGATATGTGCCATTGCCCTGTTCGGCGATGCAGTCGGCGAGCACCGTTACCGCGCCGAGCGTCTTGCTGGTTTCGCAAGGCGGCACCCGTTCCGTCGGCACCGATTCCGTCGGCACCCGTTCCGTCGGGGGCGGAGGCGGCGGGCTCCCACCCGCTCCGAGTTCGTACACGTAGGCGGCGCCGGTTTCGCCCCGTGCGCCGGGGGCGCCCACTGCAAGCGTGGAGCCCGACACGCCCAGCGAGTAGCCGAAACCGGCTTCCGCTTCGCGCGTGGCGGGGATCAGTTCGGACTGCTCGGTCCACGAGCTTTCGGAGCCGGTGAACACATACGCGGCACCCGCTTCGGCGTCGGTGCCGGGAGCTCCCACGATCGCGGTGGACCCCGAGATCGCCACCGCTTCGCCAAAGAATTCGGCTCCAGACACGGTCAGCTCGTCCTGCTGAGACCAGGAGGCGCCGGACCCCGTGAACACGTAGGCCGCCCCCGCGCCATCGGCGTGTTGGTCGGCGCCCACGAGCACGGTGGACCCTGAGATCGCCACGGCCTTGCCGAATTCGTCGCCTTCAGCGCCGTCGGCGGCGGTCAGCTCGGCCTGCTGAGACCAGGAGGCGCCGGAGCCCGTGAACACATACGCCCCGCCTGTCCTGACGTTTTCGGAGTGAGCTCCCCTCAGCGTTTCGGCGGACGGAAAGCCCACCACGACCGTGGATCCGGAGATCGCCACCGCGTTGCCGAATTGCCGAAATTGCCGTCCTGCGCTTCGGCGCTCAGTTCGGTCTGCTGCGACCAGGAGCCGCCCGAGCCGGTGAACACGAAGACCTTGCCGGATGGGTCGCCACCGGCTCCCGGAGCGCCCACGACCACCGTCGACCCGGAGATCGCCACGGCATGGCCGAAATTGCTCCCGTCGCTGATTCCGCGGGGCGTCAGTTCGGTCGGCTGCGACCAGGCTCCGCCCGCGTAGGTGAACACGAATGCCTTGCCCAGCGCATCGCCGTTCAAGCTCGGGGCGCCCACGACCATCGTGGTTCCCGAGACCGCCACCGCATCGCCGAAGCGGCTGTTTGTCTCGCTGTCCGTCCCGGCTGTGAGTTCGGTCTGCTCGGGCCACGAGTTCCCCGATGAGCCGAACACGTATGCGATCCCCTCCCCGTCGTTTTCGCGCGGCGCTCCCGCCACCAGCGTGGACCCGGAGATCGCCACGGAGAAGCCCAGTTCCCCTTCGCTGTCGGAGGCGGTCAGTTCGGTCAGCGGGCTGTCATTTACAGGTACCGAGTCGGGGCCGGCAGCGAACGGGGTGTCGAGCGCGATCGGGGTGTCGAGCGCGATCGGTCTGTCGAGCGCGAATGGGCTATCGAGCGCGATCGGGCTCGCGGAGGCGACCCTCGCCGACCCGCGCGCTGCGGATGCGGCACCCGCGAACGTGCCCCAGATGCCAATGGTGCAAATGAGGGCTACCAACCGCGCCAGACGAAATCCCCCGTGTCTGTTCTCCCCGGCACCAAGCCACCGCGGTAGTGGGTGCATCAGTCTGATCATCGCACGCCTGCGCCTGCGAGCGCGACTCGGCGTGGCTCCTAAGCATCCTGCGTTTCGGATCGCATCGGCGCAGTCCACATTCGCCGCAGCTCGGCAGCAGTCTCACGGGCCAGCTCGCCAGGTGGACGCAGCTGTGAGTCATCGATGGAGCGGACCCACTGCGGACCGCGGACCGAGCCGGTCACGAACGCCTCGCCTGCTGCCAGCAGGTGCGCAACAGTGAAGGGCCGCTCGTGCACAGTGATCCCCAGCGAGCTGGCGGCCTCGATCACGCGTGCCCGTGTCACGCCAGGGAGGATGCGTCCGTCGGCGGGAGGAGTGATGAGCGTCTCCCCCTCGACCGCGAACACGTTGGCGCGTGAGGCCTCGAGGACGTCTCCGTTGGCGTCCACGAGCAGGGCCAACCGGCCTTCGGGCATGCTCGCTTGTAACTGGTCAAGCCCGGTTCGGTCGTTCCACTTGTAGGCGCCCAGGCCCCCGGGCATGACTGTTGGCGCAAGCGCAATCGCATGCTCCCAGCCGCCAAAGGGCTCGTCCGCGGCGATCGCAGTCGCCACAACATCGAGGGCGATGGCGCCCTCGCTGCGCGCAACTGCGGTCAAACGCATGCGACCGACCGCCAGCGGCGCCGCGTGGGCGTTCGCCAACTCGTCTATGTCGGCCGGCAGCTCGGCGCCGTAGAGGTCGTGCACGCCGCTGCCCAGGCGCTCCAGATGTGCTTGGAGCTCAACCGGTACACCATCTAAGACCAGCAGCGTCTCAAAGAGACCGATCGCGGGGTCGGG
>CAJCHW010000084.1 GCA_903970125.1 Chlamydiota bacterium
GCACGGGGTCATCGCCGATAAGCGCGAGCAAACCCTCCATGTCCAGCGGCAGCGGCCGGCCGCCGATAACCCCGCCGGGGCCGTCGGCTGCGGGCCAGTGCTCGCGTGACCGGTCGGCGGCAAGCTCAAGGCCGTTGCCATCGGGGTCTGCGAGGTAGATGGCCTCGTGTGTCTGGTGATCGGAGGCGCCCTGAATCGGGGTACGCCTGATCAGCAGCCTCTGGGCCACGCGTGCGAGCTCCAGGCGGGACGGGTAAAGCAGCGCCACGTGGTACAGGCCCGCGTGCCGGCCGGCCGGCTGCGCGCCTGGTTGCTCGACCAAGGACAGGACCCCCGCGCCGTCGCTGCCGAGACGCGCTTGGGAGGGATCGTGGACCAGGACCCGCAGGCCGAGGCTGTCGCGGTAGAAGTCGACGGCACGATCCAACTCGCTGACGGCAAGCTCGACTGTCCCCAGTGTGAGGTTGGCCGGCAGCGTGGCCCTGTCGGTGGTTGTGGTCATAACTCCAGCATGACACGCGCCTCAAGGCCCACAACCTCAAGCGGGGAGGGCTGTGCGGCTGCGGTTGCTCAGCGGATCACGCGTCGGCCCCAGGCAAACTGGCTGCCCAGCCAGCTCCCCCGAAGCGGCAGCACGTAGACACCCTGGCCGGAGGAGTGGATCACCCAGTTGTCGCCCAGATAGATCCCCTCGTGGATGACGTTCTGCTCGGTCGCCTCGCTGTTGAAGTGCGCGGAACCGAAGAACAGCAGATCGCCGGGCTCGAGCTGGCTGGCGCGCAAGCGCTGTGACTTGGGGATTTCGCCCCCCTGTTCGGCGGCCGTGCGGCCGAATATCTCGTTGCCCCAGGGCAGGCCCGACAGCTTGTACACGCGCCAGGCAAACCCCGAGCAGTCAAAACCACCGTGTTCGAGGCCATCGGCGGTGTTGTCCGTGGTGCCGCCCCACACATACGGGTAGCCGATCCGCGAGACCGCGATCGAAAGGGCCTGCCGTTGCGCTTGACTCATCGTCGGCAGTTCGAAGCTTTCAAGCGATTGGCGTGCCTGGGTCAGCTGCCAGCTCGACAGCTTGAGCGACTGCGTCAGCGACCACGCAGCTGTGGCCCGTGTGATCGGGCTCTGTGGGTAAAGATCAAACCGCTGCGTGCCCACCGCGTGCTCGTAGTCGAGTTCGAGAAAGCGCGTGGCCACCTCGGTTCCGAAATAGGACGGCGGGTGCAACCCCGCGGCGCGCGCCACCGCCTGCACATGTGCGGCGACTTCGCTCAAACCCAGCTCGTCGGCGAGCATGGCGTCGAAGGCGACCAACGTGACTGGGCTACGCGTGGTTCGGGCGACGGGGACAGGGGGTAGTTCGGACGTCTGCGCCGCGGCTTGCTGCCCCGGTTGTTCTGTCGATACTTCGGACGCTTCGGCGGGCGCCAAACGTTCCGAGGAGGGCGCCGGTTCGCTGTAGCGCAGTTCCTGCTCTGAATTGACGAACATTGGCGTGAGCATCGGTGCCAGCGCCGCCATCGCCGCGTTTGCCTGTTTCGCGGTCAGCGAGTCGGCTCCACCGAAACCGTTGCCAAGGTTTTCCATCACGCCCACGCGCACGATCTCGCTCTCTTCCGAGCGGTCCCAGTTGGCCGCAGTGATTGGCACGCTTGCGCGCGCAGGCGCGGCAGCGGCCAAGGCGAGCACAACCGCCGCGGAGAGCCCGCGGACGCCATAGCGCTGCAACGGCTTCGCCATCACAGGTACCTGTTCGACACCGCGTGCTGAACTCCCGAATGTGGGTTGCTCAGCTCAACGGATCGACACAGTGCTGCAATGGCAGCACCTTCTGCTTGGGCTCGGCCCCGAGGCGATAGCACGCGGGCAACCCGACCGCGAGGCAGGCGGCTGCAGCGATCAGCAGCGCAGTGTGCACCCCGGAGGCGGTAGGACCACCCGAAAGCGCTACCCCCGCGAGTGCCGCTCCGGCGGCCGCGCCGAGCAGGCGCCCCATCGAAAGCACTCCCGACGTGCGGCCATGCGACGCCATGGGCGTTGCGTTCAGCGCGGCGCGCGAGGTTGGCACAAACAGCATGCCCAGGCCGAAGCCGACTGGGATCAGCAGTGGCAGCGTGGCGAGGCTCTGCAGCGAAACCCCGGGTATCCCGAGCGCAGCCAGGCCGGCGCCGGCGGCGACGAACCCGGCAGCAGCCGGCCGGCGCTCGCCGAATCGGTCTGCCAAGCGTCCGGCGAACGGTGCCGCGGCGCCCACAAGCAGCGCCACGACCACGAGCACGCTGGAGGCGCCCAGCGCCGAATAGCCCGCCACGCGCTGGAGGTACTGCTCGGCCAGGTAGAAGCTGCCGATCATGACCGCGAAGGTCAACGCGGCGATCAGGGTCGCAGCTTGCACCACCGCGTTGAGCACCACGGGGCCACGCTCAGTGACCCCGCTATGCACGACCGAGGGCACGTGGCGCACGATTGCCAGGGCTGCAAGCAGCGCCAGGGGCACCAACGCCCACCAGTTCGCACGCCACCCCAACCCGACGGTCAGAAGGCCTCCGAGCAACGGTCCAATCAGGTTGGAGACGCCCGCACTGGCTCCCCAGATGCCCAGGGCGCTGCCGCGGCGCTCCGGGGGAAAGCCGCTGACGGCTCCGGCGAGCGCGGCAGGGCTGACGAGGCCCGCGCCCGCTCCTTGGAGCACACGCGTGGCTACGAGCACATCCATCGAAGACGCAACGGCGCCCGCCGCTGCACCGGCGGCGAAAAGGCCAAGCCCGCCCAGCGCCACGTGCCGGGCGCCGAGGCGGTCCACAAGCGCCCCCCCTGGCAAGAGCAGTAGCGCATAAGCACCGAAGTACGCGCCGAGCACAGCCGAGGTCGACGCGCTGCTGACGTGCAGGCCGCGAGCGACCGATGGGAGGGCCACGGTGATCAGCGTGCCGTCCAGTTGCAGTAGGGCGGCGGCAGCAGTGCACGCAAAAAGCCGCGTCCATGCTGCGCGCGGGACCTCGATGCTTGCGCCGCCGGAGCGCTTGCGCCGGGCCCGTGGGTTGCCGTCCCTGCGTGTGAGGCTGCGCACGACGGCCACAGTATCGTGGCGCGTGCGCTTGGCGGTCAGGCGGCTCGCACTTGCGCAGCGCACGCGGGGCACAGGCCCCAGATCACCAGCTGCGCGTGATCGGGCGCAAAACCGGCGTCCGCGGCGCGCGCAAAAGCGCGGTTGGACGCGGGGGCACCGTCGAGATCCGAGGTGGCGCCGCACTGGCGGCAGACCGTGTGGGCGTGCTGTTGCACGCGCGAGTCAAACAGGACCGCGCCGGAACCGGTGGCGAGCCGACGCACCAGGCCAAGCGTCTCCAACAGCTCTAGCGTCGCGTATACCGTGGGCAGCGATACGCCGGGCAGCGACGGTGAGATCGCGCCGAGCACCTGCTCGGCGGTCATGTGTTGAATTCGGGAACACAGTGCACGGTGGATCACCAAACGCTGCGAGGTGACGCGCAGATTGCGCCTTCGCAGGGCGGCCACCAGGCGCTGATCGATCTCGGACTGGGTGCTTGAGCCGGTCATGGCAGGGTGTGATCTGAAGACATTTCGACGGCGATCAGTGTGCGCCGCTCCTCGCACAGGCCCTTGTTCAGGAAGTTAGGGACACCTTATTCTGGTCGCCTAACTGGTATTAGGTGATCCTTATTCTAAAAGACTTTATATAATCATAGCGGTGGATGCGACCGAGAGCACCGAGCTGCCGCCTGTTGCCGTAGGCGCGCAGGAGGCTGACGTTGATGGGGGCGACGACGGCGCCCGGGAAAGCTCGGTGCGTGCCCCGTCCCACTCGGCTGCGCGCGCCCGCCAGGCCAAGCGCGCTGGGGGGATGACGGAGCGCTTTGCTCACCTGACGCGGACCAACGACACCTCGTACTTGTTACGCGTAGTGCAGCCCGCGCTCGTGGGGATGATCGATGGGACCGTCTCGACGCTGGCGCCGATATTCGCCGCGGCTGTCTCCGCGAACTCCCGGACGGCGTTGCTGGTTGGTATCGCCACCGCGCTCGGCGCCGGTGTGTCAATGGGCTTCTCGGAGGCCCTGTCGGACACGGGCGAGCGCTCTGGGAGGGGGTCGGCGCTGGTGCGCGGTGTGATCACCGGTGGCGCCACCACGGTCGGGGGCGTGTTTCACTCGCTGCCGTTCATCATCAGCAATGTGCACACGGCATTGATCGTGGCCGGCTGTGTAGTCAGCGTCGAGCTCGTGGTGATCGCGTGGGTCCGGTACCGCTTCCTGCATGTCTCGCTGCGCTCCTCGTTGCTCAGCGTCACGCTTGCTGGGGGAATCGTTGCGGGCATTGGCGTGATCGTTGGCAGCTCTTAGGGTCCAAGCCATGGGGTACCACGACCGAGCCGCAGTACAATCGCTGACTGTGGCGTTTTGCGGCATCGGTGGGTCCGTTTTGGCGGGCTGCGATCGAGGTAGAACGTGAGCGTGGCGGCTTCGCCACACGCCTTACCGATCGACTAGGGGCATCGGATAAGCACACCGACACGCCACATCTCTCTGTTGAAGTTTCGCGGCAGCGGCCGCAGGGCGGACGCAGCGCCGACTGCCGCTGGAGACGATCTGGCTTTCGCGGCAACGACTCTTTACACGGCGGGGGGCGATCCACCTGCGGTCGGTGGAGGTGGGCCGGGCCGGTCGGCTCTCAGCTATGCCCGTCGCGCGCTCGCGGTCCTGGTCGTGCTGGCACTCGTGGCCGTGGTGCTGGCACTCGTGTTCGTGCGCGCGAGCCTTGGCAGCAGCTCCACGGCGCTGGCCACGGTGGGCAAGCCACTCAGTGGCGGCAGGATCCTGTCCGTCAGTGCCGTCACGGGTCCTCACGCCCGGCCCGTGCCCGTGCGCTTGGAAGGCCAGAGGATCTGGCCGCGCGGACTGCTCCCTGTCGGCGAGCGCGTGTCGATCGAAGCTGTCGTCAAGCGACCGTCGTGGATCTCGTGGTTGACTGGCTCCACGGAACGCGTCTCGATGACGCTGGTGACGCCGAGCGCAAGCCTGCGCGACCACTTTCTGACGCTTGCGCGCGGTGCACCGATACGTCTGCAGTTTGATCGGGACGTGGCGACGATCTCCACTGGGCAGCCGGGGCAGGTGCGGCGCCGGGTGCTTCCGTCACCGCGCTCGGAAGTCACGCTGCCTCGCACAGCGCCCGCGGGCTCCGTACAGGTTGCCGCAACTCCGCGAACGTGGGAGTCGGCGCACACGTCGTCGATCAGCTGGTTTCCCCCGGGCTCGACCGCGGCGGCAGTCGCCAGTCCTGCGCCCGGGTCCCGGATCCAGCCGGACACTGCGATCTCGCTGACGTTCTCCCAACCGGTCGCCAAGGTGCTCGGCGGCTTGCGGCCGGTGCTCACGCCGGCTACTCCGGGCCGGTGGCAGACGGCGGGGGCGCACACGCTCGTCTTTCACCCCAGTGGCGGAGGCTACGGGCTTGACGCCAGGGTGACGGTCGCCCTTCCCAACGGCGTCACGCTGGTGGGAGCCCAGCAGGACGCAAGCGCCGACACAGCTTCCTGGACCGTGCCGCAGGGCTCGACGCTGCGGCTGCAGCAGCTGCTCTCCCAGCTCGGCTATCTCCCGTTCCGCTTCATCCAACGCGGCTCGCAGGTTCCACTGACACCGCTCGCGCAGGAGGCGGCCGCGGTCGATCCGCCGTCAGGCAGATTCAGCTGGCGCTACGGCTCGGTCCCGGCGGCACTGCGGGCGCTGTGGCAACCGGGGACAGCCGGAGAGCTGACCCGCGGCGCTGTGATGGCCTTTGAGAACGAGCACGAAATGACCGCCGACGGTGAACCCGGACAGGCGGTCTGGCGCGCCTTGATCTCCGACGCGGTCGCGCACCGGTACTACTCCTTCGGCTACACGTTCGTCGACGTCAGCGAGGCCTCGGAGACGCTCAACCTGTGGCATGACGGCCGCACGGCGCTGACCACACCGGTCAACACGGGCATCCCCGGCGCTCCAACCGAAACGGGCACGTTCGCGGTCTACGAGCACATCCCGTCGGGCACCATGAGTGGCACCAACCCCGACGGCACCCATTACAAGGATCCGGGCATCCCCTGGATCAGCTATTTCAACGGCGGCGACGCCTTGCACGGCTTCATCAGGGCGTCCTACGGGTTTCCCCAGAGCCTCGGGTGTGTGGAGATGCCGCCTGCGACGGCCGGCGAGGTCTACCCGTACACGCCAATCGGCACGATCGTCCACATCCACTAGTCCGCACGGCAGCGCCACGGTCGGCGGCGACCACGATCCGCGACGGGGACAATCCGCGACGGGCTGCCGACGCTAGTCCTGGGGCCGCCGGCGCGTGCGGTCAGTTGCCGGGTGTCCGGCCGCCGGAAGCGCGATACTCGCGGTTCTGCTGGCGCTCGCCACGGATCTGAATCGCGATGTAGACGACGATCACGTTGACGACCACACCGATGCCCCCGAACGTCGCAAGAAGGCCCACATCCTCGGCGATGGCACGGTTGGCGGCAAGAATCAGTTGCATGGCTCCGGCGCCGTATAGTAGCTGCTCGGGTGGGGCACATGTGGAGAGGTGCCGGAGCGGTTGAACGGGCGCGACAGGAAATCGCGTAACGGGGGTTGACCTCGTTCGAGGGTTCGAATCCCTCCCTCTCCGTGCTGTGATGTCGCAGGACATCGGAGACAGATGTCTCGCGACATCGTAGACACGATCAGCGCTTGCCCTGGGGCTGGTAGTCGCGGCTGGGGTCCAACTTCAGCTGTCGCAACAGCTGCCCGTCGGCATCGATCACACGGATGTCCTCACCGGCGATCAGCAGCCGGATGCGCTTGCCCTTGTGAGCGCGTCCGACGCCGATGTGATGCAACCGGCTCAGATGGCGCAGAGTGACGGCGCCGGTCTCGTCGACTTTGTCGTGGCGCACTCGGAAATGAGTGGCTGCGTTGGCCTCCGCAGGTTTGGCCTTGATCCGGGCGCTGTAGGCCTGAAGGGGCGTTTGACCCAAAGCAGCGCGGTGCGGGCGGATGTGGTTGTAGTAGTGGCGGAAGGCGTCCAACTGGCCCTGTAGCTCTGAGAGCGTGACCGGTGGGGCCTGCTTGGCCAGGTAGCGCTTGATGGTCTGGTGGCAGCGCTCGACCTTGCCGCAGGTCTGGGGGTGATATGGGCGAGAGTTCTTGAAGACGATGCCCAGGCGCTCGAGCTCTGTCTCAAGCAGCACCTTGCCGCCGCGGTAGGAGCCGGTGAACACGGCGCCGTTGTCGGTCAGAAGCGCTGCGGGCAGCCCGTGCAGGCCGCAGGCCTTGTGAAAGACGTCGACGACGTCTGGGGCTTTGACCGTTGGATAGACCTCAGACGCCAAAAGCAGCCTGGAGTGGTCGTCGATGACATTGAGGATGTCCGTAGAGGTCCCGTCGGCCAGAGGCCAGTGGGTGATGTCGGCCTGCCAGAGCTCGTTGGGCAGATCGGCGGCAAAGCGGATCAGCGAAGCCCGCGGGCGCTTCTGTGGCTGTGGGGTGATGACGCCTGCGCGCTTGAGCGTGCGCCAGATCGTCGAGATCGAGGGAACCTCTGCGAGCTGCAAGGCCAGGTGGGATTGGATGGTCTGGGCGCCTGAGTCGTGGCCGGCGCAGTCAAGCTCTGAGCGCAGCTCAAGGATCCTTGCCACGACGTCGGGAGCGATCGCGCCAGGTGAGTTGCGCGGCGCTCTGGAGCGTGGCTCCAGGGCGTCCAGGCCACCCTGGTCATAGCGGGCGATGAGCTTGTAGATCCAGCTGCGATGCACACCGTGGGCGGCAGCCAGCTCGGCGACCGAGCGGCCTTCGGACAGATGCGCTTCGACCAGATAGCGGGCCTTGTGCACGGGGAGACTCCTTCGTGTCGGTGTCTCCTATGTCCTGACACACCTGTCGCCGATGTGCTGAAACCGCACACTCTC
>CAJCHW010000085.1 GCA_903970125.1 Chlamydiota bacterium
ATCCCGCCGAGCAGCACCCCCGCGGCGCCGCCGGCTCCCGCCACGGCCCCCCACACGCCCAGCGCGCGGTTGCGCTCGGACCCTTCGGCAAACGTCGTGGTGATGATCGACAGCGCCGCCGGGGAGACGATTGCGCCGCCCAGCCCCTGCACGGCCCGGGCGGCGATCAGCCAGGTCTCCGACTGCGCAAGGCCCCCCGCCAGCGAGGCCAGCGAGAAGACAATGAGCCCGATCATGAACATGCGGCGGCGGCCCAGCAGGTCCGCAAGACGGCCGCCCAGCATGAGAAAGCCGCCGAAGGTCAGCGTGTAGGCGTTGACCACCCAGGAGAGATCCACTCGCGAGAAGTGCAGCGCGGAACCGATCGACGGGAGGGCCACATTTACGATCGACGCATCGATGACTATCACGAACTGCGTCATGGCCAAGAGGATCAGGGCGCGATTCTTGGCTGCCGGTGTGTCGAGCGTACGGGCGACAGTTTGGGTGGGCGATATCATCGAAGCTGACCTCCGGTTCCGTTTACGATGCAAACACTATAGGAACCTCGGTTCCGTTTCCCGTGAAAAGTTTGGGCAGTGCGATGAACACCGTGGCCGACACTCTCGAGAAGCCCCAGCGCGCCGACGCACGGCGCAACCACGAGCGCATTCTCCAATGCGCCCGCGAGGTGTTCTCGGCGGAGGGCGTCGACGCACAGATGGACGAGGTGGCGCAGCGAGCGGGTGTGGGCGTCGGCACGCTTTACCGCCACTTTCCCACCAAGGAGGCCCTACTGCTGGAGCTGCTACGCGAACGGGTGCTTGTCTTCATCGACAACACCCGCAACGCACTCGAATCCGGCCAGCCCGCCGGGGAAGCCTTTCGTGCCGTGCTGGTCGCGAACGCCGAGGTGGTCGCCGGCGACGCGGTCTGCCAGCAGGTGCTTGTGGGTATGGGCGAGCAGCTCTGGGCCAAGCTCGGCGGCGAGCGCGATCAGCTCGACACGCTAACGGCCGAACTGATCGACCGCGCCCAGCGCGCGGGCGCGGTGCGCTCGGACCTAACGCCGTCGGATGTCGGCATGATGATGTGCGGGCTGTGCACCTCAATGACGCGCGACGCCCCCGGGTTTGACTGGCGCCGGCATCTGGCCCTGCTGCTCGACGGAGTCGGGCCACAGCGACCCCAAAGCCCAGCCTGAGCGATGCGCGAACTCGCCGACGGCGTGTGGCAGCTGGGCGGCTTCCCGCCCAACGCCGTGAACATATATGTGCTCGGCGACGTGCTCATCGACGCCGGGTTGGGGATCGACCGCGGACGCATCCTGCGCCAAGTGTCGGACCGCTCAATCTCCGGGCACGCGCTTACGCACGCCCACTTCGACCACTTCGGCGCAAGCCACGCGGTCTGCGAGACCCTGGGCATCCCGCTGTGGTGCGGCGCCGCCGATGTCGAAGCCGTGGAGAGGGGAAAGATGGTGGGGCCGGGTGGCATGCTTCTGCCGGCGCCGGGCGCCGGCGCCCACCCCGTCGCCAGAGCGCTTGCCGAGGGTGATGAGGTGGCCGGTTTCACCGTTCTTGACACCCCAGGCCACTCTCCGGGACATGTCTCCTACTGGCGCGAGTCCGACCGGGTGCTGGTGTGCGGGGATGTCATGTGGGGGCAGAATCCATTCCTGCTGCGCGGTGGGCTGCGCGAGCCCTACACACATCTGAGCCCCGACCCTCGGGCCAACCGCGACTCCGCCCGGCGCCTCGCGGCGCTGGCGCCCGCGCTGGTCTGCTTCGGGCACGGGGCGCCCCTGCGCGACCCGGACAAGTTCAGCGCAGCGGTAGCCCGGCTGCCCGGCGGATAAGCACAGAGCCAACGCGCAACTGCCGGTTGCTTGTGCTAGGTTCGCAACCATCGGTTGCACATCCAACGGGAGGACGAGCGTGGCTGCTGAGCCCATTGAAAGAGAGATCCTGATCGAGGCGCCGGCTGAGGTTGTGTGGGGAGTGATCACCCAACCAGAGCAGATCAGCCGCTGGTTCAGCGATGAGGCCGCGGTCGAGCAACGCGCCGGGACGGACGGCACACTCACGTGGAAGCCGGGAGGCCGCGGCGGCGCCGTTGGCAGCGGATCTGGTTTGGTCGTTGCAATCCGGGTCGTGGAGGTCGAGCGCCCCCGCCGCTTCTCCTTCCGCTGGGGCCACCCGGAGGGCACTGGACCGGATGAGCACAACTCGGCATTGGTCGAGTTTGTCCTCACCGCGGAGGCCCATGGCACACGGCTGCGGGTCATCGAGAGTGGCATCGAGGGGGTCAAGCATGACGAGGACAGCCGGGCTCGCTACCGCGAAGAGCATGAACAGGGCTGGGAGAGGCACCTGCGGGAAATGCTCGACTACGTTGCTTCCAACGCGCTGGGAGACGCTCAATGATGGCGATCTCGGTCGCCGAGGACGACGCGCTGTGGGCCGCGTTTGCCGACCCGACGCGCAGGCGCGTACTCGAAGCCCTGCTGGAGAACGGCGAGGCGACCACCACCACGCTGGCCGAGGGGCTGCCGATCACCCGGCAGGCTGTCGCCAAGCACCTTGTGGTCCTGAACCGGGTCGGCCTAGTCGCAGGTCAACGCCGGGGCCGAGAGGTGCGATACGCGGTGCAACCCGAGCGAGTTGACGACGCCGCCTCTGCGATGGCTCGGGTGGCAGCTCAGTGGGATAGGCGGCTGACGCGTATCAAGCGGCTGGCCGAGTCTTTGCAGTTGGACGCGCACGTGGATTCGTAATCGCGAGAAGGAGAAGAAGATGGCCAATCACAAGACGGGAACACGCGAGGAGTGGCTTGAGGCACGGCTTGCACTGCTCGAGTCCGAGAAGGAGCTCACGCGGCGCAGCGACGAGGTGGCCCGGCTGCGACAGCAGCTGCCCTGGGTACCCGTCGAGAAGGAGTACAGCTTCGAAACCGACGAGGGAACGGCATCGCTGGCAGACCTCTTCAAGGGACGCTCCCAGCTGCTGGTCTACCACTTCATGTTCGGGCCGGACTACACGGCAGGCTGTCCCTCCTGTTCGGCGATCGCGGACGGCTTCTCGGGCTCGGTGGTTCACCTTGCCAATCACGATGTCGCCTTCACAGCCGTGTCGCGTGCGCCGCTGGAAAAGCTGCAGGCGTACAAGCAGCGGATGGGCTGGAGCTTTCCCTGGGCGTCGTCGTTCAATGGTGACTTCAACTGCGACTTCGACGTCTCGCACACCCAGCAGGAATGGCAGTCCGGGGCGGTCAATTACAACTTCGGCACCGCCGACTATCGCCCCGCGGAGCAGAGCCCTGTGCTGATCGAGTTTGCATCGAGCGTCGGAACGGACGCCGCGACGTACAGAAAGGAGGGGCCGGGCATCAGCGCATTCGCGCTCCAGGACGGAGTGGTCTTCCACACCTACTCGGCCTATGCACGAGGGGTGGATGGCATCTGGGGTATGTACGCGTGGCTGGACCGCGCGCCGCTGGGCCGCAACGAGACCGGTCCCTGGTGGCGTCGCCATGACGAATACGACGAGGACTGAGCCACGGCGCGCCGAGCGCTGCCGCGCTCATCAAGCTCCTCACCGCCCGCGCTGAAGGCGTCAGTACGTGTTCTTGAGCACGAAGAAGGACCCTCGAATCGTTCCGGCCAGCTTCGACTTCTGCCGCGCGAACTTGAACCGCGACGCGAGCTCCGCGGGAATTTCCATCCCGTCGGAGAGTTTGAACCCAACCGCTCGCTTCTGGGGAGCGTCGAGGGTGTACATCACGTTGATCGACAGGCCGCTCTCGTAGAAGACGTAGGCCATTCGGATGTTCTCAACTTGGAAGCTCGTCGCCTGGAGTGGTCGAGACGAGATGACGATGTCGCGTTCCTCCTTGAGGATGCGGTGCACCCAGTCGATGGTGGTCCTGGCGTCGCTCGCGGGTTGGACCGTGAAGACGTGGTCGTACTTGTTCTTGAAGTAGCGAGCCTCGTTCGCTCGCAGGCCGGCAAGAGCGTCCGCGACCGGCGACGTCTCCAGACCGACGGTCGACACGTTGGTGAAATCCACGGTGTAAGGGATGATGCGCTCCGAAACCGTCAGGGCACGTCCATTTACTTCTGCCGGACCCTACCTAACCGGCGTAGCGCAGGCGTGGCTCTTTGAGCCGCACAGTTCTCCGCGGGGACAGCAGTCGGACCTGGACGAACTCATATCGGCGCCACTCGAGCCGACTCATACGGGCCACTTCTGCATGGGGGCGTGCTGGACTCGAACCAGCGACCAAGGGATTATGAGCGCGCCACTGGGCTCTCGGCCGTTGCTGGGTGTTGGCCAATCTCCTTGTTTTCCGGGGCTTTGACCGCCTCGGCGCCGGGTTGGTTGTGGCTGTTACCGGTTGTCCGGTGGCCCCACGGGTGGCCCCAGGCGGGGGTTCATGGCTGGTCCAGGGTCTCGTAAGTCTTGACGACCTTCTTGTCGAAGCTCTCGAGCCGCACGTTGGCTTGGCCGCCCCGTTTGGCCTGGAGCGCAGTGGCCACTGCGTAGGCGTCGGGCAGCTTCAGCTTCGTCTGAGCGCGAACGGCAGCGGCCGCTTGGGCGAGGCGCGCATCGACGGCGACCACGTCGATGGCCAAGCGTGCAAGCATCGCATCAACGATCGCGGCTCCTTGCGGCCCAAGTTTCTCAAGGGGGCCGATCAGTACCTCGCTGTAGTTCACCGAACAGATGAGGCGGGTAGTTCCAGGCGCGAGAGCGCCGCGCACTCGCCTGACCGCGTCGGCGTGGTGCGTGTCTTGGCTGCCCAAGAAGCCGATGAGGAGGTCGGCGTCAAAGACGACTACGGCCACTCGCGGCGGAGCTCTTCGAGATAGCCGTTCGGATAGACCGTTGCGTCAAACGCGCCCGCGAACTCCGTGATCAACTCGTCGTCGCCGACCAACTCCAAGCGACCCGGTGCGATCGCGCGGACCTTTACGTCATCTCCTGGTTGCAACCCGGCAGCCCGCAAAGCGTCCACGGGGAGCGTCACCTGGTTCTTTCTGGAGATCGCGCTCATAACCTTTACTCTAGCGCCTCATGGTAAAGGCCTCGGGCTTGCGCGGGATGACGTCGACCCCTATCGGCCCCTCCGCGACCTTTGCGGATTCAGCGATGTCGGCGTCAATGACTAGCCGCCTCAACCGGCTGCTTGCCGCTTGGCGGCTCGCTGGAGCCGCACTTCGCGCACCGCCTTGACCGCCTCGCGCTCGATCTCCCCGGAGGGCACACCGGCGAAACGCTCCCTGGCGCGGTCGCTGGCCTCGTATCCGAGCTGCATGCGCGCGACGCTCTCCAGCAACTCGCGGTCGCTGCTGTCCGGACGGCGCTTACGCAGCCGCGCCAACAGGTCGCTGTCGATCTCGAAGTTGGTGGTAGCCACAAGCCAAGGCTAACAACGCACCGCGCTCGGAGCTTGGGCCACTTATTCGGCGGCCTTCTCGACCACGCCTCGCGCCCAGCTCACGGCGGCAGCCGCCCAGGCGAGCGCCTG
>CAJCHW010000086.1 GCA_903970125.1 Chlamydiota bacterium
CCGAGCCCGCTGCCGGCCCCAATAATCAGGACCGACGCAATAGCCATCACAATGCCTTGCTCTGATACGAGCAGCGCAACGATTGGAATGGCGAACACGGAACAAACCCCAAGAACGATCGCGTCGTCGCGGCGCATGATCCTCCAAGTCTAATCCAAGCGTGACGGATCGTTTCGTCGGCTGGTCCTACCCCGATCTCGATCGCCAGAGAGCTATCGCTGCATAACGCCCGGCGTCGGCGCCGGTCTCTGCCGATAGGCGGTTGCCTCACAAGCCGGCCAACGGGGTTGAGGCTGAACACCGTCTCGCGCGCCCCTCAGCGCCTTGCCACCTGGAACGCTGGACCACCGGTGCTGGAGCGGTGATTTCCGACCCCTCCGAGACCGTCGAGCAGTCGTGCCCGGCGGCCTTCATGTTCGTCTCGGGTGTCCGGTTGGCTGTCCGGATATGAGCCGGACACCCCCGCCGGGGTGGTCCCCTATAAGGGAACCAGCCAGGGAACCAGGCTGCTGCCCGCTCGCTCTACGATTTTTGGCTCTGCAGCTGACATCACAGATGTTTTTGGCGAGGCCAGATTCAGAGTGGTTAGCTGGAGCGAGCGGGCAGCAGGGTGAGGAGAGTCTGGAACAAGAACATCGAAAGCAATGATCGGGAGTGCAGCGGCTTGGCGGGGGCCAGGCGGAGGGTCATCCGGCGGCGTATGAAGAGCGAGGCGGGCCGAAGCGACGGTCGTGACGTGACCGCGCGGGCAGGGTGGCGTCCGTGTACCGGCACTTGAGACCAATCGTCTACGAACGCATCGAGGAGAGCGGCGTTGGCACGTCCTTCATTGCTGTTGGGTCGCTCGTTGAGGCAATCCACTCCGTGGAGGAGAGCGCCGCTCCCGCCGGGCGTCAGATCGGCGGAGCACCGGCTCGAGCTGCCTCCGCCCCGTCCGGAAACTCACCGTGTCACCTCCAAGAGCTCGACCTACACGCCGGTACAATTACGGTGTGTCGACTCCGCCTTGGCCGTCGTTGCACGATGAGGATCGTTGGCTGATCGCCGCGATGGAGGATCAGCTGCGCGACAGCACGCAGAGCCCAGAGCAGCTGCAGGCTCGGGCAGGTGAGCTGCGCGCCCAGGCGGAGCAGAGCGACATCAAGGGCGTCCGCGACGCGAGCTTGGCCCTCGCCGGGCGCTACGAGGATGCTGCGGCCGCTCGACTGGCTGCTCGCTGAGCGCTAGCTGTTTCGCGCTCGCTCAAGTAGCTCGCTCATCTCCGCGACGATCTCGTCCTGGCGCGCTCGCAGCACCGATAGGTCGGGCTCGGCTTCGATAAAGCGGGTCTCGGCGCGCTTCACCGTGCGCGCCGCCCGGGGCGGGTCGAGCAGGCTCTGCGTCTCCCACTCCTCCCTCAGCTCACGCAGCTCGCGCGTCAGCGCCGGCATCCGTTTGGTGACGACCTCGGCCGACTGACCTAGCAGCGCCCGCGTGTGAGCATTGTCCGCGCCGAGCGCGCCGAGTTGGCGATGGAGCCCGGCGAGGTACTCGTGCGCGATCGTCGCAGCGGCGAAATAGCCGTCGAGTGCTGCGAAAGGGTCGGGGTGTTCGGTCATGATGTTCTGGATAGCTTCTAGGAGCTCACGGATGGCGCCGACCCCCGCGCCGTCGGCGGAAATCCGCTTGCGCCCCGAGCACCTTGCTCGGCTTTCTGAGTGATGAGCACCACGACCGCCCAGGGTCCAGAGCGAGCAGAGGCCGCCCCATGAGCGCCGAACAAGCACGACGTGATGACGGCGGCCGAGGTCGCCGACTATCTGCAGATCCCCGTGCGCTCGGTGCACGACTACGCCGCCCGCGACGAGCTGCCCTCTGTGCGAATCGGCAGGCACCGCCGCTTCAGCCGGGCGGCCCTCGAAGCGGTGATGGACGTCAGCCCTCAGCGAATGCCTTCGCGAACCGATCGACCTGCCCACTCGCTTGGCGGGCGTGCAGATAGCGCGCCGTCGTCTGGAGGTCCGCGTGTCCCATGGCCGCCTGTATCTCGGTGACCGGCACGCCGCCGGTCGCGAGCAGCGAGCCATAGGTGTGTCTGAGGTCGTGGAAGCGGAGCGGGCGAAGCCCGGCGGCGTCGCGCGCGCGCTTGAACCTCGTAACGAGCGCGCTCGGGTCAAGCGCGCGCCCGCGCCAGTTGCAGAACACCAGCTCCTCAGGCGCGGTGAAATCCTCGCGTGCGCGCAGGCGCGTAAGCGCGGCGGCCGCCTGCGGGACGAGCGGGACGTGTCGCACGCGGCCACCCTTGGTCCCGGACTCCACACCGGCCGACAGCGCCCGCGAGACGGTGATGACGTCCTCACCGACGTCACGCCAGCGCAACGCCCGCAGCTCGCCCTGGCGCAGCCCCGTGTAGGCCGCGACGCGCACCAGCTCGGCGTCCTGCGCATCCTCGGCCCGAGTCGCGTCACTGGCGGCGCGCCGATCGCGATGCCTGCCCTCGGCAAGCGCCGCTGCGAGCCGCTCGACCTCCGCGACGCTGTAGGTGTCAAGGGCCGCCCGCTGCGGTTCGCGGCGCTTGTCGGTCGCGCGCACCGGGTTTCCGGGCAGGCCGGCGCGCTTGACGCCATAGGTGAACACCGCTCCGAGCAGCGCGCGCCGCTTGTTGATCGTCCGAGCCGACGCGCCCGACGCCGCGAGCGCGTCGAGCAGGCTCTCGACCTCGCCAGATGTGACCTCCGCCGCGGGCCGGCCGCCGAGCGCGAGCATGACCTGTCCGCTTGTCGTGCCGTTCGACTCGGCGAGCGCGTAGCCGTGGTCGGCCAGCGTCGAGGGCTTCGCACCCTTGACCCGCTCGAGCCGGCGCATGTAGTCGCGCGCGACCTCCCGGAACGTCGGGCCGGACGCCTGCGGGCCGGACGCCTTGTCGACCTGCTCGGCGACGATCTCTCGGGCGCGGTCGTGCGCGCCGGCGACGTCCAGGAAGCCGTCCTGCGGGCGACCGCGCCGCGGCCTGCCGTCGGGCGTGACCCATGCCGGTCCGACGCGGCGCTTCATCTGCCGGCCGTCGATCCGAAACATGACCTCGTAGAAGGCCCGCGGGCCCTGCGCGCGGAGCTGTAGCGACTAGGTGGGGAGGGTGGGCGGCATGTTACCCAATCATGTTACCCACCCGCACCCTCTCCCATCCGCCGGCATCCCAGACACTTCTAAAACCTGGGGATTACCAGGGCTTTTCTGTCAATGCGGGCGAGAGGACTCGAACCTCCAAGGGCTTACGCCCACCGGCTCCTAAGGCCGGCGTGTCTACCAATTCCACCACGCCCGCACACCTGACTCGGCCGACTCGATGCTCCGCGCCACCTCGGCGCAAAGACAGATCGCCATCTGAGCCGTGGGAGATTGTATGGTCGGCAGATCATGTCCTATGCGACCCCAAGCGATCCCAGCTGGCCCGCGCCATCCGAGCGCAAGGGGCCCGACGTGGCCGTCACCCACCCCAACCGCGACAAGGCGGAGGTGCGTGCCACGCGCGCGACCGTCATCCTGCTGCTGCTGCTGAGTGCCTGCCTCGTGCTGCTGATCGCAATCGCCGGCTGGAAACTGCTCTCCGGCGCGATGCCCGTTCAACTCGCATTCGTCGCGATCTACCTGGCCCTCGCCTTCTATGCGCTGCGCTGGAACAGGGGCGTCCTGCCCGTCGGTGCCGCCCTGGCCGTGCTGCTGACCGTGTTCGCGCTCGTTGCCGGTCCGTCCTGGTTTGACCGTGACAAAGCCGGGCTTGCCGCCCCGAGCCTGCTCAACGCCGAACTGCTCGGACTGCTCACGCTGCTCGTCGTTCCGCTCCAGATCCTGCTGATCGTCTTTACCCTGCGCGGCTTCAGCCAGGGCTGGAACGTCGAGCTCGAGCAGCGCGCCTGACCCCCGCCTACACT
>CAJCHW010000087.1 GCA_903970125.1 Chlamydiota bacterium
GACGCTGGTGCCGGTGGCGCCGGCTCAAGCTACGTCACGCCGAGCGCGGTCAGCCACGAATACGCCAGCGGCTCCAACGACCCTCAGGAGGTCGTGATCCGGGTGGCCGAACCCGGACCGATCGGTTCCACGGGACCAACCGGCAAGCAGGGCGCCACGGGAGCTCAGGGCGCAACCGGCGCTCAGGGTGCAGCCGGACCGCAGGGTGTGACCGGTGCGACGGGCCCCGTGGGACCCACGGGAAGTGAAGGACCTGCGGGACCCGAAGGCTCGGTCGGAGCTACCGGCGCACAGGGCATCGCAGGCCCAACTGGTGCAGCCGGGGTTGCGGGCGTCAACGGGGCAACCGGCCCCACAGGCGCCACCGGTAATGAAGGCCCGACCGGCCCGACCGGTGCCCAGGGCATCGTCGGCCCAACCGGAACCGCTGGTGCCGCGGGAGTCAACGGGACGAGCGGAGCCACAGGCAAGGAAGGCGCCAAGGGCTCAACCGGGGCGACCGGCCCAACGGGGACGACCGGCACCGCCGGCGTCAACGGGGCCGTCGGAGCCACCGGAGCCACCGGGGCGACCGGGGCGATTGGTGCCACCGGTGCCGTCGGCGCTACCGGCTCCAACACCATCGGTGGTGCTGTCGCTGAATTCGGCAGCGAACTGATTGTGCTCAACGGCGAGTGCTTGGGCAATCTGTCCCACGCGAGTCTTGCGCTCCCGTGCCCGACCAGTGCCGGGCACGACTTCAGCTACACAGAGGGTCCCGTGCCCGCCGCGGGCGGCTCGGTCTCAAATCTGTGGGCTGAAGCGGGCGCTGCAGTAGCAGCCCACGACGGCTCGACTGTCAACGTCATCAAGGAGACGGCGGCCGGCGTGCAGAAGGTCGTGCTCAGCTGCACGGTTGCCGCAGGGGCGACGGTCTGCTCAAACACCGGTTCGGCTGCGGTCGCTGCCGGCGAATACCTGATGGTGCAGATCGCCACAACAGCATTTCCGACCAGCTGGCGGGTCAGTTTCCGCTTTTAGACACGCCGGTCCGGGCAGTTTCGGTTAGCACAAACGACGGGGGCTCTTCGCGGCCCCCGTCGTTTTGCCGTTCGCCGCCCGTGGCCGGATGAGTCCTCCGGCTCGCTTGGATTCGCGGCCACAGCTTCGCCGTGGACTCGTGCACACCCAGCAAACTCCGAGTGAGCGTTAACCGGGGGCTTATCGTCGAGCTGTTGGATGCCTCTGCCGGGCGCCTGCCCGGCGCCCCCCACGCCAAGGAGCCCAATCACGATGGTGAAGCTGCCCGGACGTCGCACCAAACGCGTTGCCCTGATCGCGATCGGCGGCGCCATCGCTCTGCTCGTCGCGGCCTTCCTGGTGATCTACTTCGTGATCTTTCCCACGTCGTCACCGAAGCCCTTTTCGCTGCAGCCTTCGACCGCCACGGGCGCCACGGGTTCCACCGCTCAGTCCACCGAGAAGATCTCCAGCGGCGAACTGGGTGGCGACTGGACGGTTGCCGCGGGCTCACAGGCCGGCTACCGCGTGCGCGAGAAGCTCGCCGAACTGCCCGCCGAGAGCGACGCAGTCGGACGCACCTCGGAGATCACTGGCAACGCGACCTTCACTGAGCTGGGGCACGCGATCACGATCACGACTGCCTCCTTCACGGTCGCCGTGAGCACGCTCAAGAGCGACCGCTCGATGCGAGATGAACGCATCCATGAAATCGGGCTTGAAAGCAGCCGCTACCCAAACGCGACATTTGTGCTGACGAAAGCGATCGCGGTACCGGCAAGCGCAATCAAGGGCAACGTGGCGCGAGTTTCGCTGACCGGGACGTTCAATATCCACGGTGTCGCCAAGCAGGAGACGCTCCCGGCCGAAGTGAGCCTGTCGGGAGCGACCTTTGAGGCGGTCGGCTCGCTCACGTTTCCGTGGAGCGAATTCGGGATGACCGCGCCCAGCGTCGGTGGCTTTGTCGACGTGACCGAAACAGCGACGATGGAATTCGATCTGCGCCTCAAGCACGCCTAACCTGCGAGAGCGAGCATTCGCGCTAGCGTCGCCTTACATCCAACGAAAGGGGATTCATCATGGCCATCGGCCTGAGAATCAAGTTCATCGGCGGCACGCAGCAGCAGTACGACGCGATCGACGCGCACATGGATGTGGCCGGAAACCCACCCCAGGGGATGATCTGTCATTCGGCAGGCCCTATCTCCGACGGCTGGGGCGTGATCGACTTCTGGGAGTCGCGGGAAGCCTTTGATGGCTTCGTGGCCTCGCGGATGCGGCCGGCGATGCAGGAGCTCGGTGGGCAGACGTTCGCCTCCGCGCCTGACGTCAAGGAGTTTGCGGTGCACCACATCCTCACCGAGGCAGTTGCGGTCGGCGCCTAGCTCACCGCGTGGGCCCGGCGTGGTGGAGCTGCGCGCCGGGTCGATTGCGGCCGGTCGCTACGGAAGCCGCTACGGAAGCGAAGTGCTCGCCCGGTGGGTGATGTGCGGCTTGCCCGGGGAAAGCGTCCCATGCACGTAGGTCCAAGTTGTCGTTGCCCTGCCCGAGGAGCAGCACGTCGGGTCATAGCGTCCGTAGAAGGATTCGCGCGCGACGACCTTCCCGGGCTTGATCGCGACCTGGAGCACTGTCGGCAGCTGGCCGGCGGGCTGCACCCTGGGTGTGATGACCCCGATCACCGACAGCCGGCCGCTTGAGCCGCTGAAGACGACCCAGTCATAGAGCAGCGCGCCGTCGGCCGTGCCGCCGCCGTTGTTGCAGTTGACCCATAGCGCCGCGTCGTCGGTGCCGTTGCCTTCCAGGTCGCCGTAACTGACCGTGCTTGCTTCCGCGCTCACGGTCACGGCGCGCTTGCCGTAGAAGTGATCGGACGCCCACCGCCGCGGGATCGGCGTGACCGAGCCAGTGCCTTCGTCAAGCGCGATCGGCTGGGATGCCCCACACGCCGCGCCGGGCAGCGTTACGTTGGCCCACGCCACCGCGTGGAGATCGAGCGCGGCGCCTTCGGCTGCCGCTCGCGACGCAACCACGATGCCGAGCGTGGCTAGGAGCGGTAGTGCGCCGAGCGTGGCCAAGGTTTTGCGTCGAACTCCAGCCATGGGGCGGAGTCTGACAGACGCTCCGGGCCGGTTCCCTAAGCGTTCACGTCGAGGTTGGGCATTGCGGCGTGGCCCCGGCGGGGACGCTCGGGCGCGGCTGCCAACCAGTGCGTGACCGTAACCGGTCGCGCCGGGTCGGTCATCGCGTTCAGCGCGTCAAAGCGCTCCCGGTCGCGGCGGCTTACGCGTTGGTGCTGGCGCAGGTGTTCATCCCACGAAGCGACGACGAACTGCTCGACGACGTGGCCGGGATCGGCCGCCTCACGCCACACGCGCCAGCTGATTGCACCCGTGCGCCTGCGCGCAAAGCGTGCCGCATAAAGCGCCTCGATCAGCTCGTCCGCGCGCTCTGGAGTGGGCCGGTAGTCGACCGTGACCAGCACCGGTGCGTGGGTGGCCACCACGCCCACCAGCCGTGTGGCTGGCCAATCGCCTGCGGCCAACAGTTCCTCTGGCGAGATCGCGTGAAATGGCAGCCGCAGGCCCGCTGCGGCGGCGACAGCCAGTCCGATCGCAGCCGCCAGCAGCGCCGCCGTCAGCCCGGCCTGCTGGGCGATCACACCGAAGGCGGCGGCGCCCAGCGCGCCGCCGCCCTGGAAGATCACCAGGTAGTAGGACATGCCACGCGCCTTGGCCCATCCCGGCAGCGTCGACTGATACAGCGAGTTCAGCGTCGAAAGCACAAGGATCCAAGCCACGCCGCCGATCACGAGCACGACGGCCGTCAGCACGCTTACGCGTACATATGCCAGGGAGAGTGTTACCGCCGCGAAGACCAGCGTGCCCACCGTCAAGAGCACGCCTGCCGACAGGCGCAGCCGCAGCCGCGGCAGCGCCGCGGCGCCTGAAACTGCGCCGACGCCGACGCCGCCCAGCAGCAGGCCATAGCCGCCGGAGCCCAAATGCAAGCGGGTGCGCGCGACCAGCGGCAACAGCGCCCAGATCGAGTTGGCAAAGAACATGAACAACCCGGCGCGCAGCAGGATCACACGCAGCGCGGGGCTGGCGGCGACGTAGCGCCCACCCGCGCGCATGGCCTCAAAGATGCGCTCCGGCGCGGCTGCGCTGGTCGGTCGCTGCCCGCCGGGCCAGCGCGCAACAGCGCCGATGACCGGCAGAAAACTAGCCGCGTTGACGAAGAAGAGCGCCGCCGCGCTGCTGGCGGCATACAGTGCGCCCCCAAGCGCCGGGCCGACCGCACGACTGAGATTCTGGTTGACAGCGCCCAACGAGATAGCCTGCGTGCGGTCCTCTGGGGCGACGAGCTCCGGCTGAAGCGTCTGCCACGTCGGCGAGGTCAGCGTCTGGCCCACGCCCACGCAGAAGATCAGCGCCAGCAGAAACCACGGAGTAGCCAGGCCCGCGAGTGTCAACGTCGCCAGTGCGACGGCGGCGACGAGCATGAACGTCTGGGCGACGATCAGCAGCCGTCGCCGATCGACGACGTCGCCGATGGCGCCTGCCGGCACTGCGAGCAGCACGACGGGCAGGCCGGCGGCTGTTTGTATCAACGCGACCAGCGTGGCCGAAGTGGTCAACGTCAGCATCAGCTCCTGTGCGCCTACCGTTTGCATCCAGCTGCCGACGTTGCTGAGGAACTGCGCCGACGCCATCCGCGCGAAGTCCCGCGAGCGAAATGGCGCCCACGGCGATCTGCCGGCTGCCGTGGCCGCTGCTTGGTTGGTGCCCGGCCGCTCGCTGGACGCCTGCATCACCGCCGCATTATCCCCGCGCCCGACCGGCTGCAGACCGACCGGCGGTCGAGGTGGTTAGGGGCTGTCAGCGGTCGCGGTTGGCGCTGGCGCGGTCAGGAAGCGATCCAGGGTCCGTGCCAGCCGCCGTAGTCGGCCACCAGCCGCTCGGCCTGCGGGGGACCCCAGGAGCCCTGCGGGTAGACAGTCACGGGTGGCGGCGAGTCAAGCAGCGGCGCCATCAAGCGCCAGCTCTCTTCGACTGAGTCCTGCCTGGTAAAGCGGGCGCTGTTGCCTTTGATGGCATCGAGCAGCAGCACCTCGTACGGGGTCGGTGCCTCACCGCCCTGTGTGCCGAACTCCATGTCCAATGCGATCGCGCCCGGGTTTGGCATGTCGGCACGGTGCGCGTCCAACACTAATCTCGTGCCCGTGGCCGGGTCCAGCTTGACCACGAACTGGTTGGGCTCCGGGCGCCGGTGACCGTGCTCCATGAACAGCAGGCGCGGCGGCTCACGAAAGACCGCTCGCAGCTCGGTTTGGGTCACGGGCAGCTTCTTGCCCGTGCGGATGAACCAGGGAACGCCAGACCAGCGCCAGTTGTCGATGTAAAGGCGCAGTGCCCCGTAGGTCTCGGTCGTAGAGCCTGCTGCGACACCGTCGATGTTGAGGTAGCCGTCGTACTGCCCGCGAACGTAATGCGCGGGCTCTGCGTCCTCGATCGCACGAAAGACCGAGAACTTGGCGTCCATCAGTGTCTTTGCATCGCTGCCCGCGGGCGCCTCCATTGCGGCCACGGCCAGCACCTGCATCAGGTGGTTGACCACGACGTCGCGCAGCGCCCCCACGGGGTCATAGAAGTGCCCGCGGTCCTCGACGCCGAACGACTCGGCCATCGTGATCTGCATGCACGCGATGTGGTCGCGGTTCCACACAGGCTCGATCATGGTGTTGCCAAAACGCAGATACAACAACTCGTCGGTGCCCATCTTGCCGAGGAAATGATCGATGCGGTAGAGCTGGGACTCGTCGATGTGTTCGTGAATTCCCGCTGCCAACGCGCGTGCGGACTGAAGGTCGTGGCCGAAGGGCTTCTCGACGACCACGCGCGCCGAGGAGGTCAGCCCGGCTTCCGCCAGGCCCTTGATGACCATGCCGAACAGCGACGGCGGAATCTCAAGGTAGAAGACCGGGACACTCGCGCCGGCGATCGCATCCGCGACGTGCTTGTAGGTGGCAGCATCGGAAAAGTCGCCGCTGATGTAGGACATCCTCGCCACCAGGCGCGCGAACACCTCGTCGTCGATCGTCTCGCCGGTTGCCACGATTGCGTCGTGTGCGTGCGTGCGCAGATCGTCCTCGCTCCAGTCGTCGACGGCCACTCCGAGGATGGGGCACTTCAGCAACCCACGCCGCTCCAAGCGGTACAGCGAGCGAAACGTCATCACCTTGGCCAGGTCGCCCGTGATCCCGAACACCACAAGCACGTCGGCCGGTTGCGGGGTACCACCGTTGCGGTCTGCGGCGGCGTCGGCAGCTTTGGCTTTCGGTGGCGTGTTCATGGACACATCGGCTTCTGGTCGGGCCAATCCAGGCCCGCGTACGGTGGGCGTGTGGGTCGGCCTTATAGTAGGGACAGCTTGGTTGGGTGCGATCGATGCACGCCAGCGTCAACAGGAGATCCGCTTGCGTGAGGGGGACCTTCCTCAAGCGAAACAGCGCGCGCGCCGACACTGGCCAAAATGGCAACCCAAGTCTCACGACCGACAGCGGCAACAAAGCGGCCGCCCGTGGGGCCATTGCCGCCGGACCACCCGTTGAGTCCCACCGAGGAGCTCACGCGCGTAGGCGAGGCGCTCAAGGCCCGGGCTGCCGACGTCCTGCGTGAGACCGTCGCGCGCACCAACGAGCCGATCGAGGTGGTCGATGCCGTGGTGCAGGAAAGCTTTGAAAGAATCTCGACCAGCTCCACGCTGGCGGTCGCGCATTGGATCTGCGGCGAGGGCCGTGATGTCGCGAGCGCCGCCGGCCGGGAGACCTGGGAGCTTTTCGGCGAGTTGGCCGCACACCGGGCCGCTGCGCTTGAGCTCGTCACGCGGCGCTGCTTTCGCTGGCGTAACGTGATGGCGGAGACGTTGCGCGCGATTTGCACCGAGCTCGACGTCTCAGACGAGACGCTCACGCAAGCGCTGACGATGTTGCAACTGAGCCTGGAGTTCAGCCTGCTGCGCATGGCCGAGTGCTTCGAGGCCGAGCGTCAGCGCACCGACTCCGAGCTCGCGCGGCGCGAGGATGAGCTTGCATTTCTGGCGACACACGATGCGCTCACGGACCTGCCGAACCGCACCCTCATTCTCGACCGTCTGGAGCAGATGCTCGTGCGTTCGCAGCGCACCAACGCGCCCGTCGCGGCGTTGTTCATCGATCTGGACAACTTCAAGGGCATCAACGACACGCTCGGCCACAGTGCCGGCGACGAACTGCTTCGGGCCGTGGCCACTCGGCTGTCCGGCGTTGTGCGCGGGGCCGACACGCTCGGCCGTATGGGCGGCGACGAGTTTGTCGTGATCTCCGACCAGGTCTCGTTGAACGCCGGGCCCGAGCTCATCGCCGAGCGCCTGCTGGAAGCACTGAAGAAGCCCTTCAAACTCGACGCCGGCAAGGAGACCGCGTTCACCGTCAATGCCAGCATTGGCATGGCCATGGGCGGCGGCTTCTCCGCGGAGGATCTCTTGCGCAACGCCGACATCGCGATGTACCGCGCCAAGTGGGACGGCAAGAACCGTTACGCGCGCTTTGAGACCGGCATGCAGGACTCGATCCGCAAGCGCATGGAACTGGAAATGGACCTGCGCGAGGCTCTGACCAAGGGAGAGTTCTTCCTCGCATACCAGCCGATCCTCGCCCTGGACGACCTCAGCCCTACAGGCGTGGAGGCACTGATTCGCTGGACCCACCCCAAGCGCGGACTTCTGCAACCGGACGAGTTCATCCCTGTGGCCGAGGAGACCGGCCAGATCATGGATATCGGCCGCTGGGTGCTCCAGGAGGCGTGCATGCAGGCCGTCAAGTGGCGCAAGGCCGGCTATCCGATCGTGATGGCCGTCAACGTTTCCGCGCGCCAACTTGACAGCGATCAGATCATCGCCGACATTGAGGGTGCGCTCCGCGACAGCGAGCTTGACCCGACGGCGCTCACGATCGAGCTCACCGAGACCACGATCATGCGCAACGTCGAGGAGACCTCGCGGCGGCTGAAGGCGATCAAGGCACTCGGTGTCCAGATCGCGATCGACGACTTTGGAACCGGCTACTCGTCGCTTGCGCACCTGCAGCGCTTCCCCGTCGATGCGCTGAAGATCGACCGCTCCTTCATCTCCGAGCTCGGTCACGGCCAGGGCTCCGAGACGCTCATCGGCACGCTGGTCCAGCTGGGCAAGGCGCTCTTGATCGAGACCTTCGCGGAGGGCATCGAATACGAGCAGGAGCTTTCGCTGCTCAGAGATCAGGAATGCGAGAGCGGACAGGGCTTTCTGTTTGCGACCCCGCTCGACGCTGAGGCCGCGGGCGAGTTCCTGCGCCGCTGGGCGCAGACGGGCGCCGTCACCCTTCCCTAGGCACCCTTCCCTAGCTGACCCGCGTCACCTGCGCATCGGTCGCGCACTCGACGCACCCGGCCCCAACCACCGCAGAGCGCCCTAACCCGGGGCAGTTGTCGGGTCCCGTCCACGGGCGTCCGTAATCGGTTGTGCTGGTCATCAATTGCGCCGCCTCAGCCGATATGTATGGCATGGATGTTGGTCGCTTCCTGTGCCGTGACGACGGCGAGCGCCGCCGCATGGCAGACGTCGTGCAGATCCTGCGGCCGGGCATGCCTTACCTGTTGGCCGTGTTCATGCTCGCGGGTCTTGCGGGCGTAGGAACCTACGGCTGGCTGCCGCTGTTGCCCTCGGCCATAGCGCTGGCGCTGTTCGCGGCGGTGTGGCGGATCAATATCGCCCGCCACGCACGCCCGGAGTACGTGTGGGCCGCCCTGTTTCTGTTTTCCGAGGCTGCACTCGCGCTGGCGCAGGTGCTCGGCCGTGGCCCACGGGGCTACGCGTTGGTCGTGATGGCCATGCCCGTGCTGTTGGCCGCGCTCGTGTTTGCGCGGCGTGTGGTGGCGTTGGCGACCGCGATCGCGGTCGCGCTCGCCGGCGCCGTGCTGGTTGGCGTCGATCTGCCCGAGGTGCAACACAGCCCCGCAGTGGCGATTTGCGTGCTCGTGGTGATGGTGAGCCTGGCCGTCACCGCGCTCGTGATTCGTGACCTCGATGACGCCTCCCGCCGGCTGGCGTTCGTGGACGAGTTGACCGGGGCCCTGAACCGCTCGGCTCTGGCGCCCAAGCTCACCGAGATCTCCGAGCAGGCGCTGCTCACGGGCGAGCCGATCGCGCTGATCATCGCGGACATCGACCGCTACAAGGCGATCAACGACGAGCACGGGCACAGCAAGGGCGACCGCGTGCTGCGCGAGGTAGCACGCCGTCTGGGTGGATGCGTGAGCGCGTTTGAGCCCGTCTACCGTTTCGGCGGCGAGGAGTTCCTGATGCTCTTGCCCGGACTGCGTGCAACAGGTGCGGGCGAGGTCGCACAACAGATGTGGCGCGCCGTGCGCGAGCGTCCGATCCAGGGTGTCGCCGTGACCATGTCGTTCGGTGTGGCCTCATCGGGTATCGAAGAACCGTTCGATTTCGACCTGGTATTCGCATGCGCCGACCGCGCGCTTTACGCCGCCAAGCACGCCGGCCGTGACCGCGTGCACGTCGACGGTGTCGGTGACGCGGCCAACTGCCCGCAACCTGCGCAGCTCGTATCGTCGCCCCACACCGAGAAGCGCCGCTCCGCCTTGCCGCGCCGCGTCGGTTCCCACGGCAGCGGCAGACGCCTCGCGGCCGCTTTTGCCGCTGCTTCGACCGCTCGCGGTGCGGGCGACGGGACTGCTGCCCAGATCCAGGACGCCGCGGGCGCTCCGAACACAGGTGCACGCGTGGTCTCAGAGGAACTCGAACGCGAGTATGTCGTTGACCTCAGCCGACGCCTGGAGCCTCTGTTTCAGGTGATCGCGGTGACCGCATTTGTCGCGATCGCCACCCAGATCTCGCAGTTCGGCTGGCACGCGCTGGTCCCACCGATGGTCGGCGCAGTGCCCTATTACGTGTTGTCCCGCTTCGCCTACCGCTTCCAGCGGCCCAGCCTTGCAATCGGCACCGGTTGGGTGATCCTGCAGACCTCAATCGCTGTCGGGTTCACCCTTGCCAGCGGCGCGCCGCTGTTCGCGCTGTCACTGCTGGTGTTGCTCGTACCGGGCCGTTGCGCGGTGCTCCGGACCCGCTCCGCGGCAGCCGGCACTGTCTATACAGCGGTGTTGATGATCGCCGTGGCATTCACGCTCGACGCCGCGCGCGTGCTTGCCAACCCAGCGCTCTTGATGTTCCCCTTGGCGCTGTTGTTCGAGGCTGCATACGTGGGCGCCATGGTCGGCGGCTCGGCGGTTGGCTTCCGCGGCGCCAGCACCGTCGACGCGCTCACCGGATTGCTGAACCGCTACGCGCTCGGGTCGCGCCTGACCGAGCTTGAGGCGCCCGCGCAGAGTCCGACGCGCACGGTCGCAGTCGTGCTTGGTGACCTCGATCACTTCAAGGAGGTCAACGACAGCGCTGGACACACCGCGGGCGACGCCGTGCTGCGCGCTGCCGCTGAACGCATCACGGCGTCATTGCGGACTCTTCAGCGCGCCTATCGGGTCGGTGGCGAGGAGTTTCTGGTGTTGCTGCCGGACACCGACGTCGATGGAGCCAGGCGGGTCGCCGAACGCCTGCGACAGGTGATCGCCGCCAGCCCGTGCGGCGGCCAGCCGGTGACGATCTCGATCGGCGTGGCTGCAAACGCGGCGGGCACGCGCTTTGTCTATCGCGACGTCTTCGGGCGGGCCGACGCGGCGCTCTATGAGGCCAAGCACGCCGGCCGCGATCGCGTGTGCGCCGAGCCGCACCAAATTGAGCAGCCCGCGCCGCGGCCAGTCACGATCACCGCGCCGGATGCGGCCTACAGCGCCTAAGCCTCGGTGACCGGATGGCTGTAGGCCGCGGCGGCCTGCTGCAACGCCTCGAGCATCGCGGGGGCCGCGGGCGCCATGCGACTGCCACTGGGCGCTGACGCGAGGATCTGGCGTACGGGCGGCGCCGGCGACAGCGCGCGGATCACGAGATCCTCGCGTGCCGGTGAGAGAGCCAGGCCTGGGATCAGTGCGACTCCAACGCCAGCGGCGACCAGGCCCTGGACGGTCCGGTAGTCGTCACTTTCAAAGGAGACCTTCGGTTCGAAGCCCGCTGCGTGACACGAGCGGACCACGTAGCGCGCTGCCGCGCTCGTCGAGGAGGGCTGCACCCACGCCTGGTCTGCGAGGTCGCTCAGGCGTAGCGCCGCCTTGCGTACCAACCGGTGCTTGGGGGGCAGCGCGATGTACATCGGGTCCTCCAGCAGCTGCACGCTCCTGAACGCCGCCGCATCGGGACCGTAGCCATCCTGGGGGCTGCCGAACTCACACAGCAGGGCCAGGTCAAACTCGCCTGCACGCAGGCGCGGAGTGATTTCCTCGGGCTCGCCCTCGGCCAGGGTCAGCTCGACGTCCGGGTATTGGGCCCGGAACTTCACGATCGCCAGCGGGATCAGCGTCGCGCCGGCCGTGGGGAACGACGCCATGCGCAGCTGGCCGCCCCGCAGTCCCGCCACCGCCGCCAGCTCGGCCTCGGCCGCTTGCAAGCGTGCGAGGATGCCTTCGGTGTGTTCGATCAGCAGCTTGCCTGCGGCGGTCGGGCGCACGCCACGCGCGTGGCGCTCAAGCAGCGTCACGCCCGTCTCGGCCTCGAGCGTGGCGATCTGCTGGGAGACGGCCGACTGGGTGTACGACAGCGTCTCTGCGGCCGCCGAAAACGAACCCGCGCGCGCGACCTCGCTGAGGATGCTGAGCCGTCCCACGTTCAGCACAGGGGATTAGCGCTCCTAATGGCTCCCATTACAACAATCATCCGAGCTGATGGCAGAAACGTACCACACTGTTTCCTAGCGATAGGAGTGGAGACCGAATCGTTCAACGCAAAGAAAAAAGGAAGGTAACTGCAATGGCAACCAAGATCATCATCTCTTACGACGGAACCAACAACGAGGACGACGCGATCGCACTCGGGCGTGTTCTCGCCCAGGCCGGCGGCGAGCCCGTGCTGGCTTACGTGCGCCACTCACAGGAGCCGGAACTGGATCGCGAGAAGCTCGTGCAGGCACAGGCCGAGGCGCTGCTAGAGAAGGGCGCTGAGCTCTACGGCGGCGGCAACATCGGTCGCGAGGTAGTCGAAAGTCGCTCCACGCCGGAGGGACTGAGCGCGCTCGCCGAGCGCATCGGCGCAGACGTGGTCGTGTTCTGCTCGGACTCACACACGGCAGCCGGCAAGGTCAGCATCGGCAACTCCGCACGGCGCCTGCTTGAAGGCGGACCGGTGGCGGTGGCGATCGCCCCTAGCGGATTCGCCTCCAGCCAGCATCACATCGGTGAGGTCGCGTACGTCGGCGACGGTGCCGCAGCGCAGACCGCACAGGCACTGGCCGGCGCCACCGGCGCCAGCGTTGTGCAGGGTCGCTCCAGCGACGTCGATGTGCTGGTCGTGGGCTCGCGCCCCGAGGCAAGGCAGGGCACGGTCGCGCTGACAGCGGCTTCAGAGAACCTCATCCAGGAGGCCCGTACGCCGGTGCTCGTCGTACCCCACGGCGTCACGGTTGCCTTCGGCGGCGGGGTCGCAGTAGGCGTCTGAGCGCTTGGAGCAGTACGTCCGATCGCGCCGGCGTGGTACCTCTCACAGGGGGTCCCGCGCCGGCGCTTTCGTGTTGCGGGGGACTTGCCGCGTCGCTCTAGCGCGCCTCCTGCGCAGCGTCTGCATCACGACTGCGCTTGCGCGCGCTGCGGTACGTGATCAGCGCTCCTGAGAAGTCCAGCAGCCCGCCGGCGAGGTGCCCGACCGGGCCGGTCCACCACCAGCTCTCAAGGCGCCGCCACCAGACCCTCCGCCGGTGGGCGCCTGATCGCCAAGGCGCATGCGGTGAGCGTGTGGCTGTGACCATGAGGCGGCACAGTATCGTGGCGCCTGGCTCATGGCGGACACGTTCACAACCACAGTTGAGGAGCTTCCCGATTCGCGCGTGCTGCTGCGCGTGCAAGTTGCCGCCGACGAGATCGAGGGCAGAATCGAGCGCCAGGCCAACGAGCTCGGCCGTCGTCTGAAGGTCCCCGGGTTTCGTCGTGGCAAGGTCCCGGCGCCGCTCGTGATCCAGCGCGTGGGGCGCGAGGCCGTCTTTGAGGAGGCCGTGCAGGGTTCGCTGGGCGCGTGGTACGCGGGGGCCGTGGATGCCGCCGGAATCGTCCCCGTCGGTGATCCGCGTGTCGAGCTGGGCGCTGTACCTCGCCAGGGTGACCCGTTCAGCTTCTCGATCGAGGTCGGGGTCTTGCCCAAGGCCACCGTGGAGCGCTACAAGGGACTGGAGGTTCCGCGCCGGGATCCCGAGGTCTCCGAGCAGATGGTCGCCGAGGAGATCGAGCGGCTACGCGACCGCTTCGCTCGCCTGGAGGACGTCGAGCGCGCAGCGGAGCGCGGTCACTTCGCGGTGATCGATTACGACGCGACCATTGAAGGCGAGAAGCTTGAGGGAGCCCAGGGCCGCGACCAGCTGGTGGAGTTGGGCGCGGGCCGGCTTCTGCCGAGCCTTGAAGACGGCATCCTCGGCGCCGGCGCCACCGATGAGCGCACGGTCGCTGTCACCTTTCCGCCCGACTATCCCAACGCCGAGCTCGCCGGCCGCCTGGCGTCATTTCGGGTGGTCGTCAAGCAGGTCAAGCGCAAACAGCTGCCCGAGCTCGACGAGGACTTCGCAGCCGATACAGGCTTTGACACCATCGATGAGCTCCGAGCCGATATAGCCGCTCGCCTGGGCGCCGTCGAGAGCGAGCGCATCGACCGCGAGTACCGCGAGGCGGCGCTCGACGAGGTCGCCCGAGGCGCACACGTCGATGTGCCCCAAGCTTTAATCGATGCGCGCGCCGCGGAAATGTGGGAACGCACTCTGCGCGCACTGGCGCAGCAGGGCATCAACCGCGAGACGTACCTGCAGATCACCGGCCGCGATGAGCAGCAATTGCTCGCCGATCTCGCCCCTGACGCCGAGCGGGCGCTGCGCCGCGAGGCCGTGATCACTGCGGTGGTGGCAGCCGAGGCGATCGTGCCCAGCGACGACGAACTGCGTGAAGTGCTTGCGGAGGGGTCGGCGTCTCATGACCACGACCACGACCACGACCACGACCATGACCATGCCGACGCCGAGACGATGCTGACGGAGCTGCGGCGAGCGGGGCGGTTGGAGGAGCTGCGTGAAGAGCTCGCCGCGCGTCAGGCCGTGGATCTGATCGCGCGTGAATCCAAGCCAATCGCCGCGGAGCGCGCCGCTGCGCGCGCCAAGCTGTGGACACCTGAGCAGGAGCCCGGCGACGGTTCGGGCGGGTCATCGCCCGCCTCGGGGGCGGCGGCGTCCGGGTCCGCGGCGGGCGCCGCGGCACCGAAGCGCCTGTGGACCCCGGGGCCCTAGCGGATAAGGTGTCTCGCAGCGGTCTGAGCCGCTTGCAGCAGGAATCTGATCCCCGAGAGAAAAGCAGAACATCCATATGAGTCCACTTGTTCCGATGGTCGTCGAGCAGACGTCGCGTGGCGAGCGCGCCTTCGACATCTACAGCCGCCTGCTCAATGAGCGCATCATCTTTCTCGGCACGCCAGTCGATGACCAGGTGGCCAACCTCGTCGTCGCCCAGCTGTTGCATCTCGAGTCCGAGGACCCCGACAAGGACGTGTCGGTGTACATCAACTCCCCCGGCGGCTCGGTCTACGCGGGTCTGGCGATCTACGACACGATGCAGTTCATCAAGCCGGACGTGCAGACGATCTGCGTGGGCATCGCCATGTCCATGGGTGCGCTGCTGCTGGCCGGCGGCGCACACGGCAAGCGGATGGCGCTGCCGAACGCCAAGATCCTGATCCACCAGGTTTCCTCCAGCTTCGAAGGCCAGGCCACCGACATCGAGATCCACGCCCGTGAGATCATCGACGTACGCAAGCGCTTGGACGAGATCATCGCCAAGCACACCGGCAAGCAGTTGGACCAGGTGCGCACGGACACGGAGCGCGATTACTTCATGAGCTCCGAGGAGGCCAAGGAATACGGCATAATCGATCGCGTGATCTCCCAGCACTGAAACGGTGCAATCAGTGCAGCTCGGCGATTGTCGCGCTAGCCTGATGGGGACGCGTGGCAGTGTCGAGGTGACAGCCAATGACCCGGCCGACTGACACAAACGAGCAGCTCCTGTGCAGCTTCTGCGGCAAGTCCCAGAGGCAGGTGAAGAAGCTGATCGCGGGGCCGGGCGTCTACATCTGCGACGAGTGCATCGATCTCTGCAACGAGATCATCGACGAGGAGCTCTCGACTGCCCCCTCGTTTGACCTGGAGAACCTCCCCAAGCCGCGCGAGATCTACCAGGTGCTGGACGAGTACGTCGTCGGCCAGGACACCTCCAAGCGCACGCTTTCGGTGGCCGTGTACAACCACTACAAGCGCGTGCAGATGATGCAGGCCGGCGACGGCGAGGTCGAGCTGCAGAAGTCAAACATCCTCCTGCTGGGACCGACTGGTTGTGGCAAGACGCTGCTGGCGCAGACACTGGCACGGATTCTCAACGTGCCCTTTGCGATCGCCGACGCCACGGCGTTGACGGAGGCGGGATACGTCGGCGAGGACGTCGAGAACATCCTGCTGAAGCTGATCCAGGCAGCCGACTACGACGTCAAGAAGGCCGAAACGGGGATCATCTACATCGACGAGGCGGACAAGATCGCGCGCAAGGGCGACAACCCGTCGATCACGCGCGATGTGTCCGGTGAAGGGGTCCAGCAGGCACTGCTGAAGATCCTCGAGGGCACCCAGGCGTCGGTGCCCCCGCAGGGTGGGCGCAAGCATCCCCACCAGGAGTTCCTGACGATCGACACCACCAACATCCTTTTTGTTTGCGGCGGCGCCTTCGCCGAGCTCGACAAGGTGATCGAGCGGCGAATCGGGCGCCAGGGGATCGGATTTGGCGCGGCGATCGAGTCCAAGGAGACTTACGACCCCGGCGACATTCTGCAGCGATGCCTGCCCGAGGATCTCATCCACTACGGCCTGATCCCCGAGTTCATCGGCCGCCTGCCGGTGATGGCAGCGGTGCATCAGCTCACGCGCGACGACCTGATCTCCATCCTCGTGGAGCCGCGAAACGCGCTTGTCAAGCAGTTTCAGCGCTTCTTTTCCTTCGACAACATCGAGCTGGTCTTCGCCGACGACTCGCTCACGGCGATCGCCGAGAAGAGCCTGGAGCGCGCCACGGGGGCTCGCGGGCTGCGCTCGATCCTCGAGGAGATCTTGCTGGAGGTGCAGTTCGAGCTGCCCTCGCGCCGCGATGTGCGCAAGTGCGTGATCACCAAGGAGACCGTGGAGCGCGGCCTGGCGCCGACGCTGGTCACGGTGGCCCCCGATGAGCTCTCCGCCGAGGAGGAATCGGCGCTGCGGGAGGAATCGGCCTAAGTCGCCGGGCACCCGTCGGGTACCCGGCTCATGACCGTCGCCACGCTCGTCCGCCCGACCGGGCAGCTACCATCGGCCGATGGCAAAGCTCGCGCGCGTAAAGGCGTTTCCCTGGTTGGGCGTAATGGAGGTGGGGCTGGTGCTGCGCGGCCGCTGGCACTCGCTGTCGGAGCGCGACCGCACACGCTTGACGACGCTTGCGCGGCGCTCGCGCGGCTGGCCGGGCAACCTCAGCGCCAAGGAGCGCGCCGAGGTCGCGCGGCTGCTGGGCAAGATCGACTCCAAGGGCATCACCCGCGAGCTCGCCTGGCTGCGTAAGGCCGGGCACATGGGTGGCACTGTGGTCAACGCGCGTGGCCGTTGGGCCCGGCGCACTGCCTGGCTGAAGCGCCGCTGATCGCGTACCCGAGCGTTACGGGCCCGCCGCTGGGTCAGTGTGCGCCGCTGGTATCTATGCTGCCCATGACATGCCCAGCCACCTAGACGACGCCCCAATGGCCCAGGAATGGCGCCTGAAGGCAAAGCTCGACGTCCACGAGCCGGCGCGGGCGCTCGACGGCGTGCTCGGACGCTTCCGCGGCCCGGACGTCGTCAAGGACGTCCAGTCGGCGGTCGGCAAGGACGCCGTGATCACCCATGACGGCAGTCTGCTGTTTGCCTACGCACCGTCGCAGCAGGCAATCGACGCGATTCGCGCCGAGATCGAGTCGGCACTGGCCTCCGATCAGATCACGGCGGATGTGGTCGTCGGTGTCTGGGACAACGAGCGCGATCGCTGGCGCCAGGTCGAGCCGCCACTGTCAGCGCGACAGGGACAGGTCGAAGCGGCTGCCGCGCGTGCCGATGAGGCCGTCGAAACCCGCACGCTCGTGGCCACCGCCGGCCGCATCGTGCGCGCCGACTTCGAGACAGCCATGCTTGATGGAGCCCAGGCGCTGGGCCTTGAGTGCACGGTCGTCGAGCACCCCCATTTGCTCAGCACGCAGGTGGCCTTCACCGTCACCGGCCCCAAGCGCAAGATCGATGAGTTCGCCTCGGGCCTCAGGGCGGAGGGCGCGGGAATGACGCGCGCAGACGCCCTGCTCCAGGCGAGCCCGCTCTAACGGCGATGTCCGAGCAGACCCGCTTTGACCCTGCGGAGGTCGAGCCGCGGATCACGGAGCGCTGGCTGGCGAGCGGTCTGTTTTCGCCGGAGCCCGCCGGCGACGCCGCCGACAACTACTCGATCGCGATCCCGCCGCCGAACGTCACCGGTTCGCTGCACATGGGCCACGCGCTCAACAACTCGATCCAGGACGTGCTCATCCGCTACCACCGCATGCGCGGCCAGCGGACCAAGTGGATCCTCGGGACCGACCATGCCGGCATCGCGACGCAGACGCGCGTCGAGAAGACGCTTGCCGAGGAGGGGGTCTCACGCCACGAGCTGGGCCGCGATGCGTTCGTGGAGCGCGTCTGGGAGTGGCGCTCGCACTACGGCGGGCAGATCGTCGAGCAGCTCAAGCGCCTGGGCTCATCGTGTGACTACACGCATGAGCGCTTCACGTTGGACGAGGACTACGCACGCGCGGTCGTCGAGGCGTTTGTTGCGCTCTACCGCAAGGGCTATATCTACCGCGACCGCTACATCGTCAACTGGGACCCCGGGAGTCGCTCGGCGATCTCGGATCTAGAGGTCGAAAGCCGGCCCCAGACCGACACGCTCTATTCGATCCGCTACGACCTCGAGGGCGGAGGCACGGTCACGATCGCGACGGTGCGTCCGGAGACGATGCTCGCGGACACGGCGATCGCGGTCAATCCCTCAGACGAGCGTTATGCGGACCTTGTCGGGCGCATCGCGATCCTGCCGCTGGTGGGGCGGCGCCTGCCGATAATTGCCGACGATTACGTCAAGACCGATTTCGGCACGGGCCAGCTGAAGGTGACGCCTGCGCACGACCCCAACGACTTCGAGATCGGCCAGCGCCACGGGCTCGAGGTGATTTCCGTCATCGGCGAGGACGGCCGCATCACCGATGAGGCCGGGGCCCCGTACGCGGGGATGACCGCGGCCGAGGCACAGGCAGCTGTGGTTTCTGCGCTCGGAGACGAGGGCAGGATCGTGGCCGCCGAGCCGTATGACCACGAGGTCCCTTACTCGCATCGCTCCGGCGTGCGCATCGAGCCGCTGATCTCGTTGCAGTGGTTCATGAACATGCAAGCGCTCGCTGCACCTGCTGTCAGCGCCGTGGAAGAGGGGCGCGTGCGCATAGTGCCCGAGAGCAACCGGCGCGTCTATCTGGAGTGGATGGACAAAATCCGCCCGTGGTGCATCTCGCGCCAGCTGTGGTGGGGACACCGTTTGCCTGTCTACTACTGCGACGAGTGCGCGGAGGTCCACGTCGCCAGCAGCCCCCCCGAACGCTGCGAGCGCTGCGGCGGCCCCCTGCACCAGGACGACGACGTGCTGGACACATGGTTCTCGTCGGCGCTATGGCCCTTTGCCACGCTCGGCTGGCCCGATCAGACAGCGCAGCTTCGCGCCTTCTATCCCACCGACGTTCTCGTCACCGCCCGCGACATCCTCTTTCTGTGGGTGGCGCGGATGATCATGATGGGGATCGAGTTCACGGGCGCAGAGCCCTTTTCTGACGTGTACGTGCATTCGGTGATTCAGGCGCCGGACGGTCGTCGTATGTCGAAGTCGCTCGGCACCGGCATCGACCCGCTCCAGGAAATCGACGCCCACGGAGCGGATGCCGTGCGCTTCGGCCTGTTGGCGATGTCGTCGACCCAGGATGTGCGCTACTCCGAGGAGAAGATCAAGCAGGGCCAGGCGCTTGCAACCAAGCTCTTTAATGCCGTGCGCTTCGTGCTCACGACCGCCGATGAGCGGGTGCTTGACGCGATGTCGCCGTCGCGGGATGGCAGTGCTGACGACGCGCTCGTATCGGAGTGCGCGCGCGCGATCGACGCACCGCTCGCCGTCGAGGACCGGTGGATCCTCTCGCGCTTGCAACGCATCAAGGCCGCCCAGGCCTTGCGGATCGAGAGCTTTGACTTCTCCCACGCGGCGTTGGGCCTCTATGAGTTCATCTACGCCGAGCTCTGCGATTGGTATCTGGAGCTCGTCAAGCACAGGCTTACGCGTGCCCCAAATGGGGACGACGGTCAAATGGACGCGACGGGCGGCGCCGACAGGCGTGCCGTCTCGGCGATTCTCGTGCATGTGTTGCGCGAGACGCTCGCGCTCGCGCATCCCGTGATCCCCTTTGTGACCGAGGAGCTGTGGTCTTCGCTGGGCGCCACCGAGCTTTTGGCCGGTAGCGCCTATCCGGTTGTGCGCGAGGCGCTGATCGACGAGACCGCCGAGGCCGCTATGGGCCGCGCGATCGAGGCGATCGTGCGCGTCCGTGGCTTTCGCGACAGTGCCGCCGTCAAGCCCGGCACGGCGCTTGCGGCACGGTTACGCGCCAGCGGCTACGAGACGACGCTCGGAGCGCTTTCGCGGCTGGCCCGCCTTACGATCACCGAAGACGGCGACAGCGACGCGCCGGTAGCCGCGAGCCTGCCCGTACCCGGCGGCAGCGTCGAGATCCTCTCCGGCGACGGCCTGGACCTGGCCGCTATCAACGAGCGCCGCGAGCAAGCGCGCGAGCGCTTGCTCGGAGTGATCGCGCGCGCCCAGGCCAAGCTCTCAAACCCCGGCTTTCTCGCCAAGGCGCCACCCGCCGTCGTCGAGGCCGAGCAGGCAAAGGTGGCGCGCTTGCAACACGAGCTGAGCAACCTGTGAGCGGTCGCGCGCCGTCCCCTCGGCCAAGCGCCGTGCCCCAACACGCGGGCTGGGGCTTGGGCGACGCCGAAGCGCATCTGCGCTCGCTTGAGCTCTTCGGCATGCGCTTCGGCGTGGACCGCATGCGCCGGCTGATGACTGCGCTGGACTGCCCTCAGCTCCAGTTCGGATCGATCCACGTGGTGGGCACCAACGGCAAGTCCTCGACCACGCGCATGATCGCCGCGATCCTGCAGGCGCGCGGGTTGCGCACGGGCACGTATCTGTCGCCGCATCTGACCTCGTACACCGAGCGCATACGGATTGGCGAGCGCGACATCGATCCCGGGGACTTTGGCGCCGCCGTAGAGCGCGCCGCCGCGGCCACGGCGCACGTAAACCACACGCTGTCCGCCGACGACCACGTCACCCAGTTTGAGTTGATCACCGCGGCAGCCTTCTGGGAGTTGCAGCGCCAGGGCGTCGAGGTCGCGGTGATCGAGGCGGGGCTGGGAGGTCGCTATGACGCGACCAACGTGCTCGATGCAAGCGTGTGCGTGCTTACGAACGTCGGGCTTGAGCACACGCGCTGGCTGGGACCAACCGTGACAGACATCGCCGCCGAGAAGCTCGCTGTGGTCGGTCGGCGAGCGACGCTCGTTGTCGGCGCGGGACTGCCGCAGGAGGTCATGGAGCTCGCGCGCGGCGCCGTCGAAGACGACCCGCTACGGCTGGTTGTCGCCGGCGAGCAGTACCGCCCGATGACGTCAGACGGACTCAAACGCCGAGACACGCAAGCCGGCGCCACCGGGCTTGCCGCTGCCGGCGCCTTCCAGCGGCGCAACTTCGCGGTCGCCGCCGCTGCCGCAGAGCGCTACCTGCAGTTGGCGGGGCTCGAGCCCGAAGCGCAGGCGCTGCAGCGGGCGGCCGCCAACACCCTTGTGCCAGGTCGTTTCGAAGTTGTGCGCGCAGATCCGCTGACCGTCCTTGACGCAGCGCACAATCCCGACGCCGCCTTGGTGCTGGCCGACTCGGTTGCGGCACTGCGCGGTAGCCGGCCGCTGGCGCTCGTCTTCGGTGTGCTCGATGACAAGGATGCGGTCGGCATGTTGAGAACGCTGTTGCCGTTGTCCGCGCGCGCGTGGTTTACAGCGCCACCAAGCCCGCGAGCGCTTTCGCCGTCGGCGCTTGGGTCGCTCGCAAGCCAGCTCGGCTTCGCCGATTCCGTGTGCGAGCCGCAGCCCGCGCGAGCCCTGTGCGCGGCGTCTGAGTGGGCCAAGCAATGCGGCGGGGTGGTGCTGGCTTGCGGATCGGTTTACCTTGTTGGGGAGCTTTTGCGTGCGCTGCACCACGGCCGCGCGGCGGGCGAGCCCGTCGGCGAAGCGACCTCAACGTCATCTGAGATCACATCAATCGAAGGGGGAAACCATTCCCGCGAAGCGTGAGAAATTTGAGCTTGAACCGATCGACGACGGCCCCAGCGTCTTTACGATGGTCAAGGTTGTTGCGGTCACCGTCGCTTTGATCATCCTGATCTCGTTTGCGGCTGGTTACGGTTTCGGCCGCCTGTTCGTCTAAGCTCGCGTCTCAGTCGATGCCCCCCCTCGCCTATTTCGGTATCGAAAGCACCGGCGTTACGGTCGTCGTCGATCTGCTGCTCCTCTTCGCTGTGCTGCTGTACCTGGTGCTCGTCTACTGGACCTACGTCGACTCGCGCCGCAGGATCGCCGACCCGATGCTCACGGGCGTCGCGACCGCGGTTTCGCTGATCCCGTATCTGGGCACATTTCTGTACCTGATCGTGCGTCCCGCAGAATCGCTGGAGGACGCGCGCGAACGCGAACTTGAGCTTGAGACCACCAAGCTGCGGCTGCACGAGCTGGAGTCCAGCCTGTGTCCGCACTGCGATTACCCGATCGACTCCGAGTACGTGCGCTGCCCGAGCTGCCTGCGCAAGCTCAAGGATCGCTGCACCAGCTGTTCGCGCCCGCTGGACCGGGCGTGGACGATCTGCCCGTACTGCGAGACCGAGGTACCAAACGCACGCACATCGGCGCGGCGCTCGGGCAAGCGGAGCCCACGCCCACGGGCCGAGCATGAGCGCGACACTGACCGCGCCGAGAGTAAGCCGAGCACGAGACCGGAGCCTGCGCCTGCGCATGCTTCTGAGCGCAGCCGGCCTGTGCCGGCGTCTGGCGCAGGACGCGACTCCGCGGTCAAGCGCGAGCCGCAGCCGGCGGGCACACGCGCCGAACTTGACGACAGCAATGGCGACGCACGTGGTGCCGGCCGCCCGCGGCCGGCCGGCGCATCGGGTTCGAGCTCAGGTATATAAGCCCCTGCGCGGCCCCACGCCGGCGCGACGTGTGCGCTCGGCTTGCACGGGCGTCATGCCCAAAACAGATCCCAAAGCGAGAGGACTCGATCACTTGGAACGCACGCTGATTCTGGTCAAACCGGACGCCTTCGCGGCCTCCCTGAGCGGCGAGATCATCTCGCGCATGGAGCGCAAGGGGCTGACGATCGTGGCGCTTGAAGCGAGGACGTTGTCGCGCGAGCTCGCTGAACGCCATTACGCCGAGCACGCTGAGAGACCGTTTTTCGGCGAGCTGGTCGAGTTCATCACCTCGGGTCCGTTGGTGGCAATGGCACTCGAGGGCCCGCATGCCGTGCGCGCCGCGAGGCAGGTGATTGGGGCCACAGACCCGCTGGAGGCGGCGCCCGGTTCCATCCGCGCGGACTTCGCCACCGAAGTCGGCAAGAACCTGGTCCATGGCTCGGACTCCCCGGAGTCGGCGGCGCGCGAGGTGGCGCTGTTCTTTGGCGACATCTAGGCGCAAGTGCTGATCCTGGCGTCGCGTTCACCGCAGCGGCGGACGATCCTCGAGCGTCTAGGCGTCAGCTTCGAGGTCGTGGTTTCCGACGCGCCCGAGCTGGCCAGCGGTGACCCGATCGAGGTGGCGTCCGAGAATGCGCTGCGCAAGGCCAGGGCCGTACATCAGGCCCGCGGCGGCGGCTCAGGCTTGGTGGTGCTTGGCGCGGACACGATCGTGGTGTTCGACGGCCGGGTGTTTGGCAAGCCCGCCGACGAGGACGACGCGCGCCGCATGCTTGGAGCGCTCAGCGGGCGCAGCCACCTGGTCGTAGGCGCGATGGCGCTGATCTCGGGGGATGGCGAGCATAGGGTGAGCGCGACGACGCAGGTGCGTTTTCGGACGATCGACGCGCGCATGCTGGACTGGTACATCGCCACCGGCGAGTGGCGCGAACGCGCGGGCGCTTACGCGATCCAGGGCGCGGGCACGGCTTTGGTGCGCGAGCTTGACGGCGAATACGAGAACGTCGTCGGGCTGCCGCTGGCAAAGCTTTTGGACATATACCCGCAACTCTTGGGCAGTTGAGCTACGCGGGCACCTCCGCGGTGCCGCGCGGACTTTGTCCTGCAAATACGCTGGCATTGTTGTCCGATGCTTGGCATCCGGTAGACTCCGGAGCGAATGTGCCCTAGGCGGCCGACCACTAAGTGGCGGCGCCACCGGCTCTGCCAGTCGGCACCCACGGCCTCGGCGGCTTGGCACTGGCACGCCACGGCGACGCCCCACGGTGATCGGCCGGCTTGCACTCAAGCGCCCAGGCTTCACATGCACTGCTTCACTTTCACTGCCCTATGGGGATCTTCAGCTACCTGACAGGCTTCGGCGGCCGCGATATGGCGGTCGATCTTGGCACAGCCAACACGCTGGTGTACGTGCGCGGCCGCGGCATCGTGCTCTCGGAGCCGAGCGTGGTGGCGATCGACTCACGCAACGGCGAAGTGCATGCGGTGGGCATCGAGGCCAAGCGCATGCTGGGACGCACGCCGGGGACGATCCAGGCGATCCGACCACTGAAAGACGGCGTGATCGCCGATTTCGACGTGACCGAGGAAATGCTGCGGCACTTCATCCAGAAGGTCCACCAGAACCGCTGGGCGCATCCGCGCGTGGTCGTCTGCGTTCCCTCGGGTGTGACGGGCGTCGAGAAGCGCGCCGTTGAGGAGGCCTGCCTTTCGGCCGGCGCGCGCGCTGCCTACCTGATCGAGGAGCCGATGGCGGCCGCCATCGGCGCCGGTCTGCCTGTGGCCGAGCCGACGGGATCGATGGTCGTAGACATCGGTGGCGGCACCTCTGAGGTTGCGGTGATCTCGCTTGGCGGCATCGTCGTGTCGCAGTCAATCCGCGTCGGTGGCGACGAGCTTGACGAAGCGATCATCAACTACGCCAAGCGTGAATACAAGCTGCTCATCGGTCAGCAGACTGCCGAGGAGCTCAAGCTTGAGATCGGCTCCGCGGCGCCGCTTGAGGAGGAGCTTCAGGCAGAGATCCGCGGGCGTGACATGGTCTCCGGTCTTCCCAAGACGGTGGTGATCACCAGTGAGGAGATCCGCCAGGCCCTGGAGGAGCCGTTGGGTCAGATCATCGAGGCTGTCAAGGAGACGCTCGATCGGACCCCGCCGGAGCTCGCCTCGGACATCATGGATCGCGGCATTACCCTTGCCGGCGGCGGCTCGCTGCTCCAGGGTCTCGACAGGCGCTTGCGCGAAGAGACGCAGATGCCTGCGCACATGGCCGAGTCACCGCTGACGTGCGTGGCGGTTGGTTCCGGCCGCTCGCTTGAGGAGTTTGACGTGATTCACCGCGCCAACCGCAGCGCGCGAGGTCGGCGGCGGAGATGAGGCGGGGCGTAAGCTTGACCACGAACCCTTTGGAAGGTCCTGACTGGTGTACAAGAAGACGATCCGGCGCAGGCGAGCCGTGTTGGCAGCGCTCGTCGCGCTGTCCCTGATCCTTCTAACGGCATACTTCAGAGAGGCGCCCGGCGGCCCGCTACACAGCATTCAGCGTGGCTTTTCGACGGTTGTGTCACCAGTCGAGGACGGTGCCAATTCCGTTTTTCGGCCCGTGCGCAACTTCTTCGGCTCGATTGGTGGTGCGCTGGACGCCAAATCCCAGAGCAACAGGCTGCGCAAGCAGCTTGCAACGGTGCGCCACCAGCTGATCAGATACGAGGCGGAAGCTCGCGGCTACCGCGAACTGTCGGCGCTCGTGCATATCGACACCCGCTTGAGCATCTCCGCCTATCAGCCGGTGAACGCGACCGTGGTGGCGCAGTCCCCGAGCTTGTGGGAATCGACGGTAATCGTCGATCAGGGCACGCCTAGTGGCATCGCGGTCAACGATCCCGTGATCGACGGCGAAGGGCTGGTGGGAAAGATCGCTCAGACTTGGAGCGACGGCGCCGAGGTGATGCTGATCAACGACCATGAATTCGGCGCCACCGCACGCCTGGCCGCCGGTGGCGCGTTTGGCACCGTGCAACCGAAGGTCGGCGACCCCGATGAGATGGTGCTCCAGTACCTGCCCCAGAACACCCCTGTCAACCCCGGTGAATACGTCGAAACGGCGGGCACGGTTTCCCGCGAAGGGCAGTCGCTGTTTCCTGCCGGGATCCCAGTCGGCAGGGTGACCTCGGGCGGCGCGCACAGCCAGTACGAGTCAATCAACGTGGAACCACTCGTCAACCTCCACAATCTTGGCACCGTGCAGGTGTTGACCGCGGTGCACGGATCGGCGCCGGAACGGATCACCCACCTGCTCAGCAGCCTCGCCTCTCCGGTTGGCTCGGGCAACTCGTCGGTCGCGAGCGCGGGTGGCCAACTCGCAACGGCCGGGGGCGAAGGGTGAGCCGGCCGGGTCCGCCTGGCGGCGGCGTCTCGGGGCGCGCAGGCGCGGGAATCTTGACCGGCTCCGCGGTCTCCTTGCGGCGACGCGCCGGCGAGCGGCGTGGCCCGCCTGGCGGCTTTGGGCCGGAGATCGCGATCGCGGCGCGCATCGGACTCTTGGCGGTGGCCACCGTCTTTTTGCAGACGAGTGTCGTGGCCGAGCTGCCGGTGTTTGGCGTGCGCGTCGACCTGACGCCCCTGGTTGTGGCCTTCGTGGGCTTTCTCAGCGGCTCGACGGTCGGTGCGATCACGGGTTTTGCCGTTGGCCTGATGGTCGATCTCACGCTGCTGCAGACGCTCGGGCTGACCTCGTTGATCTTCACGTTTATCGGCTACGGAGCCGGGCGCTTGCGGGAGATGCGCGACCCCCAGGCCACGCTGATGCCGCTGGCGCTGGGAGCGGTGGCGGCGTTGATCTCGCTAACCGGCTACTCGGTGATGGAGTTCATGCTCGGCAACGATGCGCCCGTGAGCATCGAGCTGGTGCGCCAAATCGTGCTCGGCACCGTGGTGGACACGCTGCTCGCAGCGCCCGTGTGGGCGCTGACACGCCGGGCGCTGCAGCCCCGCCTGCCTGATGACCCGCGACGGCGACGACGGCGGGCATACACGACGGGCGGCCTGTCGCCACTGCCACGGCCATGATCTCCCAGCAGACCTCGCGGTCGCCGGATTCGCGCGGTTTTGTGCCGCCTGCACTGGCGCTGCGCGCAGCGCTTCTCGGCGCCCTGGCGGTCGTGCTCTTCGGGGTGATGCTCTTCCGCCTGTGGTATCTGCAGATCCTCTCCGGCAGTCAGTATCTGCAGCAGGCCAACGCCAACCGCTTGCGCGAACTTCCCACCCCGGCGCCCCGTGGGGAGATCGTCGATCGGCACGGCTTGCCGCTCGTCGAAAACCACGTTGCCAACGCCGTCCAGATCGCGCCCTCGGAGCTGCCGCAAAGCGCCGCGGGGCGCGAACAGGTCTACAGGGGCCTGGGCCGGGTACTGCACATGCGCCCCGGTCACATCCGCGAACTCGTAGGCAAGGGCTACAAGGAAGCCCACTACGCGCCTGTGACGATCAAGACCGACGCCGGCCCGGGCGCGCTCACGATCCTCTCCGAGCGCCAGAGCGAATTTCCCGGCGTAATCCAGCAGCCGGTCTGGCTGCGAAGTTATCCGTTCGGCGAAATGGCGGCACAGGTGCTCGGATACGTGGGCCAGATCAACACAGCCGAGCTCGCGAAATCCGGGTTTCGCGGCGTGCAGCCTGGGACCGTGGTCGGTCAGGCCGGCCTTGAGTACTACTACGACAGCTACCTGCGCGGCAAACCAGGCGCACAGAAGTTCGAGGTCAACGCCGCTGGAGAACCGGAGCCCGCAACGATCGCGCCGACGCCATCCGTGGCCGGCTCAAACTTGAAGGTCTCAATTGAACTGGGGCTGCAGCGAAGCTCAGAAGCGGCGCTGATCGAGGGCATCGCCCACGCCCGGTCGGTGGGCAAGCCGGCGACCTCCGGCTCGTTTGTGGCGATGGACCCGCTCAACGGCGAACTGCTGGCGCTCGGCTCCTACCCGAGCTTCAACCCGAGCATATTTGCCAAGCCCCACACCGAAGCCGAATACAAGGCGCTGACCGGCGCGGAATCGGCCGAAGGCGTCGAAGCTCCCGCGCCGCTGACCGATCGCGCCACGGAAGGCCTCTATCCGACGGGCTCGACCTTCAAGCCAATCACGGCGATGGCGGCGCTTGAAGCCGGGATCTTGAACCCCAACGAAGGGCTGGGCTCGGGGCAGTGCATCACCGTGAGCGCCGAGCAGTTCTGTAACGCAGGCAAGGACAACTACGGCAGCGTGGGGCTCGTGGAAGCCCTGAAGGTCTCCTCCGACACCTACTTCTTCACCGTCGGGGAGCGGGCGAATGCCTACGGCGACGTGATCCAGCACATGGCCCACAAGCTCGGTGTGGGCGAGGAAACCGGCGTCGACCTGCCCAATGAGATCGAAGGAGTGCTGCCCGACGCGAAGTGGCGCGAAGAGATGAACCACCGCCAGGAACACTGCTTGCGCACCCATCACGGAGCAGCGCAGCACAGGTGTGGCTACGTCTCGGAAATCAAGCCGTGGTCGGTCGGCGAAAACATGGACCTTGCCGTCGGTCAGGGCGCACTTCAGACCTCTCCGCTGCAGATGGCCACGGCCTACTCGACGCTGGTGAATGCCTACCGCAACAACGGTAATGGCTGGAAGGTGACGCCGCACCTGGGGTTGGAGATCGATGCCCCCAACGGCGCGCTTTTGCAACGGCTGAGCTTCCCGCCGCAGTACCAGGTGCATCTCAATGCCTACGACCTGGGGCTCGTCTTCGAAGGGATTCACCGGGCGGCGTCAGAAGCCGGGGGCACCTCGGCGCAGGTGTGGAGCGGCTGGAACCAGGCGGCGCACCCGGTTTACGGCAAGACGGGCACCGCCGAAGTCCAGGGTAAGGTCGAACAGTCCTGGTACATGTGTTACGTGGCGGATCCCACACGACCGATCGTGATCGCCGTGACCATCCCGCAGGGAGGGTTTGGCGCCGAAGCGGCTGCCCCCGTGGCGCGCCTGATTGCCTCGTCCTGGTTCGGCGCGCCCAAGCGGTTTATCGCCGGTAGTTCAAAGACCAACTGATGCGACGCCTGGGGAAACGTCATGATGCAGTCCACGCTGACCGGATTAACTTGGCCGGCCTAGCGCCATGAGCGTGACAGCCATAACTCCACGCACCGTGCCTTCCGTGATGGCGTCCGCCGAGAACGTCGATGCCGCCGCGCCGGCGCGCTCGTTGCGACTGGGGCTTGACCCATTGCTGACGCTTGGCGTGATCGGTCTGGGGATCTGTTCGGTGGTCACGCTCGACAGCGTGACAAAGGGGTTCATTCCGAACTCGCCGCACTACTACGTCGATCGCCAGGTGGCCTACCTGGTGGTGGGGCTGATCGCGATGGTCGTGATCTCGCGCCTGGACTACGCACCGCTGCGACGGATCGGGCGGCCGATGTACGTGGCATTGCTGATCAGCCTGCTGGCGGTGCGTGCGTTGGGCCACGCTGCCAACGGCTCGCAGCGCGCGATCCAGTTTCCCTTTTTCGCCTTCCAGGCATCTGAGCTTGGCAAGGTGCTCTTGGTGCTCGCACTGTCGAGCTTTATCGTCGATCGCATCCGCTACGTGCGGGAGCGCAAGACGACCGCACGGGTGATGCTCGCGGGCCTGGTGGCCGCGATGCTCGTGATCATCCAGCCAGATGTCGGCTCCGGCCTGGTCTACCTGGCGATCGTGTTCACGATCGTGTTCGTCGCAGGCACGCCTACACGCCATCTGGTTACGCTTGCGGCCGTCGGCGTAGCCGCGGTTTCGGTCGTGCTCGTGGCGGCACCTGCGCTCGGCGTGCACGTGCTGAAGCCCTACCAGGAGCAGCGTCTGACCTCGTTTCTGCACCCGTCCACGGACCCGCAGAAGCAGGGTTACCAGCAGGAGGAGTCGAAGATAGCGATCGGGTCCGGTCAGAAGACAGGTGATGCGATTGCTTCCCAGACGACGCTCGACTTCGTCCCCGAGGACGACACAGACTTCGTATTTGCCGCCGTGGGAGAGCGTTACGGCTTCGTCGGGGCGGCGCTGGTGTTGTCGTTGTATGCCCTCGTCATATGGCGGGTGCTCGCGATCATGACTGTGGCCAAGGACCTGTTCGGGGCCGTCGTCGCCGGGGGCGTGCTGGCAATGCTGCTATTCCAGGTGTTCATAAACGTG
>CAJCHW010000088.1 GCA_903970125.1 Chlamydiota bacterium
TATTTCGGCTCCGCGCTGAGCGCAACTCAGGTGTCAGAACTCTATGCGGACAAAAGCGCCGGCGTGGCAACGTTTGAGTCCGCGCTGCTGGCTGCCTCCCCGACCTATTACTGGCCGCTGACCGACAGTGGCACGACGGAATCACGGAACTACCCGTTCTTTCAGGTCGAGCCCGACGCGTCGGCCAACAACGACGACGCCACGGTTGGCGGCAGCACGGTCACGCTCGGCGTTCCCGGCCCTTACAGCTCCAGCGCAGCGGCAGCCTTCACGGGAGGCTCGGGCCTGCTCGAGACCGCACGTGCCTATACCAACCCACAAAGCTTCTCGGTCGTGGCGTACTTCAAAGCCGCCAGCCACTCCACGGGCGGTGGCATCTTTCACTTCAACGAACGCCAGGGCGGCGGCGAAGGCGGAGCAAGGGACCGGATGCTGTGGATGGACAACGCCGGCAAACTCGTGATCGGCACATATCCGGTGTCGAGCTCCGTGGAGGCGACAACGACCTCGACCTATGACAACGGTGCCTGGCACCTCGCCGTCGCGGTGTTCTCGAGCACTGCCATCAAGCTGTATGTCGACGGCTCCGAAGTGGCATCGGCGACTGTCGCCGACGACGGCACCAACTACACCGGCTACTGGGTAATCGGCAGAGCGTCCGGCTGGACGGACAATCCGAGTGACGAATACTGGACCGGGTCGCTCGCCGACGTCGCGGTGATCGGATCGGCGATCTCGGCGGCCACCGACACGACGATCGCTTCAGAGAGCTCGCAGTCGGCGCTGGAAAGCGAGTTGCTGACGCTGACGCCGACGGCGTACTGGCCGCTTTCTGAAAGCGCGAGCGCTCCGGCAGACGCCGGCGCGGTGGAGATCTCGGCACAGGCCACGAATAACGGTACGACGACCTGCCTGTTTCCCGCCGGCGCCGGCGCTTGCCCGGGCCTGACCGCATCGGATCTCGTGCCCAAAGCACACACATGGGCGCCCGCGGCGCCAACTGCGGCGCATGCCACCGCGGCCAAGCTTTCGGCGCAGGAGACAAGCGCCGCCCCAGCCCCATTTGCCGGTCTGCACTTCGCCATTCCCCTGACGTTCTCGGGAACTGCCGGCAGCTCCTGGACCGCTTCGCTGAGCTACCCGGCCGCCAACGTCGAGCTGTAACCGACCTCGCCACGCGCCCGGCGCCTAGGGTCGCCCACGCGCACGATGCGGTGCCTTCATTCGCGGCGTCCAGCGGACGACTTCACACTAAAGATCTGTCGGTGTTTTGCCGAAACCAAGCATTAAGTCAACCGAGTTTGACGTACTGCTCCAGACGCGGACGTTCTGGCGCAAACACCCAAGGCACAAGAGGCCAGTCATGAGGTTTTCGATGTCCCGCAAGCAAACCGATTCACGCCGCCATTCCAAGGGCCGCACCGCTGCCATGGCCGGGTCAGCCGTGATCGCTGCCGCGGCCATCGCGCTCACGACACTGGGCGCTCTTGGCGCGTTCAACGCCACGATCAACCAGAACGGCACGTTCACAGCAGGCTCGATCGTGCTCAAGGAGACCAGCGGCGCCAGCGAATGTCTTTCGACCGGTGGCACCAGCCAGCCGTTTACGACCAACAGCTCCAGCTGTGCGACGATCGATGTTTTCGGCGCCCCCACCGGGCAGCTGCCGGGTGGATCGCCGGTCACGCAGACGCTGACGTTTAAGAACGTCGGCTCCTCGCCGGCTTCGACATTCACTGTCACTCCGGAAACCTGCGCAGCGGCGGGCACGGGCAGCTACTACGGCAACGCCACGTCAGCTGAATTCTGTGGCAAGGTCGACGTCACGATCGGCAACGGTGCATCGGTGTGTTACTACCCGAGCAAGCCCACGGAAGCGTGCCCTGCTCTGTCGAGCACATACACGCTCACCACGCTGCACACATATGGCGCCGTGAGCATCGGCTCCGGGCTCGCTTCCAACGCCAGCGACACGGTGGTCGTCAACACCAAGCTGGACGCCACAGCGACCAACGCCGACCAGGGCCTTCAGGCCACACAGGCGTTCGCCTGGACGATCACCCAGTAGGTCAAGACGGACGGACGGTCCACGATGCCCTCGGGCAAGCGGGATCAGCCGAGCTCAACCCAGGACGTTCACCTCCAACCGCACAGCCGGCGCCGCGCGCGCCGGCTGTTGCGTTGGACGCCCGCGTTGGCGGCGGTGGTGCTCGCGGCAAGCGCAGGCGCGTGGGTTCTCTTCGGCGGCCACGTGCTCGTGATGAGGACCCCGTCGATGGGCACGACGGCCCCCACGGGAAGCCTCGTGCTCACGCGCCCGCTCGGACGCGCGCCATTGCGCCGCGGCATGGTCGTGGCCTTCCACGTGCCCGTCACGGGCCAGCTTTTCATGCACAGGATCGCGGCGATCCTGCCCAACGGCAGGTTCCGCACACGCGGCGACCTCAACTCGTCCGATGACGGCTGGGAACTCAGCCGCAGCGCCGTCGCGGGCGTCCCCGTGGCAGTCGTCCCAGACCTCGGCTGGCTGCTGCTGGGCCTGCCGTGGGCGCTCGCGGTGCTGGCGGCGGGCCTGCTTTTGAGTCGCGCCATGCCACGAGACGTGCGTCCCGCGATGCATTCGATCACGGTCGGTGCCGCAATCGCGCTACCGCTGCAGAAAGTCCGGCCGCTGGTGCGAGTCGTGATCGCGAGTGCCAGGCACTCCAGGGCCACGGCACACCTCGTGTCCGCCAGTGGCGGCGTCGGGCAGGCGGTCGCCGGCAAGGCGACTGCGAGTGGCTCGACCCATGCGGGCGCCACGTTCATCGCGCGCCTGGTCAACAGCGGCGCGCTGCCTCTGCACATCACGCTGCGCGGGGCCCACATCGACATACAGCCGGGGCACGCAGGCCTGATCGCAGCCCACCTCGCGCCGCATTCAGTCTCGACGCTGTCGGCGCAGCCTGTGCTTGCACCCTGGGCTTGGGCACCGTTCGCCGTGCTCGTGTTGGCGCCGTTTGCAGCCGGGGCCGCCTCCTTGCGGCAAACGCGTCACGAGTTGGGAGCCGAGGCCGAACCAAGTCCACCTATGGAAGCGACCGCGCCGTGGCCACTACCCCAGCTCGCCGCCCCAGGCCGGCCAGTCGCTGTCCCCCACCCAGTCGCTGTCCCCCACCCCGTCGTGGCTCCCCAACCGGTCGCGGTCGCCCATCCTCCCGTGATCTCGTACCCCGCCGCGATCCCCTGGCCGCAGTCCAATCGCGCTTGGCAGACCCGACGCCTCGGATTTCGTTAGCGTCAAACCGTGACAACCGTGAGGGTGCTGCGGGTCTTTACCGACGCGGAGGGCCGGCTCGGCAACCACCTGGGCGTCGTTCGCGACGCCGGTGGCATCGACCGGTCTCGCCGCCAGGCCATCGCAGCCGCGCTCGGGTACAGCGAGACCGCCTTCGTCGCGCGCTCAAACGCGGTTGCAATCTTCACGCCGACCACCGAGCTGGCATTTGCGGGACACCCATTGGTCGGCGCCGCCTGGCTGCTGGGCCAAGCAGAGCTGCGTGTGCCCGCGGGCGTCGTGGCTGCGCGCACGCGCGCCGATCGCGCGTGGATCGTTGCACGCGCGCAGTGGTCGCCGCAGTTCGAGCGCCTACAACTTCCTACACCCCGAGACGTTGACTGCTTCAAGGCGCAAGCGGCGGGCAATCTGCAGGTGTGGGCATGGCAGGACGAGGCGCGTGGCGCGATCCGCGCCCGTGTTTTCGCGCCCGACCTCGGCGTCATCGAGGATCCCGCCACCGGCTCGGCGGCGATCATGCTGTGCGCAGCACTGGGCAGGCCGCTCGTGATCGAACAGGGGCCGGGCTGCGTAATTGAGGTGCAGCCGCTGAGCGACGGCCTGGTGGAGCTGGGCGGGCGTGTCGCCGACGATGGCGATAGACGCCTTTAGCAGGGCCGCGCCAGCTGGCGTCATACTTCGCAGCCGTGCTGGCCGACGTTACGACCTTCACCCGCGAAGCCGAGCGTGCCCTTCGCGCCCCCGGCCACCTTGAGTGGTCGACGGTGACGCTGATTGGCCTGGTCACCTACATCTACGCCGTCGAGATCGAGCGCGCGAACTGGAGCGCAGTGCTCGCGGGCATCGCGTTCTGGTTGATGGACTGGGTCAACGAGATCATCAACGCACTCGTGCTTCACTTCAACGGCCATGCGGCAATTTGGACAGTCACGGGCAACAGCAGCTTCGTGATCTTAATTGGTCTGAACATCGAGATCTCGATGTTTTTTGCGGTCAACGGCGTGATCGTGACCAAGTTGCTGGCCAAGGACCGCGCCGCGAAGCTCCTTGGGATCCCGAACCGCTGGGCGCTGGCCGCTACGTGCTCGGCGCTGTCGGTCTGCATCGAGCTGCTGCTCCACGCAGACGGCATCTTTCACTGGTACTACTGGTGGTGGAACGTCGCGAGCTTCCCGGTGATCTTCCTGCTCGGGTACCTCACGTTCTACGTCGTGTGCTTCTGGGTCTATGACATCCCGCGCCGGACTCGCCAGCTGCAGGTGGTGTGCTCACTGGCGGCGCTCGACCTGGTTGCCGGTCTCCTGTTCGGGCCGATTCTGGGCTGGATCTAGGCGGTTGCGCGAGTCCTCGACCGCGGTCAACGCTTCGGCCACATGCCGCTGCGCCAGGCAACGAGGGCAGTAGTCCATCCCCAGATAGGCGAACCGCGGCTGGATCGACAACCCACAGTGCGGACAGCTGAACAGCCCCATTCAGCGTGACCCTCGCACGCGTAAAATCAACGGACGGGCGCGGCGTGTAAAGAGACCTGACGTGTTGGGCAAGACCACCTCCGGGGTTGTTGGAACCTCGGAAGTCAGGCCGTGCTGCCCACCCGCTTTGGGCCGACCTCACGATGATGCCCTCCAGACGATCACACTATCAGGACCGCTGCAGCGCACCACCTAGAGTCTTGGTCATGCTGGGCATGCCGGAGGATGTGAAAGCCTGCGCAGCTCTCGCTGAGCGCCGGCCACGGGACCACAGGACCGGCGGACCGGCGGACCACTTGGAGATCCGCGGCAACCCATACGCTTGCAACCGTGGAACGCCCGGACGAGATCCTGCTCGGCGACAACCTGGACCTTCTGCCGGCGCTTGAAGACGGGTCCTTCCAGATGATCTACATCGATCCGCCTTTCAACACGGGCAGGACGCAGACGCGACGGACGCTCCAGACCTCGCCCGACGAGCACGGTGATCGCACCGGCTTCCAAGGACGACGCTTCAAGACGCGCGAGCTGGCCGCCTCCTCGTACCTGGACACCTTCGAGGACTACCTGGGCTTCCTTGAGCCCAGACTCAAGCACGCACGTCGCCTGCTCAACGACACGGGCACCCTTTACTTCCACATCGACTACCGCGAGGCCCACTACTGCAAGCTGCTGCTGGACGAGATCTTTGGGCGCGCGTCGTTCCTCAACGAGATCATCTGGGCATACGACTACGGCGCCCGCTCCAAGCAGCGCTGGCCCGCCAAGCACGACACCGTCTTCGTCTACGTCAAGGATCCGGAGCAGTACTACTTTGACGCCGATGGCGTCGACCGCGAGCCGTACATGGCGCCGGGCCTCGTGACCGCAGAGAAGGCTGCCAGAGGCAAGTTGCCGACCGATGTCTGGTGGCACACGATCGTCCCGACCAACGGCAAGGAGAAGACCGGCTACGCAACGCAGAAGCCGGAGGGCATAGTCCGGCGGATGGTTCAGGCCTCGACGCAGCCAGGCGATTGGTGCCTTGACTTCTTCGCCGGGAGCGGGACATTGGGCGCGGTCGCCGCGGCGCTGGGCCGCCGGTACGTGCTCATCGACTCAAGCCCGGACGCCTACGGCGTGATGTGTGCCCGACTCGGGGTCGAGGCGGACGAGCGTTGGATGTCCGGGCGAGCGGTGCAGGAAAGACGCGGCCGATTACAGGCAGCCGGCGGTCCACGTCGTCAGCTTGCGGGAGGGCCCTCGCCGTCCCAGTAGTCGACCTGATCCTCGAGCTTGAAGTATGTGCGTAGGCCGCCGCCTCCGGGCAAGCGCTCCGCCGCGCCGATCTTGTTTGAGTCCGGGTAGAGCACGACATCGGTATCTCCGTGCGTGCTCACCGCGACAAACCGCACGGTCTCCTCGGAGCGATTCACCAGCTGATGGGCGCCGCGCTCACCGCGTGGAAAGCTGACGACCTCACCCTCGGCGAGCTCTCGCCAGCCGTCCGGCGTGCGCAGAGCAGGGATGCCCGATACCACGATCACCATCTCCTCCTCGACGAGGTGGTAGTGATACGGATAGGCGGCTTGGCCGGCAGGCAACTCCCACAAGCTTGCGCCAAGTCGCTCACTGCCCAGCTGGTGCCCGAGTCGCGCGCGACGAGCACGAAATCCGTCGTGGTCGCGAGGCTCGTCGAACTCGGGGTGGTTGATGTTCGGCACAGCGTCGAGCTTCGACGGGGCGATCGTGCATCCTGCCTTCCGCGGTCCCCGTCTGCTCGCTCAGGGTGCAACCCGTGCCCTCGACACGCTCTACGAGCGCGTGCGGACTCCACGAACTGCGGCGTAGCGCAGAGATTCGTCGACGCGGTCGCCTGGGCCGGCGGCGCGTTACGCTGTCCGCGAGGTGTTCCACTGCCTGTCGGCCCAGATCGCCGGCACGCTCGCAACCTACAACGCGCAGGGCCAATGGCTGAGCGAGGGGGCTGCGGCGTGGGTGGAGTCAGACCTCGTCGCCAACGACCCCGACGCGCGGGCGTGGTGGGCGAAATACCTGAACACACCCGGCACGCCGCTGTTCAGCCGTGACTATGACGCGATCGGCTTCTTTGGGCACCTCGCCAGCGGCGGGATCGACCCGTGGCGGCGGTTCGCGGCGATGTTCTCGGCACCGAGCGACGCGGCGGCGTACGCTGCCTCCGGCGCCGGCGATGCGGACGTGCTCGACAGCGAGGCTTCGGCATTCTTCGGCGATTCGACGCTCGGCGACGACTGGACTGCCTACCACCAGGGCAACCCCATCGCCGACTCAAACGTGCCGCGCATCCACCGAGTCGGCAAGACGATCAGCGTTGCCAACGGGGACATGACCAAGCTGACGTCAGTGAGGCGCGCGCATTCAAGGTCGGGGATCTGGCGATCGCCGGAGGGCCGAGCGGCGAGCAGGTCACCATCAGCGCATCCTGTGATCTCCCCGCGGTCTCGTGCACCGCGCTGAACCTCGACGCCGACTTCCCAGCGCCGAGTGCCGCGGACGCACCACCCCAGGCCACCGTGCAGCCGACCTCCGGTGACATGCCCGGCCTCGAGTCGGGCTCAGGGTGTTCGGAGGCGGCACAGATCACGCCTGAGGTGGGCTACTGCAGCCCGGAGCCGACCTGCTCCGAGCAGCCGCTCGGCCTCTACGACGTCCTGACCTTCGACAACGAGGCCGACGCCCACACCGCGCTGGACAAGATCGAGGAGGACATGTACGAGGCCGTGGGCAAAGCCACCTCCCCCGCCGACGCCGGCGACGAGGCCTTCACCTCATCGGCCGGCGGTGGCGTCCGCGTCGAGAACCTGGTGTTCTTCTTCCGTTGGCTGCCGAAGGACTCCGAGGAGCAGTCGATCGACCCGGATGACGTGCTCCAGAGCGTCGCCGCGGCGCTCAAGACCGGGCCGTAACGCCCACGAGGAAGCCGCAATAGCGCGCCGATCGGGGGCCCCGAGGCGCCGATCGGGGCCCCCGAGCAAACCCGCCAATATCGCGGTGGGCATGCCGCGCAACGGTGCGCTTGTGTAGCCGGCGCCGTACGGGCTATGGGTGATAGACGACCTTGATCGTCTTGACGTACTTGGTCGGCTTGGCGCCGCTAGCAGTAAAGGTGATCGCCAGGCGCACGCGCAGGTGCTTGCGGTGGCGCAGCGCCTTTAGCGCGCGCTTGGTGGGCTTCAGCGTGAGCGTCCCCTTGCCCGATCCGGTGAGCCGGGCGGTGAGCTGCGCGTAGACGCGTGTTAGGACCTTCTTGACGCGCACGCGCCGGCCGTGAACGATCTCCACCACATGCTTTGTGACCTTGTAGGTTGCCCGAACCCGCAGCTTGCCTGCGCTCAGGTGTTCGAACTTCAGTACCAGCCTGCCCTTGGCGTGCTTGGTCACCGACGGGAAGGAGAATGTCGAGCTCTTGGCGGCTTGACACTCGATCGCGGTCGCGGGCACTGCGATCGGGCCGAACTCGCTGGCGCCCATATCGACGATCGGTGCGTCCAGGGTCGCAAACACCGTCGCCGGAGGGGTACAGCCCGGCGTGTGGTACGCCCCGGCGATGATCCGCGCGTTGTCGTAGAAATCGGTCGTGAGCTGGTCGGGCACCAGCGCGTTTGAGCCGACGTCGATCGTTGGGCTCGCTTCGGTCTCGTGGACGTCGAATGATGACTTGTTGGCTTCGTCTACCAGATGCGCGTTGGCGCAGATGTTGCCCGCGCCACCCAGGGGCACAGTTGTGTCCTGTCCCGCACAGACGTCGCTGTAGCTGGCCGACACTGACCCTCCGTGTTCGTTGAACCCGGCGATCGGGGGGCCTTCTAGGTTTCCGGAGACGATCGAGTTGTCAAGTTCGAGCTGCGCTTGGGGTTCGCCTTCGATCCCGCCGGCTACCGTGGACGCGTTGAGGGTCACAGTCGAGTCCAGCACCCGCAGGCGAATGCAGCCGACCCAGATACCCCCACCACCTTGCTGGGGAGGCTTGCCCGGAGTGATCGCGTTGCCCTCCACGACCGCGTTGACAAGCGCGCTTTCCGGATACTCAGACTGAGACTCCGAGCAGGTCGCTGTTGGGGTGATGATGCCCAACCCTCCTGCCCAGCCCCAGCCGGAGGTGGCAGCGGCGACGGTGCCCGGGACGCTGTTGCGCGAGAAGCGGTCATCGACGCTGGTCAGGCTGGCATCCTCCAGCCACTCACCGCCCCCGCCGTAGTCACCGACAGCGGGCGCGGTCGAGGTGATCGTGTTTGAGTCAAAGACGTTTGAGTGCTGGCTGACCGGCGCGGCTACAGTCGCGGGACCTTCGAAGTAAAGGCCGGCGCCCACGACGAGCTTCTGTTCCGGGGTCCCGGCAGCTTCGATCGTGTTGTCTTCGAAGGCGTTGCCTTCAACGGTGTTGGTCGAGGGGTCGCAGGCATTCTTCAGCGCCGCGCCGGCGCCGCCCCCTTCACTGCTTCCGAGCGCAAGCTTGTTGTTGAGAAATTTGGAGTCGACGACCGTAATCGCGGGGGCGCCACCCTCGGGTGTGCAGTTCGCCGTGCCGACCGACACGAACGCCGCGTGAGCGTTTGCGCCGCGCTCGTCGTTTTCTAAGAAGCTGTCGCCAGAGAGACTCACGCGGGAAGCCTGGATCGACAGGGCGCTGGTTTCGGACAGGTCGGCGTGCTCGAAGGTGAGGTTGCTCAAGGCGATCGCACCGGTCTTTTCTGACCCAGCCGTGCCCAGCAGCGGGCCGCTGATCCCGGCGCCGTCAAAGCCAGATGTGGTGCCCGCCTTGCCTTCGATCGAAAAGTTCGATTCGGCTGGCAGCGTCACGCCGCTGGAGCTGCCGAGGTTGCCGACGGTACACAGCCCGTTGAGCACGATCACATCGCCGGCGCCGTGTTCGGAAGCGCCCGCGGCTTGGTTGATCGCCGTCTGCAGGCCTTCACAGCCCACTTCGAGGGTCTCAGCGCTCGCCGGAGCAGCGCCCAGGCTCATGCCGAGGGTGGCGAATGCGGCGGTCAGAAGAAGGCGGGCGGTTGCACGGCTGCGCGGGGAGCGATGACATAGGAGCATTTGCCCATCGTACGGGGTCGGGCAGTTCGCGACGCCGTCGGTCGGGACGAGTAGCCGCCCTCTACGCGCTTGACCCCGACAACGCCCGACGGCTCTGGGACAGTTCTGAGCGACGAGCCGCGTCGCTGAGAGCGTGAGCTCGGCGCTCTGGGACACCCAAGCCACAGAGCGCGGCAGCAAGATCGGGTGACTCGTCGCAAGACAGCACCAAACGACGGTGCGAAGCCCGGCTGCCTTCTCCCTTCACGCCGAGCGTAGAGTGCGGACGCTTGCAACTCCCAACCACCTGGAGGACGCCAATGCCGGACACCACCTGTCACATGTCGATCTCACTCGACGGCTTCGTCGCCGGGCCCGACCAGAGCCGGGAGAATCCGCTGGGCAAGCGCGGCAGGGAGGTCCATGGCTGGCACCTCGGCGACGAGCGTGCCACGGACGCCGACACGACCGCAGAGGGCTGGCTGATGCGGCCGCGCGGGGCCTACGTCATGGGCCGCAACATGTTTGGGCCGATCCGCGGCGAGTGGGATGAGGACTGGGACGGATGGTGGGGCCCCGAGCCGCCCTACCACGCCCCGGTCTTCGTGCTCACCCACCATGACCGCGAGCCGATCGAGATGCAGGGCGGCACGAGCTTTCACTTCGTCACCGAGGGCTTCCAGGCCGCCTACGCACAGGCGCTCCAGGCAGCCGGCGAGGATGGCGTCGACATCGCCGGCGGCGCCTGGACCGTGCGTCAGGCGCTCGCGGCCGGAGTCATCGACGAACTCACGCTCGACGTGGTCCCCGTTCTGCTCGGGTCCGGCGAGCGGCTGTTCGACGGAGTGCAGTCCTTCGGGTTCGAGCCTGTCGAGGTGCTCCACTCACCGCTGGCCACGCACATCCGCTACCGGCGGGCGGGGTAGGCCACGACGCCGTTGGGGTCAGTGTCGCTTGTGTGCGGCGCCGGCTTTGAACACGATCGTTCGGCTGGGCAGCTGCTTCTTGCGCCCGCTTTGCGTGATCGTGAGCTTGACGCTCAAGCGGTGGTGCTTTGCGAGCAGGCGCCTGCCGGTGGCGTTGAGCGAGACGCGGACCAGCTTGCGCTTCCCGGCCTCGATCGTGACCTTCTCGCGTCCGACGACAACGACCTTCAGGTGTGGGCCGGTGTGGTGAGATTTTGCGGCGGTCGCGCCCGTCGAGCTCTCACCGCCGGACGCCCCCAGGGCCTCGAGAATGAGTTCCAGCTGG
>CAJCHW010000089.1 GCA_903970125.1 Chlamydiota bacterium
TGCCTCCGAAGCGCTCCGGATTGCGCCGATGCGCCGACCCGTCAGCCCGGTCAGGCTTCTCCTCCACGCCGCGGAACCTACCAAACGGCAGCGCTTGCATGCAAGAAACGGAGGGGGAGAGATTCGAACTCTCGGTACGCCAATAAGACGCACAACGGTTTTCGAGACCGCCGCATTCAACCGCTCTGCCACCCCTCCAGGTGAAGCAACCAGGCTAGCCCATCACAGCTCCTGCCGGTCCCCGCAAGGCACCCGCCAGATCGCGATGCGACGCGTGCGACGGTCAGCGGCGGGAGGCGAAGAACTCGCCCAACATCGCTGCTGACTCGGCCGCCAACAGGCCACCGGCCACGGCCGGCCGATGGTTGAGTTTTGGCTCTGCAAGGATGTCCAGCACGCTGCCCGCGGCGCCCGCCTTCGGGTCATGGGCGCCGAAGACGACACGTGGCACGCGTGCGAGCACGATCGCTCCTGCACACATCGCGCATGGCTCAAGCGTGACGTACAGCACGCTGTCGAGCACCCTCCAGGTTCCGAGCTTGCGCGCCGCCTCGCGCAACGCCAGCAACTCCGCGTGGGCCGTGGGGTCCTGGCGCAGCTCGCGCTCGTTGTGCCCCACCGCCAGAACCTCGCCCCCTGCAACGAGCACCGCACCCACGGGCACGTCCTCGTGTTCTAAGGAATGCTCGGCCTCGCGCAGCGCCAACCGCATGAAGTACTCGTCCAGTGGGAAATAAGTGCTCATTGCGACACCGCTATAGGTACATACACTGGGTAGCAGTCACGAGCCGGCACTCACGTCGTCGCCCCCAACAGCCGAAAGCATCTCATCTCCAACCTCTCGCTCGTGTCGCCGCTCGCCCCCATGCGCCGTTTGGCTGTCCGCCCACCCAGCAATCCGTCGTGGCGCGCGGCCTGCGCCGCGCTGGTTGGGCTGGCTGCGACATCCACCGCTCTGCTGAGCATTCAGGGCACGTTCACCGCCGCCGTCGCCGCGACCGCCGGCGTGCGCGTGACGCGTGCGCGCGAGTTGGACGGCTACGTTCCCGGCATCGTCGTGGTGGGCTTCCAGCAGCACGCGCGCGCGACGGCGAGAATCGCCACAGCGCGCGCTGCCGGCGCGCAGCCGGGTGGGCACGCAAGCCAAGAGGCCGAACCGGTGCGGGTCTTGCACCTTCGCCCCGGCGTCAGCATCCCGAGCGCAATCGCTCACCTGACATGCAGTCGGGACGTCAGCTGGGCGGTGCCCGACTACATCGCGCACGCCACCACCGTCGGGGGCACCGGCGCGACAACGAGCCCAACGGAACGTACCGGCACCGAACTGACCGAACGAACACCCGGGCTCGCACCGACCTTCGTCCCCGTCAACGTCGGCAACGGCAAGAGTGCCGGCGAATGGCAGAACCTGCAATGGAACTTCGCGGGGCCCAACGGCGTAAATGCCGAGCAGGCCTGGGGCAACGTGATCGCCGACCACGGAGAAGGCGGCCATGGGGTGGTGGTCGCAGTTCTGGACACGGGCATCGCCTACCGTGATTGGGACAAGTATCGGCGCTCACCAGGCTTCACCGCATCGCAGTTCGTGCGCGGCTACGACTTCGTTGACCCGAACTCGCCACCCGTGGATCGCAACGGCCACGGGACCTTTGTCGCGGGGGAGATCGCCGAGGAGACCGACGTCGCCTACGGACTCACCGGCCTCGCGTACGGCGCCCGACTGATGCCCGTGCGGGTCCTCGACGGTGCCGGGGAAGGCGATGCACTGACGATCGCCAAGGGCATCCGCTTCGCGGTCGAACACCACGCCAACATCATCAACCTCAGCCTTGAATTCCCAGCGACCATCAGCGCTGCCAACGTGCCCGAGCTGATCCAGGCCCTGCGTTTTGCGTACTCCCACCGCGTGCTCGTGGTTGCCGCGGCAGGAAACGATTCCGATGAAGCGATCCCGTACCCCGCCCGCGCGCCCGGTGTGCTCGCCGTCGGCGCGACCACCGAACACGGGTGCCTGGCTGATTACTCGAACTTCGGCCGTCACATCTCGATCGTCGCCCCCGGGGGCGGCCCGGACGCCAATCTTCCCGGCGACCCGAACTGCCACCCCGAAGCCGCTCCTGGCAGGGACGTCTTCCAGGTCACCTACCTCGACAACCCACCAGGGCGCTTCGGCCTACCGTCAGGTTACGAAGGAACCTCCATGGCCACGCCGGAGGTGGCGGCCACCGCCGCACTCGTGATCGCGTCGGGCGTGCTCGGCTCCGACCCCACGCCCAAGGACCTGGCGGCACGCCTGAAGGAGACCACGCGGCAGCTGGGTGGACCCAGCGACCGCAACGTCTACGGCGCCGGGCTGTTGAACGCCGCTGCCGCCACAGCCCCCGGTGGACCGGGCGCGGTCGCGGTCACAGCAAGCAAGAGCAGCTAGCGCCGCCGATAGCATGGGGCTGCAATGACGCGAGTTGGCCCGCTCGTGGTGCTGACGCGGTTGCCTGATCCTGTCTCGGACGCGGCGCGCGTGGAGTTGCAGCAGCGCGGATGGGGCGATCCCGGCAGCCGATTTGGCTCCCTGGTTGCGCGCGCGCTTACCGCCGATCTGCTCACGCAGTGGTGGGGGCGACCCCGAGCTGCGCTCCAGTTCTCGGTGTCAGCCGCCGGCAAGCCGTCTGTGACAGACCGCGACGGAGCTCCGGGCCCGGCATTCAGTCTCTCGCACTCCGACACCTGGGTGGCCGTGGCGATAGCCGCCGACGGCACGTTGGGCGTAGACGTGCAGAGCTTCACCACCCCGGATCCACGCGTCATCCGCAGGGTGTTCGCCCAATCCGATCGGGAGCTGCTCGATGCGCTTGCCGGCGAGGCTCAGAGCCACGAGTTCACCCGCCTATGGACGATTGCCGAGGCGTGTGCCAAGGCCGACGGCACAGGCCTGCCCCTGCTGCTGCGCGGGTTTTCGCCTATCGGCCCCGGTTGCCGCGGCAGCTGGCAGCGATACAGCTGGTGGTCGGGAGAGCTTGCCGGCGGCCGCTGGGCGCTCGCCAGCGACGCCGCGGGCGGCTCGGATCCCGAGGTATGCGAACTGCCGTTTGAATCAGTACTTGCGCGCACGCAGGATTTGCGGGCCACGGCGGCGTATCCAGTTACCCTTGAGGAATCGATCCGACGATCCGATGATGCCCTATGACCGATGAAATCCGGCAGCTCATCAAGGACTTTGGACGCTTGCCTGTCGACGTCGACACGCTTGCCTCAAACGCCGACCTCTACCAGGCCGGCATGAGCTCGCATGCAAGCGTCAACCTGATGCTTGCGATCGAGGACCACTTCGACGTCGAGTTCCCGGACCGCATGCTCACCCGAGGAGTTTTCGAGAGCGTCGACGCAATTGCCGCCGCACTGGCAGAGCTGGGCATCAAGGTCCCCGTATGAGCCACGAGCTCGACGGGGATCGAGCCTTTCTTGACTCCATCATCAAGGTAGCCGATGAGATCGCCCGTCCCCACGCGGACTCGGTGGATCGCGATGCCCGCTTCCCCTCCGAGTCGTTGGCGGCGCTGCGTGCCGAGCGCGCGCTGTCGGCGGGCATTGGTTCAGAGCTCGGCGGAGGCGGCGTTTCCCTGTCGGCCATCGCGCGCGCCTGCTTTGAGCTCGGGCGACGCTGCGGATCAACCGCAATGGTCTTTGCGATGCACCACATTCAGGTCGCAACGATCAGCAGGCACGCCGCGGACTCGCCTTGGCTTGAGCAGTATCTCGCCGCCGTAGCCGCCGACCAGCGGCTCGTCGCCTCGGTCACCACCGAGCTTGGGACCGGCGGCGATATGGGGCGTTCGATCGCGCCGTTGACCACCGCGGGCGACGGCACGAGTTGCACATTTGAGAAACAGGCGCCAGTGATCAGTTACGGCGCCCAGGCCGACGATCTTTTCGTGACTCTGCGCCGCAGCCCCGACGCCGAGCAGAATGACCAGGTGGTGGCGGTGGTGCAGAACGGGCAGTTCACGCTCGAGCAGACGGGCACATGGGATCCGCTGGGGATGCGCGGCACCTGTTCGCCGGGGTTCGTGGTGCGCGGGCAAATCGTGCCCGAGCAGGCACTGTCGGCCCCGTTTGCGCAGATCATGGCCGAGTCGATGCATCCGATCACGCACATCCTGTGGTCGCATCTGTGGCTCGGGATCGCCACCGATGCGTTTGATCGCGCACGGGCGTTCGTGCGGGCCGCTACCAAGGGCAAGTCCGACGACGCGCCACCGCCAGTGGCCGTGCGCCTGTCGCACCTGATGAGCGAGCTCTCGCTGCTCCGCGCCGCGGTTGACTCGGGACTGGCGGAATTCGTCGAGGCCTCCGCGCAGCCCGGCCGCGAGCAGCTGCTGACGATGACATCGACGCTGCGCTTCAACAACCTCAAGATCGCCACATCCGAACAGGCTCCCCGCGTTTGCCAGGGGGCCATGGGCGTTTGCGGAATCATGGGCTTCAAGAACGACTCACCGTTCAGTGTCGGGCGCCATTTGCGCGACACCATGTCCGCGAGCCTGATGATCGCCAACGAGCGCATCCACCAGACGAACGCCAGCCTGCTGCTCATTGCCAAGGACGTCTAGTGGCCGAGTTTCGGGCGGCTACACCCGACCAGTCGGCCTTCCTCGCCGAGCTTGTCGGCCAGCGCCTGCTGATCGCAACGAGCGTGCCGGGACTGTATGGGCGCGGAGGCGAATTTGAGGATGTGCGCTTGCGCGTGGCCGCCATGGTCACTGCGGCGGCGGCAGCGGAAGCGCCCGAGCAGATGTCGTTTCCGCCCGTGCTGCCGCGCCGAGACCTGGAGTCAGTTGGTTACCTGAAGTCGTTCCCCCACCTCGCCGGGAGCATCTTCGCGTTCGAGGGAACGGAGTCCGAGGCCGCAGAGCAGTACCAGCGGGCAAGCCGCCATGAGGATTGGGATGAGTACCAGTCGATGACGGACCTCGTGTTGACGCCCGCGGCCTGCTACCCGGTCTACCCGGCGGTCGCCGCGCGTGGCCGGCTGCCAGCGGGCGGCATCACTGTCGACGCCGGCAGTGCATACGTCTTTCGCCGCGAGCCCTCCGGCGACCCCGCGCGGTTGCAGATGTTCCACCAGCGCGAGATCGTGCGCATCGGCGAGCCGGCGCTTGTCGAGGCCTGGCGAGATGTCTGGCGCGACCGCGCCGTTTCGCTGCTGTCATCACTTGGGTTGCACGCAGTTCTCGACCTTGCCAGCGACCCCTTCTTCGGTCGCAGCGGGCGCATGCTTGCCGCAAGCCAACGCGAGCAGGCGCTCAAGTTCGAGGTGCTCGCACCGATCGCCGGCCCAGAGCCGACCGCGGTCGCCTCGTTCAACTACCACCACGACCACTTCGCATCCGTTTACGGAATCGAGCTGACCGACGGCACCCGCGCACACACGGCCTGCCTGGGCTTTGGGCTGGAGCGGATCACACTCGCGCTCTTTGCCGCCCACGGCCTCGACCCCCAGGCGTGGCCGGCCGAGGTCCGTGGAGAGCTGTGGTGACCGTGGCCGCGCCACTAAGTGCCTGGGATGCATGCCTGTTCGGCACAGAGCCTGAGGACTACCGTCCACATGCGCTCCACGAGGCCGGCCGCGTGTACACGGAAACCAACTGCTACACGGACATCCTGATCGAGCTGCTGCACGCACGGGGATTTGAGCCAACCGCAGTCATGGGCTCGGCACTGGCCATCGACTTCGAGGGTGACCAGTGGACATTTCTGAAGCCACTCCCGGACGAGCTCCAGCTGCTCTACGGCATCGACATACACGAGATGCAGCCCTACCGTAGCCTGCCGCTGCAGATTGCCGAGCAGCTCGCCGCGGGCCGAACGCTGATCGTCGAGCTGGACTCCTGGTATCTGCCGGACACCGCAGCCACCAGCTACCGGCGCGAACATGTCAAAAGCTCCGTCGTGGCCGCTGCGGTCAACCGCGACGGCGAGCGGTTGCGCTACTTCCACGCCAACGGCCTTTACGACCTGCACGGCGAGGACTACCGTGGCGTATTTCGCCTCGGCGGCGAGTTCTCCGCCGACGTGCTGCCGCCGTACACCGAGCTCGTGCGCTTCGACGCCGGCCCCCCGTTGCACGGGGAGCAGTTGCGCGACGCCGCGAGGGCATTGCTGCACCGCCATCTTGCGCGCCGGCCCCAGACCAACCCGTTTGCGCGCTTTGGGCAGCAGCTTGTGCTCGATCTCCCGGGACTGCTCGACGGAGACAGCGCCACCTACCACGACTACGCTTTTGCGACCGTGCGCATGGCCGGTTCGGCGTTCGAGGTCGCAGCGTCACACGTGGACTGGCTGCTTGGCGACGCAGGCGCACGCGCAGCCGAGAACCTCCGGCAGATCGTCGACGGCTGCAAGTCGCTGTCGTTCCGGCTCGCCCGCCGCCGCCCATTTGAGCCCGAGCCGGCGCTCGCTGCGCTCGCTGCTGGATGGGAAGAGGCGATGAGCCGCCTCGACGAGGCCCGTGTCTGACGAGCGCCGGATCGCGCCAACGCGCGCACGCACGCGGGTGACCGGCCACGAGCTGATTGACATCGGTGATCGGTGGGAAGCGATCGGCACAGACCCCGACCGCTGCACAGACCCGTCGGGGCTGCCCGCGCTGGAGGGCTGGACCGCCGCCCAGGTGCCCGGCACGGCCGCCGGCGCGCTGCGCGCCGCAGGTTCTGAAAACGCAGCAGAAGGCCGCGACTTCGACGCGCAGGACTGGTGGTTTCGTACGAGCTTCGACGCCGCCGCCGCACCGGGTGAGGAGGTGCTGCTCTGTTTCGACGGTCTGGCCACCGTCTGCGATGTCTACCTCAATGGCGAACACCTGCTCGCCA
>CAJCHW010000090.1 GCA_903970125.1 Chlamydiota bacterium
CCGTTCATCTGTGGGATGGTGGTCTCGAGCCAGGAGAGCCTGCCCTTGGGCGTGAAGCGCGACGCATGCCCGCGCTGCAGCGCTTCCTGCGTGGTCACATCCTCGTGCACGATGCCGGCAAGCGCTGCGCGCTGCGCCGCCGTGGCCTCGGCGAATCCCGGCGTGTCGAGCGCCGCCTGCGGATACAGACCGAACGTCGAACGCGTCATGGCGCCGGCCCCCGCAGGCATTATCAGATTGACCACCACCGAACTCGGCTCGAACACCAGGAACAGGGTGGGCAGGACGGCGACGAACAGGATGCGCGATTGCTGCAGTTCGTTCAGGCCCGCGATCTGCGGCAGCTCGGCCTGCCCGCCCGGCGCGAACAGCTCGCTGCTCTCGGCAAAGCCGGTCGTGGTCATGATCGCCCCGTCCCCCGGCGCATAGTCGTAGAAGGCGGACAGATGCGCGGGCGCCGCCGTGTGCGAGCTGCGATGCACCACATCCGTATGGTAGGGCTCCAGCGCGTTCTCCTGATAGATCTTCCAGTTCGACTGGATCGCAAGCGTCGCCGTCGGACCCGGTACCAGTTCGGCCAGCCCATAGCCCTCGATCATCGCGTTCATCTTGCCGAGCGTCGGCTCGAGCGGCGCCGCCTCGGCGCTGAAGTTGATGAAGATCAGGCCGTGCACCACCGTGTGCCGGATCTGCGGCAGTCGGATCCCGCGGCGCAGCTCCTCGAGCGGTGCGGTCTGCGCCATGCCGGGCGCCGCGCGCAGCGTCCCGTCGAGACGGTAGCTCCAGGCATGATACGGACAGATCAACAGCTTCGCATTGCGGCACTCCCCCATGCCCCCGGCCGCGGCCAGCCCATCGAGCAGCGGATGCCCGCGATGCTGGCAGATCGCCGAGAGCACCCGCAGCTCCCCCAGCTCATCGCGCGTCACCAAGAGCGGCTCGCCCACCACCGTGATCGTAAAATGATCCCCCGGCCGCGCCGCCTGATTGACGTGCCCGATGCACAGCCACTCCCGCTCGAACAGCGCCCAGCGCTCGAAGCGCCAGAACTCCTCCCCCGTATAAGCCTCCGCGCTGAAAATCTCGGCCGTCGCATACGGATCGGCCACCCGCTCGGCCTCTTCGAGTACGCGCTGCGCCGCGGCCAGAGCGCCCGCATCCGGATGGCCGTGCACCGACAATTTTGTCATTCCACCCTCCAGGTTCGGCGCACCATAAACAACGCAATCCGGCCCGTATAGACCCAAAACTCTGATGGGCACCATAGCTCAAACCTATCCCGACCCCCCATAGCCAAAGGCTATGCCCGCCATAGCCCGTCTCTCACTAGACAGCCCTCGGCACGCAGCGTAATAAACGCAGCAAGGGATGGCGCGGATCGAGATGAAGGGAGATTCGATGCACTTCGGGACACGTGTGAGTCTTGTGCGGTTGTCGTTCGCGACACTGCTGTCGATGAGTTCGGGAGCAATCCATGCAGCCGCGGCCGACGCAGAGCCGGCGGGGCTCGAGGAGGTCGTCGTCACGGCACAGAAACGGCCCGAGAAGCTGCAGGATGTCCCCATCACCATCAACGCATTCGACGCTGCGACTCTCGATCGCGAGGGCATCACGAGCGTGGCGGACCTGGGTTTGGTCGTTCCCGGTCTGGTCTACACGGACGTCGTGGGTTATGGCCTGCCGTATCTACGCGGCGTCGGCACGTCGGCGACGGGTCCCGGGTTCGAGAACCCCGTCGCGACCTACGTGGATGGGGTGTACTACGCATCGCAAGTCGGTGCGCTCGTGTCGCTCAACAACGTGGCCTCCGTCGAAGTCGACAAGGGTCCCCAGGGAACTTTGTTCGGGCGCAATGCCACCGGCGGGGCCATTCAGGTCCATACGCTGGATCCGTCGGATCACTTCGGCGGTGTCGGCGAACTCGGCTACGGCAACTACAACACCCAGGAAGGCCAGTTGTATGTCACCGGGCCGCTCGCGTCCAACTTGAGCGCGAACCTCGCACTCAGCTACCGGGACCAGAGAGACGGCTATGGCAGAAACCTGTTCAACGGCGATGGCCTCGACCGCTTCGAGAATGGGACGATACGCGGCAAACTCAAATACACGCCCAGCGATGCGACCACGATCATCTTGTCGGGTGATATGGAGCGGGGCTCCGGCGTTCCGACGGTATATCCCGCGCCGGGTACGATCCCGCAGTTCGGACCTCCCATCCCGGCGAATCCGCGCGACGAATACGGCTCTCCGCAGCCCTTTTCGCACACCGCCCAAGGCGGCGTTTCGCTGTCGGTGGAGCAACAGATCGGTTCACTGACGCTGACCAACCTCGCCGCATTCCGGCACACGCTGTTCGATTCAGCGTTCGACAGCACCCTGACCGCACTTCCGGGGACGACATTTTTCCTGCAGGGCGACGAACCGCACAGCCAGGCGTCGGAAGAACTGCAACTCGCGTCCGCCCCCGGGAGCACCTTCGAATGGATCGTCGGTACCTACCTGTATTGGGAACACGCCGGCAACGGCGAGGCGACGTTGATCGCGGGCGATTCGTTCACCACCTTCGGACTTCCCGGCGGACTGACCCAGGCGCCCAACGACTACACGTACTCCGCCGCCCTGTACGGCCAGACGACCTATCACTTCACTTCGGCCACCTCGGCAACCTTGGGATTGCGCTACACCGACGAATACAAGGACGACCAATTTGTGCAGGTCACGCCGGCTTTCGATTCGACCGAGATCTTCAAGGACCACATCAATTTTACCGATCCCTCGTGGCGGCTGGCGCTACAGCATGACTTCTCGGCGGACATGATGACTTACGGATCGTACAG
>CAJCHW010000091.1 GCA_903970125.1 Chlamydiota bacterium
GGGATCGGTGTTGGGGTTTGACTCGATCGCGGCGACCTTGACGAAGGGCCCGCCGATCTGTTCGATCACGTTTGCGTACTGGTTCTCGGCGCCGACCGCCAGGATCACGCCGCTCGGAGCGTGCAGTGCGGAAGCGCCGCATGCGGCGAGCAATGTCGAGCCGGCGATGGCGACGGGCAGGGCAATGTGCAGCCTTGCGGCGAAAGGCATGGGCCGCCACTATACAAGAATGAGTCTCGTTATTGTCGCCGTGTTTGCGGCGGACGGCGTCGCTCAGGTCGGTGGCGCCAGCTCGATCAGTTCATCGCCGCCCGAGTGATCGACCTGCAGCGTTGAGTGATCGAGACCGAAGCGCTCGCGAAGTTGGCGCTCGAGCACGCGCCGGGTCGCGTGGCAATCGACGTCCGGCGCCACGAGCACGTGGGCCGAAATCGCGGGAAAGCCAGAGGAAACCTGCCAGATGTGCAGGTCGTGAACCTCGACGACGCCGGGCGTTTGCGCCATCGCCCGGCCGATCGTTGGCGGATCAACCCCCACTGGGGCCGCCTCCAGCAGCACGCGCGCCGCCGCGCGCAGGACGCCGAATGCCGAGCGCACCATCAGCGCGGCCACCAGGATCGAGGCGATCGCGTCGGCCCGGTCAAAGCCGGTCGCAAGGATCACGACGCCGGCAGCCACGGTGCCGATAAACGCGAACAGATCGGTGAGCAGGTGCTGGAAGGCGCCCTCCACGCTCAGGCTCTCACGCGCTGCCCCCGACAGCGTGAAGGTGGCAATTGCGTTGACCGCGATGCCCATCAGGCCCACACTCACCATCGGCCACGCCGAGACATGCGGGGGTGTCTCCAAGCGTCCGATGGCGGCGTAGAGGATCACGCCGGCCAGCACGAGCAGAGTCGCGCCGTTGATCTGCGCCGCGAGCGTGTCCACGCGCCGCAGGCCGTAGGTGAGCGCGCCCCGGGCAGGGCGGGCCGCCACACGCACGGCAGCGATAGACACGCCGAGCGCGGCGGCGTCGGTGAGCATGTGCCCGGCGTCGGATATCAGTGCAAGCGAATGCGCGAGCACCCCCACCACGACCTCCACGGCCATGAACGCAATTATTAAGCCAAGCGCTATACCGAGCCGGCGCGGCGAGGAGCCCGGCGCCGCTTGCATGTGCCCGTGGCCGTGGTGCTGGTGGCCTGCGGCGGCGTGGCCGCGGCCGCGGCCTTCCGCACCGTGCGCGGCGCTCACCGCGTCTGAGGCCTCAGGGGAGGACGTCTCCTAGACCCTCATTCCGGACTGCCCGCGGGTGGCCTGGCCGGGCTTGGGCCTTCATCGTGTTCGGCGTATCCGGCAAGCCGGCGCCGGCGCACGATCAGCGCGGCCACAAGCGCCACGAGCAACACCACAAGCACCGCGGCCACGACGTAACGCAGCGTGTGATGAACGGGCCCGGCCGCAGTGCCCGTGTACTCGATCGTGATCGGAACGCCGTCGGCGTGGATCAGGGCCTGGAACTTGGGCTCCTCGTGGCCGGGGTAGTTGACGAGCTTGTGCTCGCCGTTTGTCAGCGTCAGGTGCAGATGGTGGGCGACCTTGTTGATTTCCACCGACGTGATCGTGTGCGATTGCAACTGGACCAGCAACGGTGCCAGGCCCTCTTCTTCGTAGGCGACCGTCGCCGTATTGGAAGCAGTGGCCGTGATCACGGTGGCCTTCGCCAGTGTCGCCGCATCAGTCGGCGTCACCGACATTGCCGACGCACCGGCGGGACCGGCCAGCGCCATTGCCACGGACGCCAGCGCTGCGGCCGTATTGCCGGCCCAGATCCGTGCACGGGTGGGAGCAGTCGGGAGAATCGCTGTGTTCATGCGGGGCACCTTAACGCGATCGCCTGCTTTCGGCGTCCCTGACCGCGGAACGGCCGTTTTATGGCGCATAATGTGCGGTGGTGCTCGCGCCTGCGACCCTGCCAAATTCCGGGTTTTGGCGACTGTAAATTGTGCCGATAAGAGCGTATGTTCTTGACCTTGAGAAAGTCGCCTACGACCAAGCTGGCTGAGCCTTCGCCACGGCGAAGAGCCGGCAAGAACACACCGGGCTCTGATGGGGTGGCGCTGGTGCTTTCCGGCGGCGGTGCGCGTGGGGCCTACGAGGTGGGTGCGCTTTCGGTCCTACTTCCAGCCTTGGAGAAGCGCGGCGAAGCGCCGACCCAGTTCATTGGCACCAGCGTCGGCGCGATCAACGCTGCCGGCCTTGGGGCGATCTGGCACCTCGGCGCCGAGCAGGCGGTCGCCACGGTCATGGACATCTGGCGCCAGGTGGACAAGGACGCGGTGATCAGGCCGATCCTCTCCTGGCAGGTGCCGATCACGGCCCTGCGCTACGCCGGCGGGGTGCTCTCGGTGCCACGCGTGCGCGTTCCCAGCCTGCTCGATCCGGGGCCACTGCGAAACAACCTCGGCCGCTGGATCGACTGGCCACAGCTGCACAAGAACGTACGCGACGGCGTTGTGGAGTCTGTGGGCATCGTTGCCACGGCTGCCGGCAGCGGCCGCACGGTCGTGTTCGCGGAGGGCGCCAAGGACGTCATAGGTGCCGCGACCGAGCATCGCTCGCATGTGATCTCCTACGTGAGCGCCAAACTCGGCGGCGAACATGTGAGCGCCTCGGCGGCGATTCCGATCTTCTTCCCACCGATCCACGTCGCCAGCCCGCGCGGCGCGGCCGGCTGGTACATCGACGGTGGCACGCGCCTGGCTGCGCCGCTGAAGCCCGCGCTGGACCTCGGCGCCAAGCGCATCGTGGTCGTGGGCATGGACGCGATCGGCGAGCCGGCGCCGCACAGCGCCGGTGTTGACACGCAGCCACCGGACTTCGGCGATGGCTGGCTGCACGTCTTGCAGGGGCAACTCGTGGACCCGCTGATCGAGGACATGCGCATGCTCGGCAACGCCAACCTCTTCTTCGGCGGCGGCGATGGCGCAGCCAACGCCTACCGCGCGGCGCGCGGCAAGGCCCCTTACCGCGTGGTCCCCTACATCTTCATCGCCCCCAGCCAGGCCGGCGTGATCGGCAAACTCGCCTCGGACGTGTTCAAGGCCAACTACGGCGGTCTCGGCGAAATGCGCGGCATCAAGGGCTGGCGACGCCTGTCAGCACTGCGGGGAACCGATTTTCGCCTGCTGAACCGCCTACTGGGCGACGAATCCCCCACGCACGGCGAGCTGCTCAGCTACCTGTTCTTCGATCGCGACTTCATCGATGAGCTGATCAAGATGGGCGCCGAGGATGCGCGCCGCTGGATGGAGGAAGCGCCGGGACCAACGGACCCGTGGCAGATAGACCCGCTGAGCCGCTTCATCGAATCATCGGCGCCGACGGCGCAAACAAGCACTGCACGCACACACGCGCGCACGGCCGCCTGAAGGCCCGCATAGGTGCTGCGCCCCGAGGGCGCCGAACGCATCGCGGGCGGGCTAGGTCCGCTTCTGTCGGGCGGCCTTCTGGCGCTGGGTCTTGTCGAGCACGGTCTTGCGAATGCGAACGCTTTTCGGCGTGACCTCAACGCACTCGTCGTCGCCGATGAACTCAAGCGCTTCGTCGAGGGTCATATCGCGGCGGGCAAGTGGGCGCTCGAGCACTTCGGCGGTAGAGGAGCGCATGTTGGTCAGGTGCTTCTCGCGGCAAGCGTTGACGTCGAGGTCTCCGGAGCGGGTGCTTTCACCGACCACCATGCCCTCGTAGACCTCCTCACCGGGAGCGACGAAGAGGATGCCGCGGTCCTGCAGGGCCATCAACGAGTACTGGGTCGTGCGGCCGCTGCGATCTGCCACGAGCACACCGTTGGTGCGAGTTCGCAACTCCCCTGCCCAGGCCTCCCAGTGGTCGAAGATGTGGTGGGCGATGCCCGTGCCGCGGGTTTCGGTCATCAGCTCCCTGCGAAACCCGATCAGCCCGCGCGTGGGCACCACGTAGTCCATGCGCACCCAGCCGGTACCGTGATTTGCCATGTGGTCCATGCGCCCCTTGCGCTGGGCAAGCAGCTGGGTCACGGCACCCACGTGATCCTCGGGCACGTCGATCGTGAGGCGCTCAAAGGGCTCCTGGCGCTCGCCGTCGACTTTGTGCTCAAGTACCCGCGGCTGGCCAACAGTTAACTCGTAGCCCTCGCGGCGCATCATCTCGACGAGCACCGCAAGCTGCAGCTCGCCGCGACCCTGGACCTCCCAGACACCCGCGGAACCGTCTGTCTCGACCTCCTGCACACGCAGCGAGACGTTGCCGAGTAGCTCCGCCTCCAGCCGCCCGAGGATCTGGCGCGCTGTGACCTTGTCGCCCTCCCGGCCTGCAAGGGGCGAGGTGTTGGCCGAGATCGTGACCGAAAGCGCCGGCTCCTCGATCGCAATCGGCGGCAGTGGCTGGGGATCGTTGGGGTCGGCAAGGGTCTCGCCGATCGTGACCTCGGCGATGCCCGCCACAGCGATGATCTCGCCGGCGGAAGCCTCGGTGACCGCTACGCGCTCCAGACCCTCGGTGATGTAGAGCTCGGTCACCTGCGCGCGCTCGATGCTGCCGTCGACGTGACACCAAGCGAGTGCCTGTCCGGCGGAGATCTTGCCGCTGCGCACGCGGCAGACTGCAAGTCGGCCGACGTACTTGGAGGCGTCGAGGTTGGTCACCAGCGCCTGCAGCGGCAGCTCGGGGTCATACATCGGCGGTGGAATGTGCTCGAGCAACGTCTCAAACAGCGGCTTGAGCGTTTCCCCCTCGTGCCCGGGCCCGTCGTAGTGCAGGGTCGCGCGGCCGGCGCGCGCGTTGCAGTAGACGATCGGAAACTCAATCTGGTGCTCGCCGGCGTCGAGGTCCAAGAACAGCTCATAGACTTCGTCAACGACCTCGGTGACACGCGCGTCGGGTCGGTCGATCTTGTTGACCACGAGGATCACGGGCAGGGCGGCCTCGAGCGTCTTGCGCAAGACAAAGCGCGTCTGCGGCAGCGGTCCCTCGGAGGAGTCAACGAGCAACAACACGCCGTCAACCATGGTCAGGCCACGCTCGACCTCACCGCCGAAATCGGCGTGCCCAGGCGTGTCAACGATGTTGAGCTTGACGTCCTGGTAGTCGATCGCAGTGTTCTTGGCCAGGATCGTGATCCCGCGCTCGCGCTCGATATCCATCGAGTCCATCACCAGGTCGGCCACCTCCTGGCCCTCGCGAAAGGCGCCGGATTGCCACAGCATCGCGTCCACGAGCGAAGTCTTGCCGTGGTCGACGTGGGCGATGATGGCCACGTTGCGGATATCGGAGCGGGGGATCAACACGGGGCGCGGACAGGGTAGCGGCGTGCGCACCGACGCCCCGGCTCGGGTGCTGTGAAGCTAGCGGCGACCTAGCGCGCGGCGGCGGGCGACACCCAGACCGAAACGCGAGAGCGCAACAGCGGCGGGAGCGCGCGCTGCGTGCGCCACGACCTCATCGAGCGCGTTGGCAAAACGCCGTATCTCGTCGTCCTCGATCACCAGTGCAGGCAGGGCCTTGATCACGTTCATGTGGTGGCCGGCCACCTGGCAGAGGATGTGATGCTCGGTGAACAGGGGTACCGTCACCATCTGGGAGAACAGCCCCGGCTGGGCGCGCTCGACCCTGCCCCACAGGCCGGTGCCGCGCGGCTTGGACCCGTTGCCGTTGCCGTTTGCGTGGCCAGCCGACGCGAGCGGGTCGAACTCGATCGCCCACATCAGCCCTAAACCGCGGACCTCGCGCACGACGTCATAACGCTCCTGCAGTGGTTTGGTCAGCTCCAAAAGCAGCGCGCCGGAGCGCGCGGAGCGCGCGACCAGCCCCTCGGAATCCAGTACCGCCAGCGTGGCCAGGGCGGCGGCGGCGCCAACATCGTTGCCGCCGAAAGTCGAGCCGTGGCGCACTGCGCGCTCCATACCGTCAAAGACGCTGTCAAAGGCCTTGCGCGAGACGAGCACGGCGCCGATCGGCACGATCCCGCCGGACAGCGCCTTGGACAAGCACACCATGTCGGGCTCAAGCCCCCAGTGCTCCAGTGCCAAAAAGCGGCCTGTGCGCCCCAGACCTGTCTGGACCTCATCGCAGACAAACAGCGTTCCCGCGTCGCGGCAGAGCTTCTGTGCGCCGCGCAGGTAGTCGGCCGGGGGGATGTTGACGCCCTTGCCCTGCACTGGCTCCACGACAAACGCCGCGACATCGCCGCGTTCGAGCTCGCGCCGCAGACCGTCGAGATCGCCGAAGGCGACGGCGTCGCAGCCTGGCAGCAGCGGGCCAAAGCCGTCGCGAAACTCGTCGTTGCCGTTCAGCGACAACGATCCCAGCGTGAGCCCATGAAAGGCGTGCTCGGCGTAGAGAATCCGCGGCCGACCCGTGGCCGCGCGCGCGATCTTGATCGCCGCCTCGACGGCCTCCGTGCCCGTGTTGGCGGGCACCATCGCGGCGACCGAGGCCGGCGCGCGCGCCAGCAGCTGCTCCGCGAGCACCCCGCTGAGCAGGGTCACGCCGAGTTGGGGCATGTTGGCCGTGTGCGCGTCCATGACTTCCCGCACAGCAGCGATCACGGCGGGATGGTTGCGGCCCACCGCGAATACGCCGTAGCCGCCGTAGAGGTCCAAATAGCGGTCGCCGCGAGCGTCGATCAGATGTGCGCCCTCGCCCCCGACCCACGTGCGGTCAAAGCCCAGCGTGCGCAGGATCCGGCCAAGCTGGGGATTCAGATAGCGATCGTTGAGCGCCATCTCCTCGCCGACGCGACCAGCGAGCAGCTCACGCACCGAGGGGATCGACGTGGACGGACTCTTGGGGGGCACGCGCCTAAGGGTACGACGCGACGACCTGTATGTTGCTGCGGGGACCCACAGGCAGGCGCCCGTGGGCGTCGGTCAGGCCGACGTCTGGACCTGGAGCTTGGCGCGCATGCGCTCTGCCGGTACGTACACGACGTCCCACGCGAGGCCCACGGCGGCCATGGCCCGAATCACAAGTCCCGACACGTCGGGCTGGCGCCAGCCAAAGCCGTGCGCCGCAGAGGTGGGGAAGGCGTGGTGGTTGTTGTGCCACGCCTCGCCAAAGGTGGGCAGCGCGAGCCAGGCGAGGTTGCGCGACTCATCCCCGGTGTCAAACGGCTTGCGCCCGAAGAAATGGCACAGCGAGTTGATCGAGTAGGTCACGTGGTGAACGACGAGCATGCGGATCGCGCCCCCCCACAACAGCCCCGTCAGGCCCGCGTCCACGGTCCCGCCGATCGCGTACCCCAGTCCGAAGCAGAGCGCCAGTCCGCCGATCGCCCAGACCAGGAAGGTCCTTGAAACAAAGCTGACCACTGGATCCGCGATCAGGTCCGCCGCGTAGCGCTCGTGGGAGCCGCGCTGGGTATGGATGAACAGCCAGCCCACGTGCGCATGACCGAGACCGCGCAGCACCCCGCGCAAGCCATCGGCCGCATCGACGTGCGGACTGTGCGGATCGCCGTGCCGATCGGAGAAGGCGTGATGCTTGCGGTGGTCGGCCACCCACGAGATCACCGGCCCCTCGATGGCGACCGAGCCCAGGACGGCAAGAATCCCTCGCACAGCCGGATAGGTCTTGAAGCTTCGGTGCGTGAACAGACGGTGAAAGCCAACGGTGATGGCAAGTCCCGTGAGCAGGTACATGATCGCGAACACGATCAGATCGGAGGGATGCAGCAGGCCATCCCACAGCTGCCACGCCGCCAGCCCGAGTCCCACGAAGGGCGCGACCGTCACGATCCCGGTGATCGTGCGGTACAGGGACTCGTTACTCGCCGGTTGGATGTCTGCCGGGCCTACGCGTTCACCGACGCCCGGCGCACTTGGCGCACTTGCAAGGGTGGCCTGAACCGGCTGGGATCGGCGCTCGTCGTACATGGTTTGCTCGGAGGCGCGCAAGCTAGCAGCCGTAACCGTAATCTGTCGCGCGGATCGTGCCTATCCTATCCCGCCCACAGCCCCTCGCCCGCGAGCTTGCGCGCGCGCTGCCCGAGCGCCCATTCACGCTGCGCTTCTGGGATGGAAGCGAACTTGAGGCCACAACACCGAACGGTCTCGTATTCACGTTTCGCTCGCCTGCGGCGATCGCGCACGTCCTGCGCGCGCCGGGACAGCTCGGTCTTGGGCGCGCGTACGTGGCCGGCGAGCTCGAGGTCTCAGATATCGACGCGCTGATAGAGCTGCTGGGAAGCTTCAAGGCGCCGTCGCTTGACTCGGCAGCGATCAGCAGACTGACGCTTGCGGCGGTCAGGGCGTGCGGCCTGACCCGCCCTCCCGCGATCCCGCCGAGCGAGCTGCGCCCACAGGGCCGCCGTCACAGCCGCGAGCGCGACCACCGCGCCGTGCGCCACCACTACGACGTCTCCAATGAGTTCTTTGCGCTGTTTTTGGATGCGTCCATGACCTACAGCTGCGCGATCTTTTCCCGGGGCGCCGAGACGCTGGAGCAGGCGCAGGTGCAGAAGGTCGACCTCGTGTGCCGCAAGCTCGACCTCAAAGAGGGCGAGCGCGTGCTCGACGTCGGCTGCGGCTGGGGCGCTTTTGTGATGCACGCCGCAAGGCACTACGGCGTGCGGGCTGTCGGGATCACGCCGTCGCCGGCGCAGGCTGAGCTCGCGCGCAAGCGGGTCCAGGAGGCGGGCCTGGACGACCGGGTCGAGATCCGCCTGGCCGATTACCGCGACCTCGCGGGCGAGCGCTATGACGCGATCGCCTCGATCGGGATGGTCGAGCACGTGGGCGCCGCCCAAATCGACGAGTACGCGTCGCGGTTGGGGATGCTGCTGGACAGTGGCGGGCGGCTGCTGAACCATGGAATCGCGCGCCTGCGCCACACCGATCCTGAGGCCGGACCGTTCTCGGAGCGCTACGTATTCCCGGACGCTGCACCGCTACATGTATCGCGCGTGCTGTTGGCCCTGGAGCAGGCGGGCTTCACGACGCAGCACATCGAGGGCTTCGCCGACGACTATGCGCAAACGCTCAGCCACTGGGCCGAACGCCTCGATGGAAACCTCGACGAGGCGCAACGGCTGGTCGGCGCCGAACGCATACGTATCTTCAGGCTCTACCTGCGCGCCGCCCGCCGCGGCTTTCGCACCGGCTTTCTGTCGGTGTACCAGGTGCTCTGCCGGCGCGCCTAGCCAGAGCTTGCGTGGCCATCTGAGTCGCGCCGCCGCCGTCTCTGAGCCAACAGTCGGCCTGCTGCGCCGGGGAGCGAGTCCGGCGGCCAGATCGTCCACGGCCGTCGCCGGGCCTCAAACGCGGCGGTGCAGCGGCCGATAGCAATCTCGGTCAAGAACGAAGCAAGGAGACGGTTCACCAAAGCGAATCGCAAAAAGGGAGAGCATCGTGCTGACCAAAGGGAATCTGTATTTGCGACTGAGTGTGGCATGCGTGCTGCCGGCCGCACTTTTTGTCGTTGTGGTGCTCGCTGCGCCATCCGCTGCGTTGGCAAAGGCCGCCGCGGAGACCAGGACCACGACCACGTCCAGCGCCACCTCCACGCAGGGATCGGACTCATCCTCCGAAGCGCCTTCGGAAGCCGAAATGGAAGCCGAAGAAGCCGCGCTGGAAGCAGAACTGGAAGCCGAAGAAGCCGTCGCGACCCCGGAAGCCAAGGGCACGCTGACTGCGCCGTTGGGGCAAAGCGGCAAGCAAACCGCAGAGATCTCGGGCTTCAGACTCGCGCGCGCAACGATGTCGGCACTGGGCGGCCACCGCGTGCAGGCTTCGCAGATCCATTTCCTGTTCACAGTTGCCGTGGCCGGCAAGCTGCGCGTGGTTTTGGCACTGGAGACGGTCCACGACAGCCACACCGTCTGGCACGCGCTGCCGGGCAGTCTCTACATCAACGCACGGCGTGGCAACAACAGTGGCGCGCTGAAGGGCACAGGGTCGCTCGCGGCCGGGATCTACAGGCTCACGCTCGCGCCCGCGGGCGCGAGCGCGGCGTTCCTCTTTTTGCACGCGCCATAGACGCGCCGCTGGGCAAACGCCTAGGCTCCGCTTCGAGCACCGCCGCAAGCGGTTGCACGCCTGAGCCCGATGTTTGCGCAACCACGACCCACTGGAACTGGCACTGGATTTGGCACTGGCACCGGCGCCGTCGCCGGCCGATCACGCCTGCGGCCACCGACTCCCAAGCGCGCGGCGCTGCTGGCGCTTTTGTTCGTGGGCCTGGCGTGCGCGACGCTGTTTCAGAGCTTCTCCTGGAACCAGACGTCGGCGTATGACCTGATCCAGGCGCTCGGCCACGGGCAGACCACAATTGACGCCTACCAGTCGAATACGGGCGACAAGGCCTTCTACCGCGGCCACTGGTATTCGGCGCGCGCCCCTGGGCTGGCGATGCTCTCGCTGCCGTTCTATGAAGTCCTCGAGGCCGTACAGGCCAGAAGCTGGGCGCGCGAAGCGCAGGCGCTGCCCAAGGCCGACGAGATGGTCGACCTGGTCGGCCTTTGGGGCAACGTCTTGCCCGGGCTGCTGTTGATTGTGCTGGTGTGGCGGGTGAGCGAACGCATCCGGCCGGGCTATGGCGCCGCGGCGGCCGTGACGCTGGGACTGGGGACGATTGCGCTCGCGCTTTCGACGCTCCTGTTCGCGCACATCCTCGCCGCCTGCCTGGGCTTTGCGGCGTTCGCGCTGCTGATGCACGAGCGCGATGGGCCCCCGCGGCTGTGGCAGCTCAGCGTTGCGGGCGTGCTCGCAGGCTATGCCGTGACCTCGGAATACCCGCTGCTGCTTGTTGCGGTCGTGCTCGGCTTCTACGCGCTGTCGCGCCGCGATCAGCGCACGCCGGCCAGGCTGTCGCTGCGCGCGGCGGGCTACGCAGTGGGCGCACTGATCGGCCTGGTGCCCCTGGCGCTCTACAACCACTTTGCCTTCGGATCGCTCACCCACGTGGCATACGACAACATCGCCGCCCAGCAGACTGGGGTCTTTGGCATCAATCTGCCCAGCGCGCGCGTGCTTGCGACGCTGCTCTTCAGCTCGCGCGGGTTGCTGACGATCTCGCCGGTGCTCGCGATGGCGGTAGCGGGAGTCGCGACGCTCTACCGCGGCCCGCGGCGCGCCGAGGCGGTCACGATCACAATCATCTGCATCGGCTACCTCGGCTACAACGCCGGCTACTACCTCCCCTTCGGTGGCGCCGCAAGCGGCCCACGCCTGCTGATGCCAATGCTGCCATTCCTAACGCTCGGCCTCGTCGAGGCCTATCGGCGCTACCCCGGGCCGACCGTCGCTCTGGGCGCCGCGTCCGTCTTCGCCACGGTTGTGGCCACCGTCACGCACCCGCTTATCGGCTACGAAACCGAGACCGTGAAATGGGCGCGGCTGCTGTTGGCGGGCAACTTCCAGCCCACGATCGCGACCGCGTACGGGCTCGGGCGCGGCTGGGATTCGATCTGGGTGTTTTTGCTGCCGGCGCTTGCGGCGATCTGGCTCGCTGCGCGCGCGAGCACAGCGGTCCGCAGGCGCCTCTGGGCCGGCGGCACACGCACCCTCGTCGCAGGCGTTTTGGCGCTGCTGCTGTGGCTGGTGCTGGCCATGCTGGCGCCAACGCTGCTGGGCATCGACCACGCGGGTTTGGTGGACATCGCCCATTCCGGTGATCACACAGCGCTGCACAAGGACTTCGGCCCCTATCCACTGCGGGTGCTCGCGCCCCTTGCCCTCGCGGCTGGCCTCGTGGGCCTCGCCTCGGCACGCCTGTTCGCGCAGGCCAAAGCGCAGCCGCTGGGACCCGCCGCGGGCGCGCCCATGAGTGTCGGCGCCGGTGACGCGGTCGGCGCGTAGGCGGGCAGCCGTTACGTCGTGGCAAGAACAGCCGCGACGCTGTTGGCCGGCAGCCGCAGCAGCGCGTGTCCGTGGTGCGAGGGGGCGGTAAAGATCACGATGTTCGGGTGGGCGGCGGTTAGGACTTCGACGTGAAGGCTTGCGGTGCCAGGCAGCTGCAGTGTCCGAACCTGCGTGGTCTCGTTGTCGCAGATGAGCTGAACGGGCGCCTGTCCCCCGCTGATCGCGGTCGCCACAATGCCTTGGGGACTGTGGAGTGTCTGCACGGCCACACCGACCGGCAGCCAGCGGGCAAGCGCAGCCATCGCGATCGCCAGCGGACGGAGCACGACCCGGGTACCCTCGACGACGAACGGGTCATAGGGGCCGCCGCTGGCATGGAAGCGCACCTGCTGAAAACCGGCCTTGAGCGCGCTCAGCACAAAGCGCACCGCCCATACAGCCGACGCGGGACTGTTAGAGACACCCTCCTGACCTCCGCACGCCGCCGAGTTTGACTCCGAAAGGATCGCGTCGGCGCCGGCCGCGTTTGCGTCCGCGACAACCCATTCGAGCGCGTTGGGCGCGTCGGCGGCTGCGGGCGAAAGCAGCCGCGCGATCGTGACAGCCTTGGGGCTCCCACAGGCACTGAGCGGGTACAGGTGCACGCCGACGGTCTTGATGTGCAGCGCCGCGATCACCCGCGGCAGCTGATGCTGCCAGTTGCTCGCGACGGCAAGTTCGGGGCCCACAACGGGGTTGGTGCCGACGGCCGGTGCCAGATAACCGGCCACGGCAAGGTAGAGGGTTGCGGCAGCTTCTTCGTTGTACGAACGCTGGCCCAGCGAGGCATAGTTGGGCAGGTAGTAGAGGTCGGGCTCGTTACCGAGCGCGAAACTCAGGCCGTTGGTCGCTGCACTGAGCGCGCCCGCCACCATCTGCTGCGCCCACGCCAGATTGCCGAGCTTGGCGTTCAGGCCGACGGTCAGCGGCTCCTTGGTGGCGGTGAGCAGGCAGTGCAGCTGACTCCAGAAGGCCGCGGGCAGGGAGTAGAGCGTCGCCAGGTCCCAGTCCGGAATCGGCGTCGTCAGCGCGCCACTGGGGGCGGTCAGATCCTGGCTGTTACCCGCCAGGCTGATCCCCGGCGATCCGAGTTGTTGCAGCTCGGCCACGAGGGCACTCGGAGGGCAGGGACCGCTGCCCATGTACTGCGCCATCAGCGGGTACTCCAATGAGAGACCGATCGGTGGTTGCAATACCTGCACGCTTGCTCCCGATGGGGCGCCGACGGCGCCAACGGTGGATGGCTTGGTCGTGCCAGGCTTGGTCTGGATCGGGGTGGGCGCGGGCGACGTGGCAGCCGCTGCGGATGCGATCGCGGAGCCGCCAAACAGCAGCGACAGGGCGATGGCAGCCGCCAACACTGGTTTGGGTGAGATGGTCGACAAGCGCGACATGCTCGGCGCGGGCACTTCGTTGCCCGTGAACGGGCGGGAGTGTAACGGTCGTCCCGGGCTATCGCGCCGGTGCGCGCACCCCGGCTGCTTCGCCGGCGCGGGGCTGCTTCAGGGTTCCGTCCACCAGCACGAGCGTGCGGTCGGCGTACTTTTGGGCGAGCGGGTCGTGGCTGACCAGGATCATCGTGGTTGCGCGGCGCTCGCGCACGTCCGCAAAGAGATCGAACAGTTGCTCAGAGGCGGCCGTGTCTAGCGCTCCCGTGGGCTCGTCGGCCAGCAGCAGGCGGGGCTCATTGACAAGCGCTCGTGCCACTGCCACACGCTGACGCTCGCCTCCGGAGAGCTGCTCGGGACGGTGCTCGGCGCGCTCTGAGAGCGAAATCTCATCCAGTAGCCGTAGCGAGCGGCGGCCTCGCTCGCGACGGCCGATGCCTGCGCCGATCAGTGGCACTTCGACGTTGGCGCGTGCGCTGAGCACCCCCAACAGCAGGTGGTGCTGGAACACAAAGCCGACGAGCTCGCGACGGTGCCGCGGCAGGTCGCGCCCGCGCCAAACGGGCTCACCGTCGATCAACACGTCGCCGTCGTCGGGGGCTTGGAGACCTCCGATCAAGTTCAGCAGCGTGCTCTTGCCGGAGCCCGAGGGGCCCGTGACCAGCACGAACTCGCCGGCGCCCACATGCAGATCCAATGCGGTAACTGCAGTGATGTTGCCGTAGCGCTTGCTGACCGTGCGCAGTCGGACATCGGCGCCTTGGTCGCCCGGGGGCATGCAGCGACACTAGCGCCTGCCGTTATGCTCGATCGGTGTTCGCGCTCATGGCCGTGAACGTGCTGCGGCGGTGGGGACGGTCCACGCTCACCACGCTCGGAGTGGCCGTCGGTGTGACCACAGTCGTCGCGCTGCTTGCGCTTACCGGTGGTCTCAACAACAGCGCCGGCGACCTGGCGCACCTCGGACGTGCCGACCTGGGCGTGTTTCAGGCCGGCCTAGCCGATCTGACCGCCTCCTCGCTGCCACCTTCAACGCTGACCACGATCCAGCACCAGAGTGGCGTGGCGAAGACCACGCCGGTGCAGATACTCGCAGGCGCGGTTGCTGCTGAACCGTCGATGCTCGCCTTCGGCGCGGAAGCTTCGAGCTTCCTCAGCCGGCGTTTGGTGATCGATTCCGGCCACCGCTTCGGCAGCGACGAAGTGATGGTGGGCAGCGGCGCCGCGCAAACGCTGCACGTACACGCCGGTCAGACACTGGCGATCGACGGCCGACGCTTGCCGGTGGCGGCGATCTACAGCTCGGGCATCCCCCTCGAGGACTCCGGCGTGGTGTTGGGACTCGCGTTGGCACGCCAGATCTCAGACCGCCCGGAAGCTCTCAGCATGGTCGCGGTCTCGATTGCGACCGGCTACAGCGAAGCGCGCGTAAAGGCAGAGATCGAACGTGCCGTTCCCGGGGCGGCCGCAATCGGCGCGCCGGGCGAGCTCGAGCGCGTGGACACCAACAGCCGCATCATCCACGAGGCCGCCGTGATCGTTGCGATCCTCGCTCTGCTTCTCGGCGCGGTCGTCGTCTTGAACACCATGGCGATGGCCGTCTTGGAGCGTGCCGGCGAGTTTGGCATCCTGGCAGCTGTTGGCTGGAGCCCGTTGCGGATCGCCCGCCTGCTGTTGGGTGAGAGCCTGCTGCTGAGCCTGGTTGGTGCGGGCGTGGGCCTGGGGTTGGGCGTGGCGGCCGCGCAGCTCGTGGTCGGAGCGCTCAACGTCGCCGTGTTCGTCTCACCCTCGATCACTCTGTGGGTGCTCGCGCGCGGGCTGATCGTCGGGCTCGCCTTGGGCGCAGGCGGTGCGCTCTTTGCAACCTGGCGCGTGATGCGCGTTCCGCTGATTGAGACCCTTGGCCGCGGGTAACGGTCGCTTCGTAGCCTCTTTTTCGACGTTCGCGACCGTGCGGACTGAGCCATGCGTTGAAAAAAGGCTCGCAACTATTGGCGACCCGCTAGTGTTGTGAATACTGCTTCTAGAAATACGCCGCTCGCATACTGCCGAAAGAGGACATGTAGCTCGCCTCGGGTCACCGGCATTTGTATTGCGGGTAACCGGCGTTAGAACTTAACATCGCATCGGGAGGTACTCATGAGCGTGTTCCCCACTTTCGGCCGGTCATCGGAGGGTCGCGCAAGTGTTCGACGGCGTCCAAGGGGCACGACAGCCCGTCGTGCCACCTACCTCGCCACCACGGCATCAGCCCTGGTTTCGGTCGCGGCAGCGATTGCTGCGTTTGCGCCCGCCGCGCAGGCGATTGGCGTGAATAGCTTTTTCGCCGCCAACTGCAACGCCGAACACAGGACGTGCGGGGAAGGCGCCTCCCACCCAGAACCTGCTCAAGCTAAAACAGAACTTTTCACACAGGCCGGGGGCTATGTCCCCTACGGCATCACCGACTTCAGAGTTAACACCGAAGAAACCGAAGGGGTGCTGTATCCCGAAGGCTATCGGCCTTCCAAAGGCGCCGCCAGCGTCAAGAACGTTCGCGTCGATGTAAGCCCCGGCGTCGTCACCAACCCCGAGGCAGTGCCGCAATGCTCGCCGGAACAATTCGCGGCGACCGAAGTCGAACCTGTCCTACACATCTTTACCCCAAGCACCTGCTCCGCAGAAAGCATCATCGGCACGAACAGAGTCCTTTTGCTCATTCCAACCGGGATCGTTGCCCACCCTTACGCCGATGTTCCGCTGGAAGGGAATGTCTACAACGTAACGCCACCAAACGGCGTCGGTCTGCTCTTCGGCGTCGCGCTCTCGGCCGAAAACGTCGGCCACGCTGGGGTGTACTTCCACACCCTGATCGAAGGCAGCGTCGAATGGGCCACCAACTACCATGACTACTTCGTTATCAAGAACGTGACGCCCGGCCTGATCGAATCCAGGCTGACCTTCCGCGGCAACACCAAAGAAGGCAGCGTTAAAGGCTCATCGGGCTTTATCCGTAACGGGACGTCATGTTCACAGGAAGGCCCAAGCACGACGACCGGATTGAAGCTCGAATCCTACCTCGGAGAACTCGCGAGCGGTCAGTACACGGCCTCGCTAGGCACCGAACAATGCGGCCTGCTGAAGTTCGTTCCCACCTTTGTGCTGACACCGGAAACGCACGCATCCGACAGCACCGACGGAATCACCGCCGAAGCGAGCGTGCCTCAGCGCACAGAAGAATTCACGGAACCCGGCACCGCGGACGTCAAGGAAGCGACCGTGACACTGCCCAAGGGGATGACGCTCAACCCGTCTGCCGCCGCTGGCCTTGAAGCCTGTACCCAGAAGCAGTTCGGCCTGGGGGCCGGCGAATCAAGGGCGTTTGAAATCCGCCCGCCGGTGGCGGTCAAATGCCCAGCCGGCAGCAAGCTTGGAACGGTGTCGCTCGAAGTGCCGACGCTGCCGCCGGGCTCGCTGACCGGGAGCATCTACCTCGGGCAGGCTGAAGGGCCAAGCGGCGAAGGCCTGACGATCACCGGACCCCCCTACACGATCTACCTCGATGCCCAATCGGCCAGATACGGCGTGCAGGTACGCACCAAGGGCACCGTTACCGTCGGTTCCGAAGGGCAGCTCACAGCGACGATCAGCAACTCCCCCGCCGAAGGGTTTAAGAACGCCCCTGAAGCGCCATTTCGCAAGCTCACGCTGCATTTCAACGGTGGCAACTATGCGCCGATCGCAAATCCGCTGACGTGCGGTAGCGCGCTATCGACTACGTCCTTTACTCCATATGCGCAGGAACAATCAGGCGCCGAACTCATTCCCCACGTCGCCACTCCGTTCAGTGAATTCGCGGTTGAAGCGTGTGCCTCGCCGCAGTTCTCCGCTCCGTCACTGTCACAGAGCACGGCCGTCACACCCACCACGGGCGGATCTGAAAGCAACCTCACGTTCACGCTCAAGCGCGGGCAGGGCGACCAGTATCTGCAGCAGATGACCACCACGCTGCCGCCCGGCGTGGTCGCCAAGATCCCGTCTGTGCCGCTCTGCGCCGAAGCGCAGGCCAACGCCGGGACGTGCTCGGCGGAAAGCCTGATCGGCACGGTACGCGTGGCGGCCGGATCGGGTACGCCATACCCGTTCATCGGCAGGGTCTACCTGACCGCTCCCTACGACGGTGCCCCATACGGGATGTCAATCGTGGTGCCCACCGCCGCGGGGCCATACAACTTCGGCGAACTGGTCACCCGCGCGAAAATCGAAATCAGCCACGTCACCGCGCAGGTGTCGGTGGCGGTGGTCAAGAGCTTCGTGCAGGGCGCAGAAGTGAGCGGTCTACCCACGATCGTGGGCGGCATTCCGATCCGTATCCAGGAACTGACGCTGGACATCGATCGCCCCAATTTCACACTGAACCCGACCAACTGCGGCGAACTGAAGACCGAATCCAGTCTCGTGTCCACGCTGGCCGCGACGGCAACGATCACGTCGCCGTTTGGAGTCGAAGGCTGCAGCGCTCTGCAGTTCAAGCCCACCTTTGCGGCGCAGACCAGCGCGAAGACGTCGCGCAGCAAGGGCGCGAGCTTGACGGTCAACATCACCGAGCACGCCGGTCAGGCCAATATCAAGTCCGCCGTGACCTCGCTGCCGGCGCTGCTGCCTTCGCGCCTGAGCACGCTCAACCACGCCTGCCCGGAAGCGCAGGCAGCGGCGAACATCCTCGCCTGTCCGGCATCGTCGCTGGTGGGCAAGGTCTCGGTCGTAACGCCCACGCTCCCAGGCAAGCTGACAGGCCCTGTATACATCGTCTCGCATGCCGCGCACGCCTTCCCCGATCTCGATCTGGTCGTGCAGGGTGACGGCGTGCAGGTAGTGCTCATCGGAAACACCGTGATCAAGGGCGACGTCACGACTACAACGTTCGCGGCCAACCCAGACGTGCCGATCTCGACGCTCGCGCTGACGCTGCCGATGGCGTCTAACTCGTTGCTGTCGTCCAACGGCAGCTTCTGCACGGTGCCCCTTTATATGCCAACGACGCTCACCGGACAGAACGGCACCGTGTTGACGCAGAAGACGCGGTTGGCGGTATTCGGGTGCCTGCCGATCACGCAACACCGGGCTCAGGGTCACAGCGCGATCATGGGCTTCAGGGTGCCTCAGCGCGGCACGGTCCGCATAACCGGCGACAACCTGGCGGTGGTCACGCTCCACCCATCCAAGGCCAAGCTCGTCCGCGTGCGGGTGCCCCTTACCGGCGCGGGCGTGCGCGCACTGAACCGCAAGCACAGGCTCGAGATCAAGGTGCGCGTCGCCTTTACGCCACACAAGCGCGGTGGCGTGTCCTGGGCCTCGACGGGCAAGGTCACCTTCAGGCGCTGATCGCACGCAGTCAGCGCATTGCCTGCGCGGCCCGTTGGTGGCGGCGCAGGCCGTGGCAGGGGGAGCCGCGGCCACCGCGAATTGGCTGGCATGCGGTCCGCCCTACTCAAGACCGGCGCCGGCTACGCCGATATTCCGGGCATGGCGCCGGGGCCTCAAGAGTCGGCGCGCAGCCGGCGCGCCCACCACAGCCGGCGTGCGCCGTCTCGCGCGTCCGCGGCGATCGTATTGGCGCTCGTCGCTGCATTGGCGACAGCCGCACCGGCAGCTGGACATCCGCGGCGCGAACTGCTCGCCAACGCCACCACCGGCTTCGGGGTCACGGAAGACAACTTCGAAGTCGGGACGTGCAGCCCGGAAGACCAACCGCCTCTGACTACAGAACTGGAACAGTGCACGTACGGCGCGCTTGAAACGCAGCTCCAAAACCACCAAACAACGGTCTCCTACACGCAGGCCGACGGGCACCCGCAATACGGCGTGGTCACCTTCGGCCTGAACACCGAAGAAAGCGAGCGCGGCACCGAAAACACGGAAGACACGGAAGCCACGGAACCCCGGCAGTTTCCGATCGGCCAGGCGCGCAACGTTCGCGTCGACCTGCCGCAGGGGTTGTCGATCAACCCTCGCGCGGTGCCGCAGTGCCCCCTCGCAACCTTCGAAGCAGAACAGTGCGCTTCGCAGTATCCGCAATCCGAAGTCGGCGCGATCGAACTCCACTTCGTCAACGAAGGCGACTTCAAACCGGGCGAATACCGGATACCCATCTACAACCTCGTGCCGCGAGCCGGGCTTCCGCTCGAGACGGGGTTCTCCAGTTTCTTCACCGGCGCCAGCTTCATCGAAGGCGGACTGAGCTGGCACACCGAAGCCGGCCAACCCGGGCTCGTGAGCGGCGACTTTCACCCCTACTTCGAACTGCACAATCTACCCGACGGCCTCGCACTGCTGTCCGTCCGGCAAAGCTTCAACGGCAACGCCGTCGGCAGCGGCTTCGTGCGCATGCCAAGCGCCTGCAGTGGCCCCATCGAAGCCCACATCGAGCTGGAATCCTACGGCTACGGCGACGGCCCTTCAGAGGATTCCGAACTGCCGCCGGGCACGGCAGCCGAAACGTCGCAGGCGTCCACACATATACCCGGCGTCGTCGAAGGATGTGACAAGCCCCCGTTTGCGCCCAACGTGGTCGTGAGCCCCTCGAACCGCACCTCCGACAAGGTCGACGCGGCAAGCGTGGAAATCACGATGCCGCAGAATCAGAACGCCACCGAACTGGGATCCTCAGACCTCAAGGCAGCCGCAATCGAGCTCCCACGCGGAATGACCCTGAACCCCGCGGCCGCCGCGGGTCTGGAAGGGTGCACGCCCGAAGAGGCGGGTATCGAAGCGGACGGCACGCGCACCGCGATCGCCGAAGTCGCCTGCCCGGCGGGCTCAAAGCTGGGAACGGTGCAGTTGGAAGCGCCGATGCTGCCCGTGGGCGCGCTCAGTGGTGGCATCTACCTCGGCACGCCCACGGCAACGCAGTTGCAGGATCACGAATACACGATCTACGTCACCGCTGAAAACGTCAAGCAGTACGGCGTTGCGGTGCGCCTGCGCGGCACGATCACGACCAACGGCGAAGAACGCGTCGTGGCGACGTTCCTGGAAAACCCACAACTGCCGTTCACCAGCCTCAGATTGAGCTTCAGGGGCGGCCCGTCGGCGGTGCTTTCAAACCCGCTCTCGTGTGGCACGGCGGCGAGCACGGGCGAGCTTCTGCCGTTCTCCGGCGCCAGCGCGCTGCTTGCGGAAACGGCGTTCGAAGTCGACAACTGCACATTGCCGCAGTTCGGCTCGCCCGCGCTGACCGCGACGGCGACGGTGTCGCCTCAAACGGCCGGCAGCGCAAGTGCGCTCACCTTCAGCGTGGTCCGGCCGGTGGGGGAGCGCTACGTGCAGCAACTGAAGGCCACGCTTCCAGCCGGCATCAGCGCAAAGCTTGCTTCGGTGCCCCTGTGCGACGAAGCCGCGGCAAACGCCGGCACATGCCCGCAGGCCAGTGCGATCGGCAGCGTGCGCATCCTCGCCGGCTCGGGCGAACCATTCGCGTTCACCGGTGCGGTCTACCTCACCGAAGGCTACGACGGTGCGCCCTTCGGCCTTTCGATCGTGGTACCGACTCGCGCCGGTCCGTTCTACTTCGGCGAAGCGGTCTCGCGCGCAAAGGTCGAAATCAACCCCACCACCGCGCAGATCACCGTCGTCATTGTGGCCACCACCGTGCAGGGCCAGACCTCCGCCGGCCTGCCCACGAGCGTCGGCGGAATCCCGCTAAGGATCAGAGAACTGAGCGTCACGATCGATCGCCCCGGCTTCATCATCAACCCGACCGATTGCAGCGCGCTGACCGACGAAACGAGCCTTGGCTCCGTAGCGCCGGAAGCTCAGGCCACGCTCACCTCCCCGTTCACGGTCGCGAACTGCTCCTCACTGGCATTTGACCCCTCGCTGACCGCCTCCTCGACGGCGTCCACTCCGCGAAGCGATGGCGCCGCTCTGAAGATCAAGATCACCCAACCGGCTGCGCAGGCCAATATCGCGTCCGTCAGTACAACGCTGCCCGCGCAGCTGCCGTCGCGCGCCTCGACGCTCACCCACGCCTGTTCGCAGGCCACCTTCCAGGCCAACCCGAACGCGTGCCCGGCGGCTTCGCACGTGGGCACGGGCACGGCGGTGACCCCAACGCTGTCAGGCACGCTCAGCGGACCCGCTTACATCGTCTCACGCGGTCGATCATTCCCCGACCTGGAGGTCGTGCTCAACGGGTCCGGCGTGCGACTGATTCTCGACGGGCATACAGCGATCAAGGCGGGCATCACCACCGCGACGTTCGGGTCAAACCCAGACGTGCCGATCTCGAGCTTCACGCTGGACCTGCCGGCGGGTCCGAACTCGCTGCTGTCGGCCAACGGATCGCTGTGCGAAGGGTCCGTGGACCTCTCA
>CAJCHW010000092.1 GCA_903970125.1 Chlamydiota bacterium
GATGTGTGCCCGGTGGACTGCTTTCGCGAAGGTCCCAACTTCCTCGCGATCGACCCCGATGAGTGCATCGACTGTGCTGTGTGCGTCGCCGAATGTCCGGTGAACGCCATCTACGCTGAAGAAGACGTGCCGGGCGACCAGCAGGACTTCGTCGCGCTGAACGCCGATCTCGCCAAGAACTGGCCCAGCATCACGAAAACCAAGGCTCCGCTGCCCGAGGCAGACGAGTTCAAGGACGTGAAGGAAAAGCTGACCCTGCTCGCCCGCTGAGCGGCCATGGGCGGTGCGCCCGCCTGGCCAGGGCTTCAGCGCGGCGCGCCTGTCGACCAGAGTTCGCGCTTCAGCGCGTTACTCTGGTCCCATGCAAAGCTCGTTACTCCGGTCCCATGCAAGATGCTCGCGGTTCGAATGAAATAGAGATGGGCTCGGGGTATTGACAGGTCCTGGAGCACCCCCTACAATTTCGTTCTCTGCTTTTGCTGTTCCCCGATAGCTCAGTTGGTAGAGCGCCGGACTGTTAATCCGTAGGTCCCTGGTTCGAGCCCAGGTCGGGGAGCCAAGAATTGCAAAAGGCCCGTTAACCAAAACGGGCTTTTTTATGTAAAGGTTGTACTGCTGTTCCTCGATAGCTCAGTCGGTAGAGCGCCGGACTGTTAATCCGTAGGTCCCTGGTTCGAGCCCAGGTCGAGGAGCCAAAAAATTCGAAGGCCCGCATCCGTGCGGGCCTTTTGTTTTGGCGCTACGCAACATATCAATGTGCGCAACGGATGCGAGTCGCTTCGGCGGTCCTATATTCCGCGCCCCCTTCGGCGGTCCCCACACACTCACACACCCACCTGCGTCAGGCTTGCCGTTATACGATGGTACTTTCCCTGCGCGATCATTCCGGTCTCCCGATGAAATCCACCTTGTTGTGCGTCACCCTCGCCGCTGCTGCGCTCTTCGCTCCGCTCGCCCACAGCGAGGAAGTGGCCAGCGTCAACACCAACTTCCATCTCACCGGCTCCGACCGCGTGGTGGTCGAGGCCTACGACGATCCGCTCGTCAACGGCGTCACCTGCTATGTCTCGCGAGCCCGCACGGGCGGCATCAAAGGTACGCTGGGTATCGCGGAAGATCCCACGGAGGCGTCGATTGCCTGCCGGCAAGTCGGTGCGATCAAATTCACCGGACCGCTCAAACAGCAAGCCGATGTGTTTTCCATGAGCATGTCGCTGATCTTCAAGACCCTGCACGTCGTGCGCGTGGTCGACGCGAAGCGCAACACGCTGGTGTATCTGACCTATAGCGACAGGGTCGCGAGCGGCAGCGCAAAAAACAGCGTAACAGCCGTGCCGATGCCCGCCGGCACGACCATTCCGCTTAAGTGAAAGCGGCCAGGCCGGTATCGGTCCGCCCGCGCTAAACTGGCAGACCGAGCTGGACTTTCATCATGACCGTCACCCGTTTCCGCGATTCCGCCCGCTACTGGCGCACGCCGCTTTTGCCCGGTGCGGATCTGCTCACGGCCGAATATCACGATCACGAGTTTTCGCCGCATTGGCATGACGCGTACACCATCCCGGTGATCGTGGCCGGTGCGGAGGGCTACCGGTATCTGGGCACGGACTACGTCGCCGAAGCGGGTAGCGTGCCCATCATCAATCCGGGTGAACTGCATACGGGCGCGCGGGCGATCGAGGCAGGCTGGCGCTATCGCGTGCTGTATGCGCCGGTGGACTTCCTCCAGCAACTCGCCTCAGACGTCGCCGGCCAGCAGCAGGATTTGCCATGGTTCGAACCCGGCGTGATCCGCGATCCGGGGCTCGCCCAGCGCCTCGCCCGCGCTCACCGTCTGCTCGAAGCGCAAGCCGATCCGCTCGCGGCTGAAGCCGCGATGCTCGACGCCCTGTCGACACTGCTCGTCCGCTATTCGGGCAGCCAGAGCAGGCCGGCGCGGCTCGCCTCGGACGACGCGCGCGTGGCCACCATGAAAGAGCGTCTGACCGGCGACCTCACCACCCCGCTGCAGCTAGCCGAGCTCGCGGGTGCCGTGGGCCTGTCGCCGTTCCACGCCGCGCGCCTCTTTGCCGAGAGCACCGGTCTGCCGCCGCATGCGTGGCGCAACCAGGTCCGGCTGCAACGGGCGCTGGCGCCATTGCGCGCGGGCGTGTCGGTCACCGAGGTGGCTGCGGCCAGCGGTTTCACAGACCAAAGCCACTTCACGCGGCATTTCCGGCGCATGTTCGGGGTACCGCCGGGGCGCTGGCAGGCCGCCTGAGCGCAGGCGCGCCGACGCAGCCCCCCACCGCAAGAACGTACAAGCGCTCCCACCCCGCCGCAGCTATGCTCGGCGGACCAAGGAGACAAGATTGACCCACCCCAACCACTCGACCCGACTCGCCGAACTCACCGCCGGCGCCCGCGACATCATCCCCATGATGGTCGGCGCGGCGCCGTTCGGCGTGATCTTCGGCACGCTCGTCACGTCCGGCCCGCTGCACCTGTGGCACGGCCAATTGATGTCGCTCGTCGTCTTCGCCGGCTCGGCCCAGTTCATTGCGCTGGGCCTGATAGCCGGCCACGCGAGTTTCGCCGTGGTGCTGGCCACCACCCTCGTCGTCAACCTGCGCCACGTGCTGTACAGCGCCACGCTCGCCCCCTACGTCTCGCATCTGCCGCTGCGCTGGCGGCTCGCGCTCGGCGGCGTGCTCACCGACGAAGTCTTCGCCGTCGCCTGGTCGCACTACCGGCACCATCCGCCCGGTTCGGTGAGTCCGTACTACTTCCTCGGCGCGGGCCTCGCCATGTATCTCAACTGGCAGATCTGGACGCTCGCCGGCCTGCTGTTCGGCGCGGCGTTCCCCGGTCTGCAGTCGCTCGGGCTCGATTTCGCCATGGTCGCCACCTTTATCGCGATCGTCGTGCCGCAACTGGTCGCGCTGCGGTACCTCGCCGCCGCGGCCACCTCGGGCGCGCTGGCTTTCTTCTGGCAGGCCTGGCCGTACAAGCTGGGCCTGCTTGGTGCGGTGTTCGCGGGGGTCGTGGTCGGCGTCCTGCTGTCGCGCCCCGGCAGCCAACGGCGCACGGCGGAGGTGGCGCAATGAACTACGTCGTTCTGATCCTCGGCATGGCGCTGATCACGTGGATGATCCGCGCGGCGGTGTTCGTGCTGGGCGACCGGCTGGTGTTTCCACCGCTCGTGCGCACCGCCCTCGGGTTCGTGCCGGTGACGGTGCTGACCGCCCTGATCGTGCCGATGGCCGTCTCGCCCCACGGCGGCGGCGCCGAGCTGACCTGGCGCAACCCGCAACTGGTTGGCGCGCTCGCCGCGGTTGCCGTCAGCGCCCTGACGCGCCGGCCGCTGCTCACGATCGCCGTCGGCCTCGCGGTCTTTTTTGTCTGGCAAGGGGTCGTGCTCAAATAGAGCATGCTACCTGCCTTGCACCGCCAGCCTTGTGCAGCGCCGCACGCGGCGCTGCACCCTGCGGCAAAAACACGCCGCGCCCTCAAGTTTTACCCTGGTTCGCCGTTAAGCAGTCGAGGTCCGCTCGCCGGGAAGTGACTCCCGCTGGTTACGCGGCAACAAGCAGGATCAACCGCGTCGAGCATCGACGTCGCCCTGTCACGGGGCTGTTCGCAGAAGGCGGCACTTTTGCGGTGCAACGCGGGAGGACCAAACGGGATAAGACATGGGTCAGATCACCCTTTCACTCAAAGACGAAACCGTCGCTAATTTGCGCAAGGATTTCGACGCTTTTTTGCGCGTCTCGCTCAAGCTCGACCCGCAATTCGCGACGCCGTCATTTGAGGACTTTCTGCGCGCCAAGCTGCTCGACAACATGGTGCCGCTCACCGAACACGCGGTGAAGCGGATGTTGCAGGGCGGCCAGTACGCATGGGCTAAACGCACGCTGGACAAGGAATTTCCGGA
>CAJCHW010000093.1 GCA_903970125.1 Chlamydiota bacterium
CGAGGAACACGCCGACGGCGCCGAGCCCGAGCCCGAGCAGCCTGGAGCCGGTGGAAAGCGAGCTCGCAAGCAGGCCCACGAGCATCACGGCCACGCCGCATCCGATCGTAAACAGCGCCATTTGGGGGCCGTACCGGGCAAAGCGCCCGGCGGGCAGCACAGCTCCCTCGCGCACGGCTGCGATTGGGGGCACGCGCGTGGCGCGGATGGCGGGCCGCAGCGCGGCAAGCACCGTGATCACGATGCCCACGAGCAGGGACACGATGATGGTGCGGGTGGCAAAGACGGTGGCGGCCTGGGGCAGGTCGATTCCCAGGGAGACGAACACGGAGTTGAGCCCCTTGGCCAGTCCGAGCCCGAGGAAAAGGCCGATCACGGAGGCGCCGACGCCGATCACGAAGGCTTCGAGCATGACCGAGCGCAGCACCTGCTTGCGCGTCGCACCAAGCGTTCGCAACGTGGCCAGTTCGCGGGTGCGCTGAGCGATTGTGATCGAAAGGGTGTTCGCGATCACAAAGCTGCCCACAAAGAGTGCGATCCCCGCGAACGCGAGCAGAAAATCGCGGATCACGCTGAGGATTTCACCAGTCATTTCCGTCTTCTTGCGGGCTTCGGCCTGGCCGGTGCGCACGCGCGCGTTCACGGGCAGGATGGGTGCGATCTCGTCCACCACCTGCGCGGGCGAGTAGCTGTTGCTGTCGGCTACCGAGATCGAGTCGAGCTTGCCGACCTTGTCAAAGAGCCGCTGCGCGACTGGGAAGTTGAAGATGGCCATGGTGGCGCCGCCGAGCGAGGAGACCCCGCCGATCTTGGCGATGCCGGCGATCCGCATGTGCTGCTCGGCGCCGCGGGCGATCACGCCGATGTCATCGCCGACGATGTAGTGGTCGCGTTCGGCGGTGTTGGCGTCGATGGCCACTTCGTTTGGACCCACGGGCCACGTGCCACGCACGAGTTCGAGTGGATTGAAGCGCTGGTTTCCGGAGGCGTGCACGCTGTATGCCAGGCCCGGGGCGCCGCCGGTCGAGATCACCTTGCCGTTGCGCCCGACAAGCTGCGCGCGGTCCTGAATGGAACCCTGCGCTTCGGCCACACCGGGCAGCGCCCGCACGCGCGCAAGCAGTGATTCCGAGAACGCGGGCAAGCCGCTTTCGTGTTCGTTTTCCTGTTCGGATTCGGTGATGGCGCTCTTGCCGGAGATGACTACGTCGGTCTTTTTGTAGGCGACCGTAAAGACCGTGTCAAACGCGGATTCGATCGTGTCGGTGAGGATGAAGGTGCCGCTGATCATGGCCACTCCGAGGACGACGGCGACAGCCGTGAGCACGGCTCGGAGCTTGCGCCGGGCGAGGCCCTTGAGCGCTACGCGCAGCACGGCCGGTGCGCTCCCATCAGGCGGAGATGTCGCCCATCACGGCGAGCACCTCCGCCGCGCTTGCAGCGGCGAGCTCCTTGACGATCAGGCCGTCGGCGATGAAGAGCACGCGATGGGCGGTGGCGGCAGCCCGGGGGTCGTGGGTGACCATCACGGTGGTCTGTCCGTACGCCTCGACGGAGTCGCGCATGAGCTCCAGGATGCCGCTGCTGGTGGCGGAGTCGAGATTGCCCGTGGGCTCGTCGGCGAGCAGCATCGTGGGTCGCGAGATCAGCGCCCGCGCGATTGCCACGCGCTGCTGCTCGCCGCCGGAGAGCTCGGCGGGCCGGTGGTGGCGTCGCTCGGACAAGCCGACGCGCGCAAAAAGCTCGTCCAGCCAACCGGCGTCGGGCTTCTCACCGGAGATCGACAGGGGCAACAGCACGTTCTCTTCGGCGTCGAGCATGGGCAGCAGGTTGAAGAACTGAAAGACGAAGCCGATCGCTTTGCGTCGCAGCAGTGTGAGCTGCGCGTCGGAGAGGGTGCTCAGCTCGGTGCCCCCGACCGTGACAGTCCCCGATGTGGGCCGGTCGAGCCCGGCAAGCAGGTGCATGAGCGTGGACTTGCCGGAGCCCGATGGTCCCATGATGGCGACGAGCTCGTGTTCGCGGATGTCCAGATCGACGCCGCGCAATGCATCGACAGCGGTCGAGCCGTCACCGTAGCGTCGGGTGAGCGCCCGGGCTTGCACGGCGACAGTGGCTGGGGCAGGCGCTACTGGTTGCTCGACGGCTGCCATCGGCGGCGCACGTTAGAGAAAAGCGCTAGCGTGCGCGCTGGCCGACGTCTTGGCGATGCTCGAGGATTCCGAAAGGAGTCGCTCGTGGGCGCCGGGGATGCGCCGGCTTGACGTCAGATTGCGTCAGTGGGATGAGCACGAGCAGGCCGTGGCGCGCGCTGTCGACAGCTTCGGCTTTGGCCGCTTGCACGCTGCGTTCGCGAACATGCGACAGGTTCAGTTCAAGCTCGCCGAGCAGGAGGCGCAGCAGCTGGCGCCGGCACGGCAGGTCGAGGCGATCGTCTCTGATCCAGCCCACCAGGACCGCCTGCTGAGCTGGCGACGGGCACAGTGCGTGGCCGGCTCGGCGGGTCGCACATTGGGGGATCGCGTCACCTGGACTTCCTGGCGCGAACGGCGGTTGGACAGCAGGGTGCGACGCACGTTTGCCGCTGCACAGCCGCAGCAGGCGGCCGGCTCGGCTCAGGCAGCGCGATCTGAGCTGGCACGGCAGACGGCGCACGCGCCGTCGCCTGTCGGGTAGACGTAGGCCGTTTGGCGTGCGCCGGCGGCAGTCGTTCGCCGGACGCAGAAGCCTTCTAAGAGCCCAGCATCGGACTTGAACCGATGACCCCCTCCTTACCATGGAGGTGCTCTACCAACTGAGCTAGCTGGGCGCGCGAGGGAGACTGTAGCGCGCGGCTGCTGCCAAGCGGGTTGGCGCGCTGCGACTGCGATCCGGGTTCAACTCGGCTGCTTGACGCCCGCGGCGAATCGATCGCGGGCTCGCCACGGCAGTGAACCGGCCGGACGTGAGAACTGGGCCGGAGGTTCTCATGGTCGCGCTGCGCTCAGACCTGCGGCCATGCGCTTCATTGCGCAGTGTGTGAGTGATTACGCCGGTAGTAAACGACATCGTCGCCGCTGCCCGCCAAGGTAGACCACCGGCAGTGGCGCCTTGCCTGGTCAGAGCAACGACGACGAACGTAACTAGAACACAGGCGTGGTAGGCGCCCAACGTGCCATGAATGGAACAAAAACTCTCTGAATTAGGAGCTAGTTACTTGCGCGTGCGGGTGCACCGGCCGAGTGTGCACCCGCACCACATGGCTCCATCTCACTGCTATCCTCACGCTGTGCCATCCTTGCCGAACCGACGAGGCCTGTCAAGGGCACGACGGCCAAAACAGGTAATTGCTGGGAGGCGCTCAAACTAGTTCCTGGGGAGGAACCAGCTGTGGAAGATGAGAGCTGCGAGCGAGCTGCGTCGGAGGCGCCGGAACCCGGTGTGCGGGAAGTGGCTTCAGACGGGGAACTACAGCTACGTGGGTTAAGTGTCAAGGGCGACGCGCGATCCCAGGAGGCCGTGTCTGACTCGGCGCCTAGGCCGGAACTGCTTTCTGTTGGTCGCGCGTTGGATCTGCTCGGCGATCGTTGGACCCAGATGGTTTTGCGGGAAGCCTTTTTTGGGGTTACCCGCTACGGCTACTTCCAGCGCAACCTTGGCATCGCCCGCAGCGTGCTCGCGTCGCGTCTCGCGGTCTTGGTCGAACTTGGCCTGTTGAAGCGGGTTCGTTACCGCACGGACCCGGACTGGTATGAGTACCGTCTCACTGCGGCAGGCTTGGAGCTCTTTGCGCCCATGCTTACGATCAAGGCTTGGGCCGACGACCATCTGTTTGACGAGAGCGAGGCCTTACCGCGCGAGATCCATCGTCATAGCTGCGGAGAGGTCCTGCGTCCGGTTGTGATCTGTGAGTGCTGCGGCAAGCCGTGCTCGGCCGCTGACGTTGAGTACGAGGTCGTGCTCGAGGGGGACCTTGATGACACCTCGGAGTCCGGTTCGCACGAGCACGGATGCGGCGGCTCGGGCTCAGACCCGCGCAGTCGCCGCTAGTCGTCGCTCAGTGGGCGCTTGCGCTGAGACTTGCGCTCGGCGGCTTGGCGCTTTGCGGACAGTCGGCGCGCGCGTGAGGCCGCGGTCGGGCGCGTGGGTCGGCGCGCGCGGGGCACGATCAGTGCTGCCTCCAGCCGCGCAGCGAGCCGTTTGAGCGCGAGCTCGCGGTTTCGCAGCTGCGAGCGCTCGTCTTGGGCGATGGCCACCACGCGGGGACCCAAGCGCGCGAGCACGCGAGCACGCTGAGCCTCGTTCAGGACCTGCGAGGTCTCGACGTCGAAGCTTGCCTCCACGCGCGATGCAGTGACGTTGGCATGCTGGCCGCCGGGACCTGAGGAGCGGCTCGCGCGCAGTGTGATCTCGGCCATTGGGATCGCGAGGTGAGAGCCGACTTGCAGCCAGCGTCCGGAGTCGTCGGTGTCAGTCATTTGGCGAGCATGGCATGACCAGCCGGCCGACACTGGACAGCTGTTCGTGCCCGTTCGGTTTCGAATTTCGCAAATACCGCTCAAAGGGCTGGCAACGGAGGCAAGAAAACTGTGCAGTTTCCGCGAACCGCCGCAGCGGATCCGCTCGCCCCCGTGATCGCAACTCGGCGACGGGCCGATAACTGTCAGCAAAGCTGGGCGGGTCCCGTGACCTGGGCCGGTCGAGTTACGCGCCCGTGGCGACGCTCTTGGCGAAGTCGGGGGGGTGGCACAGGGCCGTGTAGCTCGACATCGAGGTAGGCGGGCGCTGAGCGCCCGGAGAGGAATTCGACCGAAGGAGTGGTGATGCAGTACGAAGCGGCCCGTACCGCTATCCGCCGGGGGCGGCTGGCGGTCTTTGAGGTAGTGCTTGCAGTTGTCTTGTCCGGAGTCGCGTTGACGGTGGGGGTGAGTGGCGCCCGCGCTGGTACTTTCGTGGCGGATTTATGCCAGACCCCGGGTGGGACGCCCATCGGTAGCAACGGTCTCGTCGAGGAAGATTGGGGTGGGGCCTCGCGTGTGTTCCACAACAGTGCGTGTAGCAAGGCCGCGGAACGGATCACGATGGAAGTCGGCCCGGATTCGAGCGGTTACGCTAACGGGCAGGGCGGGGGCTTCACCTACGCTGCGCCCAACAACGTCACGATCTCGTCGTACGTGCTGAACATGGGCGGCGTCTTTGCATGCGGCCCCGTGACCGTCCCGTGTGGTGCCGGCAGCGGCGACGTGTTCGTCGACCACGCCGGCGAGCAGGATCCCGACTACGACTTTCGCGATCTGGGCGCGGGAACCGTATACCCCACCACGATCGAAGCGACGGGGATGCACGGCGTCGACTCGGTGTTGTTGGGGGCGTCTTGTGATGGCGAAGGCGGCATCTGCGCCGCAAGTCGTCCGATCGCGACCCTTGAAGTCGAGTCCGGCCAGTTCACGCTTCAGGACGCAAGCGTGCCCAAAGCCGAACACGTCTATGGGCCTCAGGCAGGCCCGGGGCCGGTTTCGGGCGAGGCGGAATGGAGCTTTACAGCGGCGGACAGTGGCTCGGGCGTGTATCGCGTCACCGCACTGGTGGATGGGCAGCAGCTAAGCCAGCACGTACTTGATGAAAACAAGGGGCTCTGTGTCGACCTGGAACCGGCTCAAGCGATCAGGACGTTCGCGTCCCCGCAGCCATGCGTGACGGAAGCCGATGGCACCCAGACGCTGAACACCAACGACCTTGCCGACGGCGAACACACCGTGCGCGTGTTCGTCGAAGACGCAGCGGGGGACACGGCCAATGTATTTGACGGCAAGCTCACAACCGAGAATGGCCCAATTCTCGAATCGCCGCCGGCGGTGTCGGGGGTAGCTCAGGTTGGTGTCACGCTCACTGCCACCAATGGCATCTTCGGTCTGCGTTCCGAACAGGCGTGGGCGGGCCCGGTCGGCGGCCAGTGGGAGCGGTGTGCGGCGAGCTCAAGCTGCCAGGCGATCACGGGAGCGACGGGCACCAGCTATGTACCGACTCCCAGCGACGTTGGCTATGAGCTGGTCTACAAGACCACCGCCACGGCCAAGGTCACGGACAACGTCGCCAATGGACTGCTGCACAGCAGCGTGGCGTCGTCGGCCCCCACACTCGCGGTCACCGAAGCTCAGGGCTCCTCCGTGAGCTGCTCCGGTGGGTGCCTGACCGCAGGCAGCGGCGGCAGCGGCGGCGAGGGCGGCGATGGCGGAAATGGGGCGGGCAGCGCTGGTGGCAGTGGCGCAGGCTCCAACGGTGGCGACGACGGTCCCGTCACGGTCGATTTGAACAGCCTGGGACTGACGCCATCGGGCGCCGCGGGCACCCTCGGTAGCGCTGCCAGCTGGCGCGTGTCATTGAACGTTTCGCCGCGCCGGGTCCGCCGCCACACCCAGATCAGGCTTACGGGACTCGTGGCGACGTCGCCGCGACCGTCCACGGGCAAGCTCGTGTATCTCCAGGCGCGCGAGCTGGCGGTGGTTGTCAGGCGCGTGCGAGGGCGCGCGAAGAAGGTCTCCGAGTACGGCTCGTGGATCACGTTCATGGCGTTGCGGGCCAAATCCAACGGCTCCTACGCCGCGACGTACCGCTTCCGGCTGGGTGGCTCGCATACGTATGAGTTCCGTGCAGTGGCGCCGGCGGAGGGGCAGTTTCGCAACGCCACAGGCACGTCGTCGTCGGTGGCGGTCAGAGAGACCTGAACGTGCGAGTGACGGCGAAAAGACGCCCGTTCATAACACTCCGCGTGGGCGGGTTGGCAGCGGCGGCTACAGCCGCCGCTGCAGGCCTGCTCGCGCCGACGCAGGCGGCGGCGGAGGTGGGAGGCCCGGGCACCCCAACGGTTCAGGCGGTAGCGGCTGACGCCACCTGGCTGGCGTACACACCGCCGCCGTCACAACCGGGGATCGTGTGCATGGTCGACTCCGGGGTTGATCAGAACCCCGACACGGAAGCAGCGGTGATTGGCGGTCAGGCGATCGCTCCTGAAACCGACACGTACGACGAAATAGCCCGGCTGGAGCCGCGTGTCCAGCCGGCTAACCATCCCGATGGACACGGCACGCTGATGGCGATGCTGATGGCAGCGCCGCGCAACGGCTGGGGGATGGTGGGTCTGGCGCCAACGTCGGTCCGCGTGTACAACATGAAGGCGCTACCAGCCGGGCAGGTGACGTTCCCGTTCGGTTACTACGGGGTGGCCGTTGAAGACTGCCGACAGTTGCACAGCGGCGTAGACCCGGCCCTATCAGTGATCAATTTGTCCCTTGGCGGGAGTGAGCGCCCGACCTCGGGCGAACTCGCACGGCTTGAAAACTTTGTGGCATCCGCCCATCTCAGTGGACTAGATGTGGTCGCCGCGGCGGGCAACGAAGGCGGTCCCGTGCTCTATCCGGCCGCCTACCCGCCGGTGCTGGCTGTGGGAGCAGGAGAA
>CAJCHW010000094.1 GCA_903970125.1 Chlamydiota bacterium
GGTCATGCCAGCGCACCGCGTCGCCGAGCATCGCGCGAGCGAGCTGGAGGTGAGCCTCGATGGCCTGCTCGGAACGGTCTCCACGCGTCGCCAGTCGGTCTGCGACCGACAGCAGTGTGACGTCTACCTCCACGGGCTCACACGTGCGCAGATAGCGGTAGACGACGTGCCGATCCAGTGGCTGGGGTTGATGGACCAGGAAGCCGAGTCGCAAATGGTGCCGCACGAGGCTTGCGACGTGGGCACGCATGCGCTGGCTTGCGCGCATGCGGACCATCAACGCACTCGCAAGCTCGCCGCCGCGCGAATCGTGTCCAAGAAAGGTGACGCGCCCATCGGGGCCCACGGCGCGCGTGGCCGGCTTGGCGGCGTCGTGCAGGAGCGCGCCCCAGCGCAGCGCACCCGCGCGTGTGAGCCCGTCGGCCAGCGGCGCTGTAAGCAGGGCGACCACGGATTGGACGTACGCGTCCCCGAGTGGCCCCCCGTCCCCGTCGAAATACGCCGTGGTCAAGGCGACGACCTGTGCCAAAACCTCCATCGTGTGCCCGAACGCATCGCGGTGATGAAAGCGGTTCTGCTGCACCCCGCGCAGCGCCTCAAGCTCCGGCAACACCACGGCCATGGCGCCGATGTCGTGCATGAGCCCGATTCCAGCCACCGGGTCGGCGCTGTCAACGATCAGCTTGAGCTCGGTGAACACGCGCTCGGGCGAGACCTCGAGCAACCGGCCCGAACAGGCACGCGCGCCCGCAAGCGTCGCGTCGTCGGCCTGCAGGTCGTATCCAACCGCGAGGCGCACCAGCCGCAATACCCGCAGCGGATCGTCCGCAAACGCCTGCGCCGAGGTCGCACGCAAGCGCTTGGCCGCTAGATCCTCCAGGCCGCCCAAGGGATCGATCGTGTGCGCTCCGTCAAGCGTTTGCGCGACGGCATTGATCGTGAAATCGCGCAAGGCCAGATCGGCCTCCAGGCTGTCGGCGCGCAGGCGCTCGACGTCGATCTGCCAGGAGCCGTCCCTGGCGACCACACGCCACGCGCCGAGCTCTGCGGAAAGCGCAAAGCTCGCACCCGCTCCCGCCCGGCCCAGCGCACGCGCCACGTCGGCCGGGTCATCGCGCACCACCAGATCGACGTCAACCGCCGGCGGCGGCGCGGCGCGGGTCGCGGCGGCGGTCGCAGCCGGCAGGGGTGGTGTTGGGACCTTCTCACCGCGGCCCAAGGCACGGTCGCGAATCAGGCCGCCGACGACCCACGCGTCTCTGCCAGCAAGGACCTTGCGCGCGACCCCCAGTGGCGCCTCCGCAGCGCCGGTCATTGCGCCCGGTCGCGCCGGCGCACCTCGCGCGCCGCCGACGCGCCCTGCTGCGCCGGCGCTGCAGTGTCAGCGCGCATGTGCACGCGTGGCACTCGCGCCGTGATCTCGCACGTGATCTCGTAGTTGATGGTGTGCACCCGGCGCGCGAGCTCCTCCGCTGTGATCCGCTCGGAGCCCTGGTCGCCGATGACCGTCGCGCGTGCGCCCACGAGCCGCTGACAGGCGGGGTCGGAGCCCAGATCCACGGTCACGTTGTCCATGCTCACGGTGCCGAGAACGCCACAGCGCCGGCCCTCGATCAGCACGTCGGCGTTGTTTGAGAGCGCCCGCCGAAAGCCATCGCCGTAGCCCAGTGGCAGCACGCCAAGCCACGTGTCGCGCTCGGCCACAAAGCGCCGTCCATAGCCGGCGCTCTGGCCTTTGCGGCAGAGCTTGACCGCTGCCACGTACGAATGCCACCCGAGCGCTGGGGTCAGACCGTGGGCGTCGGGGTCGGCCCCAAACGGGTCCATGCCGTAGACGGCGATCCCGCACCGCGCCATGTCGAAGTGCGCGCGGGGCTCGCGCAGCACCGCTGCGCTGTTGGCGGCGTGCACCAGCACCTGCGGGTGCCGCGCTCTGATCGCGCCCGCAAAAGCCTCAAACGCCTCGAGTTGGGCGTCGAAGAAACCGTCGTCGTCGCGGTCGTCGGCAGTGGCAAAGTGGGTCATTACGCCTGCCAGCTCGACGCCTGCGGCATCGCGTGCCGCGTCGGCAACACGCGCGGCCTCGGTCTCATCGCGTGTACCCAGCCGGCCCATGCCCGTGTCCAGCTTGACGTGCACACGCGCCTGCGCGGCACCGGCCGCTACCGGCCCTGTCTCAGCGAGCGCTTGCACCTGGCGCTCGTTCCAGACCACGACGTCGGCGCCGGCGCCCACTGCCACGCCCAGCTCGGTGTGTGTAAGCGCCCCCATCACCAGGATCCGCGGCTCACGCACGCCGGCTCCGCGCAACAGCAACGCCTCGGGCGTAGTTGCCACGGCGAGCCACCGCGCGCCCCCGGCAAGCGCCGCATTCGCGACGGCAACCGCGCCGTGGCCGTAAGCGTCGGCCTTGACCACGGCACACAGCATGCTGTCGCCGAGCGCCGCGCGCAGGCGCGCGCAGTTGCGTTCGATCGCGGCAAGATCAACCTCGGCAACCGCGCGTACCGGACCCGCGGCCGGACCCGCGGTCCTCCGCGCAAGCCCTGCGGAACTGGCGGCCATCACGCGATCCCCTGCCCGGCTCTGACCGCAGGCAGCGCGGCGATCACATCGGTGGCGATCACACCCTCGGCCGAACCCTGCCGGGATGTAGCCTCAACGCCGGCCGCGGCATGCAGCCACACGCCGGCGGCCGCGGCCGTAAACGCATCCAAGCCCGCCGCGAGCAGCGCCGCGATCACTCCCGTAAGCACGTCGCCGGTACCCGCTGTGGCCAGTGCCGGACTGCCGCCCCTGCCAACCGCGACATTGCCGTCGCAATCGACGACGAGCGTGTCGTCGCCCTTGAGCACAACAACCGCGTGCGCCTGCTTGGCCGCAAAGCGCGCGTTGCGCAAACGCTCGCGCTCGATCTCGGCGCTGGGACAGCCGAGCAGCCGCCCCAGCTCGCCCGCGTGCGGGGTCAATACCGTCGGCGCCGTGCGCTGGGCAAGCTGCTCGAGATGGCCCACGTGAGCGTTGAGGCCGTCGGCGTCGAGCACCAACGCTCGCTCTGTGGCTGCTGCAAGCCCGCGCGCCATGGCGCCCGCCCCGTCGCTTCGCCCCAGCCCTGTACCAAGTGCCACGGCAGCCGCGCGCTGCGTAGCCAGCTGCAAAGCCTCAAAACCGGCCTCCGAGTGGCTGCCCACGTCGCCGGGCACCGGCCGCACCATCACCTCCGGCGTGATCGATGCCGCCAGCACCGGCTGCAGGGACTCCGGCACGACCACTGTCACGTACCCCGCCCCCGCGCGCGCGGCCGCCTCGGCGGTCATGCGCACGGCCCCGGTCAGGCCAAGCGAGCCGCCAACCACGAGCACCTGGCCACTTGAGAACTTCGTCGACGACGCTCCGCGCGCCGGCAGCTCACCAGCGATCGATTCGCTCACGAGCCCCACCTCGCCGCCCTCGGCCGAGCCCTCGCCGGACGCCGGCGTCGCCGTGGCAGCCAGCGCCCCCCGCGGAATGCCGATGTCGACCGTGTGCACGCTGCCCGCATACGCCTTGCCGGGCGCAATCCAGAGTCCCGGCTTGGCCATGTGAAATGTCACCGTGGCGGTAGCGCGCACGGCCGCGCCAACGACCACACCCGATGAGGCATCGACACCGCTTGGCACGTCCACGCTGACCACCGGCGCGCCGGCGCCGTTGATCATCTCTATGGCCGCCGCCACCGCGCCCCGGGGCACGCCCGCAAAGCCGGTCCCCAGCAGCGCATCGACGACCACCGCTGCTGCGCCCACAGCAGTCGCGCCCTCCAGATCGGCCTCGGCGCCACCGCCTCCGCGCCCCAACAGGAGCGGGGGCTCACCGGGCAGGCGCCCCAGATTGGTCAGCGCATCGCCGCTGTAATCCGCCGCCTCGCCGGTGCACAGCACGCGCACGCTGCGCCCGCGCTCGCGCATCAGCCGAGCGACCACAAAGCCATCGCCGCCATTGTTGCCCTTGCCGCATAGGACCGCCACCTCGCCGTCCGGTGCCAGTGCTTCGACGACCGCGGCGACGGCGGCGCCCGCGGACTCCATCAGCTCCAAGGCTCCCACCCCCATGCGCTCGATCGCCCAACGATCAATCGCTCGCATCCGCTCGGCATCGGCCAGCGGAGTGCACCACGCCGGCAGCGTCACTCGACCGTGACGGTCTTTGCGAGGTTGCGCGGCTGGTCGACGTTCAATCCACGCCGCCTGGCAATCACATACGCGAGCATCTGCAGCGGGATCACGGCGAGGATCGGCTGCAGCATCCAGTCCACAGCGGGTATCGCCAGAACCACCTCCGCGTGCGGCGTGACCTTGGCGCTGCCTTCGCTGGCAAGCGCGATTACATGCGCGCCGCGTGCACGGACCTCCTGCATGTTGGAGATCATCTTGTCGAGCACAGGCGAGTCCGTGGCCACACACACCACAGGTGTCGACTCATCGAGCAGCGCAATCGGCCCGTGCTTCATCTCTCCCGCGGCGTATGCATCGGTCGCCACGTACGAGATCTCTTTGAGCTTCAGCGCGCCCTCGAGCGCCACCGGTAGGCCAATGTGGCGGCCGATGTACAGAAAGAACTCCTTCGTCCAATGCTCGTCGGCCACGCGCCGGACCTGCGCCAGCATCCCCGCGCTCGCGCCCTCGGCGAAGCCCGCAGCGCCAGTGGCGCCGTTGCCGCTGTTGACGCTGTTGACGCTGTTTAGCGTGTCCTCGTCGGCCGCGTCCGTGTGTTCGTCGGCCGCGCCCGTGGCCACCGCCGGCCCGAGCAGCTCGGTGATGCGGTGGGGCAGCCGCCGCATCTCGCCCACCAGCTCGGCGACGCGCTCCACCGGCAAGGTGCCCCGAAGCTCTGCCAGTCGCAAGCCCAGCAAATAGATCAGCGCGACCTGACAGACGAAGGTCTTGGTGGCGGCCACGCCCACCTCCAGGCCCGCGCATGTGTAAAGGACACCGTCGGCTTCCCGCGTGGCCTGAGATCCGACGACGTTGGTGATCGCCAGCACCTTCGCGCCGCGCGCTCGCGCCTCACGCATCGCCGCAAGCGTGTCCGCGGTCTCGCCGGACTGCGAGATCCCAACGATAAGGTCGCGCGGGCCCACGACGGGGTTGCGGTAACGGTACTCGGAGGCGATGTCGAGCTCCACCGGCACGCGCGCCCACTCTTCAATCGCGTAGCGACCAATTAGGCCGGCGTGGTAGGAGGTACCGCAAGCCACCATCACGATGCGACCGACCTGCGCAAGCGCGCGCTCGTCGAGCTCGCCCTCGATCCCCAGATCCACGCCGTCCTCGCGCTGCAAATGACCGGAGATCGTGTCTGCGACCGCATCGGCCTGTTCATAGATCTCTTTGAGCATGAACGTCTCAAAGCCGCCGCGTTCGGCGGCCTCCTCGTCCCAATGCACCGTCTGCGCAGCGCGCTCGACAGGGTCGCCTGCAGCCGTCGTGATCGTCGTGCCCTCGGGGCGCAAGACAACGACCTCGCCGTTGTCGAGGTACTGCACCTCGCGTGTCTCGGCGAGGAATGCCGGTATGGCAGAAGCCACGAACTGCTCGCCGTTGCCGCATCCCACCACCAGCGGACACTCCTTGCGCGCGCCCACGAGGGTGTCCGGCTCCTCCGGGCTCATGGCGACAAACGCAAAGTGACCCTCAAGCTCTGAATATGCCTGGCGCACGGCGCCGGCCAGATCGCCGTCGAAGTGGTCGGCAATCACGTGCGCAATCACCTCGGCATCGGTCTCGGAGGTGAACGTGTTGCCCTCCTGCAGCAGCCGCTCCTTCAGTGCCAGGTAGTTCTCGACGATCCCGTTGACCACGACGTGCACGCGCGCTGCGCTGTCGAAGTGCGGGTGCGCGTTCTCCTCGGTCACGCGCCCGTGCGTGGCCCAGCGCGTGTGGCCGATTCCCGTTGTGGCGGGCCGCGTTACAACAGCCACCGCTGCGCCTTCGGCAGCGAGGTCGCGGCCGAGTTTCGCCTCCAACGCATCGAGGTTGCCGACAGCGCGGGCCGCATCGACGCCGTCGTCGCCGATGACGGCGATACCGGCGCTGTCATAGCCGCGGTACTCAAGCTTTCTGAGGCCTGCCAGCAGCAGCCCCTGCGCTGGCCTTGCGCCCACGTAGCCGACAATTCCACACACGGTCAGGCGAGTATGACAGCCGCTATGGGGCCACTTGGGCAGGCAGCGTCAGGCCAGCTCGCGCTGCACAAGCTCGGCCAAGCTGCTGCAGACGCCGTCTGCCTCATCCGCCGTGGGGGCCTCGACCATCACGCGCACCAGCGGCTCCGTACCGCTGGGACGCAGCAGCACCCGCCCCCGGCCTGCCAGCGCGTCGTTGGCGATGCGCGCTGCCTCGTGCACGCCCGCCGCGCCAGCCAGAGCGTTGCGGTCGCGCACGGCCACGTTCAACAGCCGCTGCGGCAGCCGCTGCATCGCTTCACGCTCGGCCAGGGGACGGCCGTCGAGCGCCTCCAACACCAGCAGCGCGCTGGCGATCCCGTCCCCGGAGGGGTTGAAGCTGAGATCAATGATGTGCCCGGACTGCTCCCCGCCCAGGGCCCACCCGCGGCTGCGCAGCTCCGACAGCACGTAGCGATCGCCGACATCGGTGGTCGCAACCGCCACGCCGGCCCGCTGCATCGCCGTGTGGAAGCCGTAGTTGGTCATCACCGTCACCACCACGCCTTTGCCCTCCAAGCTGCCCGTGCCTTGCATGTGCGTCGCCACGAGCGCCATCAGCTCATCACCGTCCACGGTGACGCCGGCGCTGTCCACGGCGAGCACGCGGTCGCCGTCGCCGTCAAAGGCAAAGCCCAGGTCATATTCGCCCGCCGCCATGCCCTCGATCAGTGCCTGCAGGTGCGTCGAGCCGCACGCTGCGTTGATGTTGCGACCGTCGGGTTCGACAGCGATCGTGGTCACATTTGCGCCCAAGCGGGCAAAGATCTCCGGTGCCACTCGGTAGGTGGCGCCGTTGGCGCAGTCCAGCAGCACCCTCGTGCCAGTCAGGTCCAGCTTGGCGAAGCGCCCTTGCAGCTCGCGCAGGTAGTCCTCCTCGGTGCCGTGCAGCGTACGCACCGAGCCCGCCCGACCGCCGTCGATCGCCTCAGCCGCCACCGCAGTGGCCTGTTGCCCACCGTAGCCTGCTCCGTCTGCGGCGGACAGGTGCGCTTCGATCTCGTGCTCCTGGTCGTCGGAAAGCTTGAAGCCGTCCGGGCCAAAGAGCTTGATGCCATTGTCGTAGTAGGGATTGTGTGAGGCGGACACCACCACGCCAAGGTCCAAGCCATAGCGGCGCATCAAAAGTGGCATCGCCGGTGTCGGCAACACCCCCCCAAGCAGCGCTTCGCCACCCGCCAGGCTGATGCCGGTTGCAAGCGCGGCCTGCAACATCTCGCCGGACTCGCGCGTGTCGCAGATCAGCAGCACTTGCGCGCGCGATTGACCTGCGCCCGGGTGAGCCGACGACGGCTGCACGCCAAAGATGCCAGTTGCCGCAGCTCCAACCTCCTGAGCGAGCTCGGCAGTGAGTAGCTCGCCGGCCCGTCCGCGGATGCCGTCTGTGCCAAAGAGCCGAGGTCGGCTCAACGCTTGGAGAACTGCGGGCGCTTGCGCGCCTTCTTGAGTCCAGCCTTTTTGCGCTCTTTGACGCGCGAGTCGCGGGTCAAAAAGCCACGGCGCTTGAGCTCGCCGCGCAGGTTCGGGTCGGCCTCCAGCAAGGCCTTTGAGATGCCATGGCGCAGCGCACCGGCCTGCGAGGAGACCCCGCCGCCGTGCATGCGCGCAACCACGTCCATGCGCTCCTCGTAGCCGACGGCCTCCAGCGGCTGCGAGATGTTGCGCTGTAGCGTGACCCTGGGGAAGTACTCGTCCAAGGGGCGACCGTTGATCAGGTATGTACCCGCACCGGGCCGCAGAATCACTCGTGCCACGGCCGTCTTGCGCTTCCCCGTAGCGCGGTAGCGCGCTCCCGCGCCAAGATCGATGGCGGCGCTCACGATCGTCTGAGCAAGCTCCTGTGCCTCGGCCTCGGCCTCCTCGGTGACTGCCTCCTCGTCGTCCTCCTCATACGCGCTCGCGTACGGATCCTCGGGCTGTTCGCGGCCGAGCGGATCGACCCCCTCGGGGACGATGTCTATCTCCAGGTGAGCTCCGGGCACCTCGGGCTTGGCACGCGGGGACTCGGCTGCCTCCTCGGCAACGATCTCCTCGGCAACGATCTCCTCGGCAACCAGCTCCGCAGCGGCGACCTCCTGCGCGACGATCTCCTCGGCGACGACCTCGGCGACGATCTCCTCGGCGACCGCCTCCGCAACGATCTCCTCGGCGGCCTCGGCCGCGCTGGACTTTGCCTTGCGCGGGCGCTTGGGCGCGGCTGCCCGTGGTTGCTCCCCAGCAGCAGCGCCAACCTCAGCGTCGCCTGCCGCAACCTGCGGCTCCTCGCCGCTGTTCGGCAACTCGGGAACGTCAGGCGTGTCAGGCGTGTCTGCCATCAGGCATCAATCTCCAGGGGCTTTGGCTGTTGCGCGGCGTGCGGGTGTTCCGGGCCGGCGTAGATCTTGAGTTTGGTCAGCTGCTTGCGAGCAAGCCGATTGCGGGGCATCATGCCCTTGACCGCCAGCCTGATGACCTCCTCGGGCCGTCGCGCGAGCATTTCCGTCAGCGTCCGTGAGCGCAGGCCGCCGGGATAACCGGAATGGCGGTAGTAGCGCTTGGCCTTGAGCTTGTTGCCCGTGACCGCAATGCGCTCGGCGTTGATCACGACCACGAAGTCGCCCGTGTCTACGTGGGGCGTGTACTCCGGCTTGCGCTTGCCCCGCAAGAGATCGGCGAGCTGTGTCGAGAGTCGTCCCAGGGTCTTGCCGCTGGCGTCGACGAGCACCCAGTTTCGCTCGCGCTCGGTTGGTTTTGCAACGTAGGTCTTCATGGCACCAAAAAACGGCCACACGCATCTACTTGCGCGCGGCGCGAGACGCATGATAGGCCAAGTTGCGCGCGCCTGGGGCCGAGCTACTCCCACTCGATCGTGCCGGGGGGCTTGCTGGTGATGTCCAGCACGACCCGGTTGACCTCGCGCAGCTCGCCCATCATGCGCGAGGCGACCCGCTCAAGCAGGTCGTAAGGCAGGCGCGCCCAGTCGGCGGTCATCGCATCGTCGCTGGTGACCGCGCGAATGACCACCACGTAGCCATAGGTGCGCTCGTCGCCCTGGACGCCCACGGTGCGCACGTCGGGAAGAACGCAGAACGACTGCCATAGCTCCCGATAGAGTCCCGCCCGGCGGATCTCCTCTTGGAGGATGTGATCGGCCTCGCGCAGCAGGTCAAGGCGCTCTTTGGTCGCCTCGCCGCCGATGATGCGAATAGCAAGCCCGGGACCGGGAAACGGCTGGCGCCAGACCAGTCGATCGGGCAGGCCAAGCTCAGTGCCCACTGCCCGTGCCTCGTCCTTGAAAAGCATCCGCAGCGGCTCGACGAGCTCGAAGTCCAGGTCGTCGGGCAGGCCACCCACGTTGTGGTGGGACTTGATCTTGGCCGCCCCGGTGCCGGCGCCGGACTCGATCACGTCGGAGTAGAGCGTGCCCTGCACCAGGAACTGAGCCCGGTCGTCGCCGTCTGCGAGCCTCGCGGCCTCCTCGCGAAAGACTTCAATGAACTCCGCCCCGATCGCCTTGCGCTTGGCCTCCGGCTCGGTCACGCCGTGCAAGCGCGCCAGAAAGCGCTCGGAGGCGTCAACGGCCACAAGCGGCACGTTGAAGGTGTCGCGAAAGGCACTGATCACCTGTACACCCTCGTCTTTGCGCATCAGTCCATGATCGACGAAGACACAGGTGAGCTGGTCGCCGACGGCGCGGTGCACGAGCAGCGCAGCCACGGACGAGTCCACGCCGCCGGAGAGTCCGCAGATGACACGACCTTCGCCGACCTGCGCGCGAATTCGTGCGACCTGTTCGTCGACGATCGACGCCGGCGACCACGTGCGCTCACAACCGCATATGTCGGTCAGAAAGCGCGTCAGGATCTCCTGGCCGTAAGGGGTGTGCACGACCTCCGGGTGAAACTGGATGCCAAAGATGCCCCGCTTGGCATCCTCCATCGCCGCGACCGGCGACACCCCGGAGCCCGCGAGCGCGTCAAAGCCCGGGGGGGCCTCGAAAACGGTGTCGCGGTGAGACATCCAGCAGGTCTGCTCGGCGGGCATGCCAGCCAGCAAAACGCCGGGGTTCGACACGCGCAGATCGGTGCGGCCAAACTCGCCCACTGCGGCCTCCTCCACGCGGCCGCCGAGTTCGTGAGCGAGCAGCTGCATGCCGTAACAGATGCCCAGTACCGGCACGCCAAGGTCCAGCAGCTCCCGTCGCAGCCGCGGCGCATGCTCTGAGTAGACCGATGCCGGTCCACCGGAAAGGATGATCCCCCGTGGCTTGCGCCGTACGATCTCCTCCAACGGCGCGCTGTGGGCGATCAACTCCGAGAACACGCCGCAGTCGCGCACGCGCCTGGCGATCAGCTGCGAGTACTGGCCGCCGTAGTCGACGACCACAACCTCCTCAGTGGCTTTCGACTCAGGCGCGCGGCTGGTGCGAGGTGGGCTGTCCGGCTCCGAATCCGGCACCGAGCGCCCATCGGCGACTGGCGCGATCACGGCCAGGCCGGGGGCGCCAAGGGCCACGTCAGTCATTGACCAGTACAGCCGCCTTGCCCGCTGCCGCCATGCCCACAGACTGCTCGCGCTGAAGCTGCTTGCCCTCGGTCTGCAAGGACGGCGCGATTACCACCTCCGCGCGGTTGAACTCCGCCAGGTCCTTGTGACCGCACGTGGCCATGGAGGTGCGCAGCCCGCCGAAGAGGTTGAACGTCCCGTCGTTCTCGCGGGCAGGCCCTACCAGGATCTCCTCAAGCGTTCCGTTCTGGGCAACCGCCACCCGCGTACCGCGCGGCAGCGTCGGGTGAAACGTCGCCATGCCCCAATGAAAGCCACGCCCAGGCGCCTCATAGGCGCGCGCCAGCGGCGAACCGATCATCACGGCGTCGGCGCCGAGTGCGATCGCCTTGGCCACGTCACCACCGTTGCGCATACCGCCGTCGGCGATCACCTGACAGTACTCGCCCGTCTCAAGCATGTGCGTCGAGCGCGCCTCGGCGACGTCGGCGATGGCGGTGGCCTGTGGTACGCCGATCCCAAGCACCCCGCGCGTCGTGCACGCCGCACCGGGCCCCACCCCCACGAGCACCCCGGCGGCGCCCGTGCGCATCAGGTGCAAGCCCGTGTGGTAGGAAGCGCAGCCGCCCACGACCACGGGTACCTCCAAAGTGGGAATGAACTCTTTGAGGTTCAGCGGCTCGGACACCGATGAAACGTGTTCGCCGGATACCACCGTGCCCTGGATCACGAGCACATCCAGCCCCGCCTCAAGCGCGAGCTCATAGTGCGTGCGGACCTTCTGCGGCGTCATCGACCCCGCAACCACCACCTTGTGCTCCTTGATTTCGCGGATGCGCTCGGCGATCAGCTCGGGCTTGATCGGCTCGCTGTAGATGTCCTGCATTTCGCGCGTTGCGAGCTCCTTGGGCAGCATCGCGATGCGCTCCAGCTCCGAGTCCGCGTCCTCGTAGCGCGTGAAGATGCCCTCGAGGTTGAGCACAGCCAAGCCACCGAGCTTGCCCACAGCGCCGGCCATGCTCGGTGAGACCACTCCGTCCATCGCCGCCGCGAGCAGCGGCAGCTCGAACTGATACGGCCCCAGCTTCCAGGTGATGTCGATGTCGTCCGGGTCCCGCGTGCGCCGCGACGGCACGATTGCGATGTCGTCGAAGCC
>CAJCHW010000095.1 GCA_903970125.1 Chlamydiota bacterium
CGGCGTCTGAAAACGCGATGTACTCGCCGTCAGCGACAGCGAAGCCGGTCGCCCGCGCCGCTGCGGGTCCGCGATTGACGGCGTGGGTGAGCACGCGCACGGGCGATCCGTAGGCCATCGCGATCGCACGGCTTTCATCCGTCGAAGCGTCGTCGACGACGATGACCTGGAGCGGGGAATGGGTCTGGGCCAGCAGCGAGTCAAGCGCCTGACGCAGGTAGCGCTCGCCGTTGAACACGGTCACAACACAGGAGACCAGGGGGGAGTCGCTCATCTGCTCAACACTGGCACAGGCCCGCACCGCCCGCTCAATCTGTGCGGTCGGCCGGGTTCCGAAAACCGCATTCCCGATGCTACGTTTACGCAATGACCGTCAAGGATCGACTGCACAACGCCGTCGAGTCAATGACTGACGACGAGGCGCGCGAGGCACTTCGCACGCTTGCAGATGCCTCGGGCGATCCGGTCGCCTGGATGCTCGATCATGCGCCGCTTGACGACGAGCCCGAGACCGAGGATGAGCGTCGAGCGGTCGCCAAAGTCCACGCTGACCGCGCGCAGGGCATCGAGCCGGTGCCCTTGGAGAGCTTGCTCGCCGAGTTCGATGGCGATCGGTGAACCAGGCACACTGGCGCGTCGTAGTTGACGAGCGTGCTCGCAAGGATCTCCGCGGACTCGACCCATCGACACGCAGCGCATCCTGGACGCCATCACGAGGCTCGCTGACGGTGCGGAACTGACCGGCGACGTAAAGCGCCTGCGAGGCTCCAACGAGTACCGGCTGCGAGTGGGCGACTGGCGCGTGCGGTTCGAGCGCCACGATCGGCGACTGGTGATCGTGGTCGTGCGCGTCCTGCCCCGTGGGCGAGCATACGACCGTTGACCTTGGGGTTGCCGAGGATGTCGTGCGCGACAAACCCGTCGCACACCCACCAACCAACGCGAAGCGGTCTACTCCTCAAACCCCGCGAGCGGGTGGTCTGGCGCAGGCACCCGGCGGACAGGGGGACTGGCTGTTGTACCGCACGCCAGGTCCAGGTGCGTACCGCCCAGGCGGTACAGCCTAGCCTTGCAGAGGCCGATCGGAGATCGGGCGGTCCGCGAGCGGTGATGAGCGACGCAGCCACTCGCTGAAGAGGGGATCGACGATGTACCACGTGCCGTTGCGCTCATCGACGAGCCCTCGTCCCTGCAGGCGCACGAGTGCTGGTCGCACGCGCGAGTGGCTGGAGAAGCCGTAACGCGCGGCACCTGGACGGCTGGTGACGTTGTCGCCGCCGCGATCGGCGAGCAGCTGCAGCGCGCGAACCTCGTTGACCTCCGCCTCGTCGCCGCTGACGAGCACGTTGAGCACGGATGCGAACTCGGAACGCTCGATCGTCTGCACGAGCCGGTCATGCGCCGCGAACACGGTCTCAAGCGTCACTGGCTGCCCAGCGGGCGTGTTCGCCCAGCACTCCCAGGCCAGCTGCTGCGTGCTGCGCGGGTGCGCGCGGGTGGCGTTGAGCAGGTGGTTCAGCGCCGCTTCATCGGCTCCCTTGCCCGTGCTCTGGAACTGGAAGTCCAGGTACTCCAAAAAGTCGGCGCGGCTGATCGCGGGCAGCTGCATCTGGGAGGCCTCGCCGAAGATTGGTTCGTGCGAGTTCTCAAGCATCATCTTCACGGCGTTGCGAATGGATCCCGTGAACAGCAGCGAGACGTGGTTTGAGCCCGAGCTCATAAGCGCCGAGCGAATGATCGCCAGCGGGTCACCGGGGCAGTGGCGCAGGCGCTGGAACTCGTCAAAGACGACGACGAGGTGCTCTGAGACAGAGCGCAGCGCGACGAGCTGGGAGTGCAGGGTCTCCCCATCCTGGGCCGGGCTCACTGCGGAGCTCTTCACCGAGCCCTTGATCACCTTGATGTCGAACCCGATCTCCTTCTCCAGGGCGCCGAGCTGACGCTGTGCGGCCCGCCGCAGTCCCTTGGTGGGGTGGCTGGTCATGGCGTCATAGACGCAGCCGATGAACCCGGGGATGCTCACGACGCGCTGAAGGTTCACCTTGACAACGTCGAACGGTGGCGCGCCGGCGCCGTGGTCCTTGGCAAGCTCGAGCGTGAGCTGGTTGGTGAAGGTTGTCTTGCCCGTGTCGCGTGGCCCGAACAGCGCGACGTTGGTCTGGCCCTTGAGTGTGAGCGCGACCTGGTTGGCGAACGCCTCCATGCCGATGATCTTGGACGGGTCATCGAGCGGGCGGTCCCAGATGAACGGGTTGAGTGCCGTTGCCATGGGGTGATTGTACCGCCTGGACGGTACAGACTTGGACCGTTTGGGCGGTACGTGCTGGAGGAAGGGCTCCCGGTGGGGAGCACGTTGAAGCTCGTCGTCGACGCCAGCGCGGCGGCGGCTGATACGATCGCTGGCCTTGAGTATTCACGGTGCTCAGGACGGCTCTAGCCTGATCTGGCGACGGCCAGCCGCGCCAAAACTGAGGCAGAGAAACCCGCACTCGGCTGCTTTTCCCGGCGAGCCCGGTTGCGAGCTGTGGGGGCGAGCTTGAAGCAAGTACAGACGGTTTCGTCCGCGCCCACACCGAGCAGCGTGGGTGGCGAAGTTCAAGACCATGCGACCCATGGGTCGCCAGACACGCGAGGAAGGTGAGACGTGACGACGACTGCCCTAGAAGCGGCTACCAGCGGCGGCAGGCTCGCGCGGCGGTTTGGATTGCGACCGGTCATCGCGACTGTGTTGGTGGCCGTTGCAGCCGGCGCCGGTTTGGCGTGCAGCGCAGACAGCGCATCGGCTGCGACGCTCACAAAGACCGTGGAAATAAGCGCTTCGTCCTACACGTTCCTCGACACCGGCGTCGATGTGCCGGCAGGTACCACGGCCGCAGTCAGCGTTACCGGCGATGGCACATGCCACGAAGGCGACGAGATATTCGATTGCCCCGGCGGCCCCGAAGGGGCGGGCTATTTCTGCGACGCCAACCCCATTTCCGGCGAACACGCTCCGGGCCCTGCGGGTGCGGCGGTTCCATATGGTGCGGTGGCGGGGAGGATCGGCGCCGAAGGCACCCCATTTGACCTCGGCGCCGGCAAGGCCGTGCCTGGTCCGGGGGAGCTGTATGTGGTCTTCAACGACTGCGAACCGCCCGGAGGGTACGGCGACAACGCAGGGTCTTTCCAGATCGTGATCACTTATCAGAGCGAAGGCCCAGCGGAAGAAGCCAAGAAGAAGGCCGAAGAAGAAGCCGCCAAGAAGAAGGCCGAAGAAGAAGCCGCCAAGAAGAAGGCCGAAGCAGAAGCCGCCGCCAAGAAGACGGCTGAAGAAGAAGCCGCCAAGAAGAAGAAGGCGGCGGAAGAAGCCGCCAAGAAGAAGAAGGCCGCCGAAGAAGCCGCGAAGAAGAAGAAAAAGAAGGCTGAAGAAGAAGCCGCCAAGAAGAAGAAGAAGGCGGCGGAAGAAGCCGCCAAGAAGAAGAACAAGAAGAAGGCCGCCGAAGAAGCCGCCAAGAAGAAGAAGAAGGCTGAAGAAGCCGCCAAGAAGAAGAAGAAGGCTGAAGAAGCCGCCAAGAAGAAGAAGAAGGCGGCCGAAGAAGCGGCCAAGAGGAAGAAGAAGGCGGCCGAAGAAGCCGCCAAGAAGAAGAAAAAGAAGGCTGAAGAAGAAGCAGCCAAGAGGAAGAAGAAGGCCGCCGAAGAAGCCGCCAAGAAGAGGAAGAAGAAGGCCGCCGAAGAAGCCGCCAAGAAGAAGAAGGCGGCCGAAGAAGCCGCCAAGAAGAAGAAGAAGGCGGCCGAAGAAGCCGCCAAGAAGAAGTCCGCGACGTAGCCGAGCGGCCACTCCTAACGTGCCCTATGCAGCGAGCGACGCTGGGGTCTTTGTCGGTGCGTAGGGATCTCGTCAAATGGGACGCTGGAGGCGGCGCCTTGGCGCGCCAGAGGCGAGCTCGGCCGTTACGACGACCACTCTCAAGCCCACCAGCCGCCAGCAGGAGACCAGGAGCGCACTGGCTGGCAACCTCAACCCCCTACCGGGCTCAGGGCAGAACCCTTGACGAAGTAGAGGACGCGCACTGTAGGGGGATGCTTGGAGCGCTCGGTGTTGGCCAACGCGGCGCTCACCCCTCCTCACACCCCGCGAGCGGGTTGTTCTCGCGCAGGTACTAGGCGAACAGCGGGAGGGTGAAGTGCAGCTGGCCACGACGGGGCGCCCAGATCAACCCGTGTGCAATCCGGCTGCAGCGGCCGCCCTCAGGCCCCCCTGTCACTGGCCGCCGCCCAGCCGGCGTGTTCGCCCAGCACTCCCAGGCCAGCTGCTGCGTGCTGCGCGGGTGTGCGCGGGTGGCGTTGAGCAGGTGGTTCAGCGCCGCTTCATCGGCTCCCTTGCCGGTGCTCTGGAACTGGAAGTCCAGGTACTCCAGGAAGTCCGCGCGGCTGATGGCGGGCAGCTGCATCTCGGCGGCCTCGCCGAAGATCGGTTCGTGGGAGTTCTCAAGCATCATCTTCACGGCGTTGCGAATCGATCCCGTGAACAGCAGCGAGACGTGGTTTGAGCCCGAGCTCATCAGCGCCGAGCGAATGATCGCCAGCGGGTCACCGGGGCAGTGGCGCAAGCGCTGGAACTCGTCGAAGACAACGACGAGGTGCTCCGAGAGCGAGCGCAGGGCGACGAGCTGGGAGTGCAGGGTCTCCCCGTCCTGGGCCGGGCTCAGGGCGGAGCTCTTCACGGAGCCCTTGATCACCTTGATGTCGAACCCGATCTCCTTCTCCAGGGCACCGAGCTGACGCTGTGCCGCCCGCCGCAGTCCCTTGGTGGGGTGGCTGGTCATCGCGTCATAGACGCAGCCGATGAACCCGGGGATGCTCACGACCCGCTGGAGGTTCACCTTGACGACGTCAAACGGTGGCGCGCCGGCGCCGTGGTCCTTGGCCAGCTCGAGGGTGAGCTGGTTGGTGAAGGTTGTCTTGCCCGTGTCGCGTGGCCCGAACAGCGCGACGTTGGTCTGTCCCTTGAGCGTGAGCGCGACCTGGTTGGCGAACGCCTCCATGCCGATGATCTTGGATGGGTCATCGAGCGGGCGGTCCCAGATGAACGGGTTGAGTGCGGTTGCCACGGAGCTATTGTACCGTCTAGCCGGTACAGACTTGGACCGTATAGGCGGTACGGTCTTGGGGGGAGGGCTCAATGGTGACGCGAAAGTCAGGCGCAGAGCCGCCCTGGTCGATGTCGCTGGCGGCCCAGCCGGCCTCGGTGGCGAGTAGGTCGAGCTTCATCGGCAGCACGGACTTGCGCACGCCGCGCACGGCGGAGTAGATCACGCTGCGCTCACAGCCGCGTGTGGCCAGGCGCTCGGTCAGCGACCGGAAGTTGTCGAGGTCTTCGCTGCGGCCAGCCGGATTAGGAAACGTTCGCCCGGCGCCGGGGTGTAGGGGTCCCACGCCTTTGCATCGCGATGGCTTTCTGACTAGGGTCTCTATCGACTTTGATCGCGCGATAGAGAACCATAGATGTCGCGTGGCAGCCGCGCGTGCCCGTGAATCGCATGTTTGCGAGCGCCGTTATCGTCACATTGCGTCGACACCACTCTCTCGGCTGATGGCTCGGCGAGTGGCTCAGCCATGGTTGGGGTTAGTCGTGGCTTCGTCGTCGTCGCCCGCGGCCAAGATATCCACGTCCGGAGCTTGCCTGTACCGCGTCCCTTACTGCTGTTCGCAGTGCTGCGCTGCCGGCTCCGATCTGTCGAGATCCCGCCTGCTGGCGGGCTGTCAGAAGGGGTGCCAGATCCGCCTCAGGCGCCAGGCAGCGAACCAGGCCTCGCTCCGCAAAACGCGTGGCGATGTCGAGCTGGTGGTCATCAACGTGCTCGTTGTAACGAGCGAGTCGCGGGATGACCACAGGCGTGTGTCCGGACTGCAACGCTGTCATGATCGTGCCGACACCGGCGTGGCAGATGACGTTGTCGGCTGTGGCCATGACATCGACCACCTGCTCGTAAGCCAGGAACTCCACCCATGTGGCGTTTGGCATCGATCGATCAGGCGGCGTGCTGCCGTGCTGGATGAGTACCGCTTCGCCAGCACAGGCGAGGGGTCCGACCAACGCCAGCGCGCGCGAGAAGGGCTGCTGGTGGGTGCCCAGGCTAAGAAGGATCAAACACGGTTCCAAACGTGACAGCACGCTTGTAATACCGGAGCAGTCCTGGCCACTGAACGATAAACGTGTCGGCAAACGGGTAGACCAGGCGGCCAGTGAGCGACGGCGAGGTGATTCTCGCCATCGATTCGATGTACACGACATTGACGCCTGCTAAGCGGCCTACAATCGCGAACGGCACGCCTACTCCCGCCCCCGTCGTGACCACTGCCCGCACCGTCCCACGGCGCACCAGCCGAAGCGCAAGACCGAGGTTGCGAATCAGGTTGGGAATATTGCGGTTGGTCGGATGATGGGCCCAGGTGACGCGCTCGTCGGCCAGCAACGAGAGGGCATCACTTTTCCGAAAGCTGACCCAGTGACGCTCGTCCTGTTGCCACAGATCAGCGAGCTGCAACAGCTGCAACAGGTGTCCGCCGTTGGACGCGACAAGCAGCACCTTACGGTCGGGCATCTTGTGATTCTCGCCGGCTGCCAAAGGCATGATCGGAATCATGCTATAGCGCTGGCGTGACCAGTCGGCACGAAATCGTCTACAACAGCTCTTCGGACCGGACTTGGTCCCAATCGACCGGATCCGGTGGCCAGGTGCCATCCCGTCCGGGAACGGGAACGACCTCCTGCCCGTGACACCGTTCAGGTCACGCAGCGGGCATCAGGGAATCGCCGCGGGTCACCACGGATCCCGTCCGTCAGAACGGCGAGCGCGAGCGCGATCAGCCGGTGGTAATTGGACATGGTGCTGACATAACGCGCAGCGCGAGGAACCGTGCGGCGCCGGTGACGGTTCGCCAGCAGCCTGAGATCTTCTGTCGAAGCTTGATCATCCGGATACCGCGCTCCGCGAGGTTGTTGTCGAGCCGGCCGCGGAAGTCTCCCCGAAGCGCGACACCAGCTTGCGATCTCGGTCAAGTCGGGCCAAGAGATTTCGCGCGAGCGTCTAACGGATTACCCCTTCGCCCGTCCCACTCCTGCCGGCTGGATTGGTGCGGTGGAAAAGTACGATGTTCTGGCCTGACACATCACGGGAGCCGACCCGCGCGATGGGCTCCAGTCGGTCCGAGCCGGAGGCGTGAACGCCTTAGATGGCAGGGCCAAACCTCTCGTCTCAGGCCAGCGGTGGGCTCGCATCGAGCCGGTGTCACCGCTCGTAAAACGTCAACACGACACCCCGGACGCGGGCGCATTCCCGACCGCCAAGCGCTCACCGGCATCCTGCTCGTCTTCAAGACTGGGATCCACCGGGAAACCTGCCCCAGGAGATGGGTTGCGGTTCGGGCAGGACATGCTGACGGCGCCTTGCCGAGTGGCACGAAGCAGGCGTGTGGGATTGCCTGCGCCGGGTGCACTTGGACGAGCTACACTACGCTGGCTAAACGACGACTGGTCAAGGGCAGCCGTCGAAAGTGGCAGGTGCGGGCCAAAGGCGGGCGAAAAGACCGGACGATCATCCGTCGATCGCAGCCGCAAGGGCTCGAAGACCCATCTGTCTGCTCGGCCAACGGGCTGCCGCTGGCCACCACTGTCAACCCTGCCAATCGCAACGACATCACGGACCTGCTTGCGCTCGTCGATCGTGTCGCGGATCGGAGCCCACGACAGGTTTCGGCCCAAGGCCCTGCCGGCCGATCGGGCATATGACTCCCGACGGCACCGAGCGGACTTTTGGGCCCGTGGCATCTCTGAGTAGTGGTGTGGACGGCCATCGGAAGCGTTGTGATGGGTGTAGGGCCGCAATCCCGTCGTCGGTTGTCGCGGTTTACCGACGATTCACCGTCGCCTTTCGCGGCGCGACGCTCGCGCCGCGCCGCGTTCCTCCCGGACGTGGCGAATGGAGATGGGCGTCCCTGTTGGCAGGCGAGCGCCGGCATCCGGTGTGCCACCCTCGCGCGGAGAACTGCACGCTCTAGGATTGGCAATGGCACCCACGGCATGGCTATACGCGAGACAGGTTTGCGGCTGCGGATGCCTGGTTGCGTGCGAATCGGGGGGTCATCGTCCTGGCGCCGTTCGTTGGCCGTAACCATGGGAGTCGGCGAAAGGTTGTTGCTCAACAAAGCGAGCAACTGAGGATGCTTCTTGAGGTAGAATCGTAGGAGGCGTGATCCTGCTTTTCGCGATGGCGGGGACGCTGATTGCCGCGATACGTCGCGCTCCTGCCGCGGTGCGACTGGACCTCGCCGGGCTAGGCGCGGCACTAGCGAACTACCCATATACTGAAAGCACGTTGTTGGCTGCGAACGTCGCTTTGCCGCCATTGCTCGTAGTTGGGGTAGCCGCGATTTCAGATCAACCTTGCGCTTTCATTCATCAATTGTCGAGCAGTGCCGTGAAGCGCGCGGAAGCCTGCGCCCCGAAATGGGTTGTGCTTCTAGTCTTGGCAGGCCGTCACGCGAGGTGGCGCCCGCGGTACTCCGCTGGGCGCCTCGTCTGGTGCTGCCCGGAAGGCCGATGAGTTGCGCGTCACGACCGGTTCCCGGTCTTGCGAGTTGGGAGTCTCGTCCGCCGGAACCGATGCCGAATAGGCGTCGGCGGCTAGTATCGGTCGGCAGCGGGTGACTGTGGCCGGTTCCGTTACTCCCGACGGGCGTCCCACGGTCAGCGTGATCGTCCCGTTTGCGGGGCGACCTGACGAGCTGCTTCGCCTTCTACAAAGGTTGAGCACCATCGCCCGGGCACCAGGGGATGAGCTGATCGTAGTGGATAACAACCGTGATGCTGTTGCGGTCGGTCCTGCCGCGGATGTCACTATCGTTCGCGCAGCCCGCGAAGGCTCGCCCTACTATGCGCGCAACGTCGGGGCGGCCGCCACCACGGGTGAATGGCTGCTCTTCACGGATGCTGACTGCATACCCGAGTCAGACATCCTTGATGCCTATTTGGGAGCGCGTCCGCCCGCAGACATTGGAGCGTTTGCGGGTCAGGTCGCTGCTGCGCCTGCATACTCGCCGGTAGGACGCTACGCGGAGACCCGAGGGCGCTTGGATCAGTCACGTACAATGGGTAGTCGCGTCAGCCGCTACGGTGCAACGGCCAACCTGTTGGTGCGCCGTCAAGCCTTCGAGGCCGTTGGCGGCTTCTGTGAGGGGATACGGTCAGGGGGAGACAAGGATCTCTGTTTGCGTCTCGACGACGCGGGCTGGCGCCTCGAGTTGCAGATGTCGGCTGTGGTTCGCCACGAACATCGTGCTGACCTCCGGAGTCTGTGGGACCAAACGCTCAGGTATGGGAGGGGTGCTGCCTGGCTACGACGGCGGCACAACTTGCCATCGCCGCTGCGCGTCGGCGCTCTGCGCATCGGCAAAGCTCAGCTCCGCCTTCTCGTGGGAATAGCGAGGGCGGACCGAGAGCGCCTAAGGTTTGCCGCGTACGACACGGTTTGCGCGCTGGCCTACATCACTGGGGCACTAGAGCACAACGGGCCCTTTTGGTAACGGGTCGAGAAGCCCGACTCAGTGAAGCCCAGCATGAGTCGCGCGATCGACTGATGCGGACCGCGTCGGTCTCGATCGAGGTGCGGCGCGTCGGTGCCCCAATCGAAGGACGACAGACGGCCGGCGACTACTAGCTCGTGCCTGCCCGCCCACAGTCGTTACAGCAGGCGGTTGCGACCGGCGCCGCGAGCTTTGCCGTCATCGCATTCACCGGCGTGACCGGCGCCGTCCTCACAGCGCGCGTATTCGGTGCTTCGGTGGTCGGCCAGTACGCACTCGCGTACGCACCGACGGGCATCCTGTTCTTCCTCTCGAACGCCCGTGAGCAGGCCGCGCTGTCCCGAGAGCTGGCAACCACCTCGCCGCGAACACCTGCCGGGACAAGCATCTTTATTGCGACCCTCGCCTTCTCGGCCTCGCTCACCTTGGCCGCTGGGCTTGTTGTCGTGCCGGTCGGCGAGGCGTTACTCAGTGGCCCCTTGAACGCGGGCGATCTCGTCAGACCGAGCGTCGCTGTCGCTTTGGCATACTGGCTGTTCTACAACACCAGTTGGAGCATCGACACGCTTCTGTCGACGCAGCGCGCCGCAAGCGCGCTGTTTTGGGTACGGCTGAACGTGTCCCTCACGGGGACCGTGGTTGCACTGGTCCTCGCGCTCGCAACGCACACTGTCTGGGCGCTCGTGCTGGGGTACGCGGCCGCGGGTGCCTGTGGGCTAGCGCACCGATGTTTTTACGCGCGCCGATTGCTGACTTCCCGCATCACGGCGCAGGATTTCCGTGACTCGCGGTCGCGACTCGCACGGATGATTAAATGGAGCATTAGGCTTGCGCCCGCTGGCGTTATGGATGGCGTGTCGAAGGAATCGGTTACGTGGCTGGTCGGCCTGAGCCTACCCCTCGCCGCGGTTGGCTCCTACAACCGAGCGTGGACACTGTCATCCCGGATGCTTGATCTCCATTACCGCGTGGTCGAGCTGATGTTTCCCACGCTGGTCCGCCGACGAAGCGACGGGGATCACAGTGGGGCTCATCGTGGGTTGACTCGGGCGATGCGCCTAGTCGTGGTGATCTTGCTTTGGCCGGCAGCTGTGGTCGGTGGAGCGTCGGCCGGGGTCATGGGGGTGTTCGGACACGCCTTTGTCCGCGGCGCCGGATGTCTGACGCTGCTCGTGCTAGTGCCGGTCTTTCTAGCAATCTCGGCTCTGTCGGGCTATGGGCTGATGGCGTACGACGCCACCCGCGTCGTAAATCGTTTGGTCGTGACGCGAGCGGTGCTCGTCATGGTATCGCTACCAGCCTTGATCGTGGCTCTGGGGCTGACCGGCGCAGGCATCGGAATGGCATTGGCCTACGGAGCTGAGGCGGCGACAACAGTCACCATATGTCGGGCGAGGCTGGACGGATTTCGTGGCATCGCCAGCCTGGGGCCGTGGCGCCTCGCGCTGGTCTACGCGCTCACATTGGTGACTTCGCGCGCGGTCGACGATGCTCTGGGGGAGGCAATCCCATCGACGCTCGCCGTGCTTGTCCTAGGGTCGGTGATGTTTTGGGGGGCGTTGATTCTGTTGAGGTGGTTCGATGACGTTGAGCGCGCTGGCATCGGTCAGATGTGGCGTAGGATCGGGGCGTCCGCGCTTGAACGAGCGCATCGAACCTGAGCACAAAGAGCTAGCGTTGAGGTAGTCCGAGGGCGGATGGCTACCGGAGTCGTGACTGGCGAGCGGCACAACAACACGGCTTCACCGTCTGTCGCAGGGCGGACCTAGCGGAGCACATAGAAGCGACGGTAAGGAAAGCCAGGGATGGTGTACTCGCGCTCGACCTTAAGGTCAGCCGCGAGCATCATGGCGCGTATCGCGCGTCGGCTTGAACCTTTGCGGCCCGCCTGCCAATAGTGCTGGTCAACCATCGAATCGGATCGGATCGAAGAGGCGCGAGTCGGGTGCCCCAGTTCGCGCTGAAGCGCGCTCGGGCCAGGGCGAGACGCACGTCCAGCCCTTCAGGAGGTTGCGTGCCATTTTCAGGCAGTCGCGCTTGCGGGAGACGTTTCGCCGCGTAGCCTCGGATGATCGGCATGTCCCCGGTGAGGACGACGGACCGTGAGTTCAAGCGCCCTGATCGCCGGTGTGCTCGAAGACCTCAGAGGTCCAGACGACGCGCACGCAGACCTGAAGGCCCGGTTCGCCGAACTTTTTCTCCACGCCGAGGCTGTCGGCGTGGGCTGCCAAGCCGCGATTCAGATGGCCCCAGCAGAGCTTACAACGCTTCAGGGACAGGTGAGGCATAGGCCCAGCTGCGGTCTCAGGTGATCATCGCGGCGGTGTCTGCGGGCAGTTCTATGGCGTGGTCCTCGTGACGCTCCTTCGCGACGTGAAGGCATGCGTGCCGCGCGTCAAAGACCCCCACGCGGCACGACGCTCTCCGGCGGTCGGCCAGCCGGCCTCCTCCTGGTTCAAGGAGTGAGCAGAAAGCAGGCGCTCGAGCAGGTCTGAGTGTGGGTGTGAGAGCGTCTGTCCGGCGCGCGTGAGGATCGCGTCGACCGCGCCGGTGGAAGTTCGTCGAGCCGAACGGCTCCTCGCACAGCTCGACCGCGTCACGGCGAAGTATGCGGTTCCTGACCGAGAGCGTTGCGATTGCGGCTTCAAGGCGGAGGCTGGCGCTGCGGGAGATCTCGCGCGGGAGTTCTGTCCGCGTGTGTGCCCCGCCGTCCGCATAGCACACCCGCTTGGCACCGTGCTCTGTGACCTTGACAGTGACGACTGACCGGCAACTCCGCGACCTGATGGCGCATGGGCTCGCACACCGCCACGTTCTCTGTGGCGGTGAAGACGTGACCACACGAACCGGCT
>CAJCHW010000096.1 GCA_903970125.1 Chlamydiota bacterium
GCGATCCGCATGGACGTTGACACCACGCGTCGCCCCGGCGCGCAGGCTTCGGGCAAGATGACCCTTTACAACGGCCGTACAGGTGCGCCCTTCGCTGACCAGGTGACTGTGGGCCACATGTACATCCTCAAGCTCCTGCACCTTGTCGACGACAAGATCCACGCCCGCTCGACGGGGCCGTACTCGCTGGTGACGCAGCAGCCTCTGGGCGGTAAGGCCCAGTTCGGCGGCCAGCGCTTCGGCGAGATGGAGGTCTGGGCGCTGGAGGCATACGGCGCTGCGTACACGCTGCAGGAGATGCTCACGATCAAGTCCGACGACACTGTTGGACGCGTCAAGGCCTACGAGGCAATCGTCAAGGGCGAGAACATCGCCGAGCCCTCGATCCCGGAGTCCTTCAAGGTGCTGCTGAAGGAGATGCAGTCGCTTGCCCTGGACGTCAATGTGGTCTCCGAAGAGGGTGAGCCCGCTGAGATGCGCGACGAAGACGACGACCTCCTGCGCGCCGCAGAGGAGCTGGGCATCGACCTGGCTGGCGTGCGTGGGACCGCTGCGGGCATCGGCGACGGTGGCCCGGAGAACGTCACCAACGGTGACGCAGCCGCGACGGATGGCGAGGACGTCGTCAGTGCCGAAGCGCCGACCGCAAACGGTCCCATCGAGGACCTGGAGGTGGTTGGGAGCGGCGATTCGCTTGAGGCCGCACTCGATCTCGACGCAGACCTCGACCTCGGTGAGCTTGGGCTCGCAGCCGACGAGCCGGGGGAGGATCCCGCATGAACGCAACGGGCCCTCCCAGGCGGCAATTGATTGACGCCCGCCTCCACTCCTCCCTTCTAGCGCCCACAGACAGGACTCAAAGCCAATGATCGACATCAACAACTTCGACGCCATCGAGATCAGCCTCGCCTCCTCCAAGCAGATTCGCGGCTGGAGCCACGGCGAGGTCACCAAGCCCGAGACGATCAACTACCGCACGCTCAAGCCTGAGAAGGATGGGCTGTTCTGCGAGCGCATCTTTGGTCCCACCAAGGACTGGGAGTGCTACTGCGGCAAGTACAAGCGTGTCCGTTACAAGGGCATCGTGTGCGAGCGTTGCGGCGTGGAGGTCACGCGCTCCAAGGTCCGCCGCGAGCGCATGGGACACGTCGACCTGGCCGCTCCCGTCAGCCACATCTGGTTTTTCAAGGGCGTTCCCAGCCGCATTGGCTACCTGCTGGACATGGCTCCCAAGGAGCTCGAGAAGGTCCTGTACTTCGCTGCCTCGATCGTCACGTGGGTCGATGACGACGCGCGCGCGAAGGACTCCGACAAGCTTGAGAAGGAGGTCAACAAGGTGCTCGACGCCTACGCCTCCGAGCGCGAGGAGCGCGTGCTTGAGCTGCGCGAGTCGCTCCAGCGCCGCGAGGCCTACCTGCAGTCCGGCAAGCAGACGGGGTTCTCCGATGAGGACCACCTCTGGGCCGACTCGCTGGATGTGAATCTAAAGAAGGTCGCCGACGACGAGCGCGAGAAGCTGCTGAAGGACATGCGCAAGGGCATGGAGGCAGACATCGCCGACACCGAAGCCTACGTCGACGATGCCGCCGACCGCATGCGCCGCGTGTGGGAGCTGTTCAAGGGCATGGAGCCCAAGCAGATCGAGCACGACGAGACCACGTTCCGCGAGCTCAAGGAACGCTTCGGCTCGCCCTATGGCTTCGGCGAGTACTTCCGCGGTGGCATGGGCGCCGAAGCTGTGCGCGACCTGCTCGAGCAGGTCGATCTCGACGCCGAACGTACCGATCTAGAAGATCAGGTCAAGACGGGAAAGGGCCAAAAGCAGGCCCGCGCGGTCAAGCGCCTGAAGGTCGTGAGCGCGTTTATTCAGTCCGGCAACAGGCCCGAGCAGATGGTTCTGGACGCTGTGCCCGTGATCCCGCCGGAGCTGCGCCCAATGGTCCAGCTCGACGGCGGCCGCTTCGCCACATCGGACCTCAACGACCTCTACAGGCGCGTGATCAACCGCAACAACCGCCTCAAGCGGCTGCTCGATCTGGGTGCGCCGGAGATCATTGTCAACAACGAGAAGCGCATGCTCCAGGAGGCTGTGGACGCGCTCTTTGACAACGGTCGCCGAGGCCGTCCCGTCACAGGACCGGGCAACCGTCCGCTGAAGTCCCTGTCGGACATGCTCAAGGGCAAGCAGGGCCGCTTCCGCCAGAACCTCCTGGGCAAGCGCGTGGACTACTCCGGCCGCTCGGTGATCGTCTCCGGCCCGTATCTGAAGCTGCACCAGTGCGGTCTGCCCAAGCTGATGGCGCTGGAGCTTTTCAAGCCGTTCATCATGGCCCGGCTGGCCGAGCGCAAGCAGGCGCAGAACATCAAGGCGGCCAAGAAGATGGTCGACGCGATGATCCCCGAGGTCTGGGACGTGCTCGAGGAGGTCATCCACGAGCACCCTGTGCTGCTCAACCGCGCGCCCACGCTTCACCGTCTGGGCATCCAGGCGTTTGAACCGATCCTCGTCGAGGGCAAGGCGATCCAGGTGCACCCGCTCGTCTGCCATGCCTTCAATGCCGACTTCGACGGCGACCAGATGGCTGTGCATTTGCCGCTGTCCGCCGAGGCGCAGGCGGAGGCGCGGATCCTGATGCTGTCGTCGAACAACATCCTCAGCCCCGCCCACGGCGCACCGCTGACCACACCCACCCAGGACATGATCCTGGGCGCGTACTACCTCACCTACGGTCCCGAGCCCGAGGATCTGGCGGCCAAGGGTGAGCTGCTGACCACGGGCAAGTGGCCCACAGGCGAGGCGCGACCGCACGTCTTCCGCACGGCCCAGGAGGCCGAGCTGTCGTACGAGGCCGGCGTGGTCAAGCTCCACGACGTGGCCGAGTTCCGTCCTGCCCGGCGCGCCGGCGGACACCTGCTCACCACAGTCGGCAGGATCATCTACAACGACCGCATCGAACGCGCGCTCGCCGAGGCGCTGGGCGACGTCTTTGAGTCCTCCAAGTACGCCTTCGTCAACCAGTCGATGAAGAAGCGCGACACGACGATGTTGATCGAGACGCTCGTGCAGGCCTACGGGGCGCCCCCGATCGCCTTGGTGCTCGATGCGTTCAAGGATCTGGGCTTTCACTACGCCACCCAGGCCGGGGTCACGATCTCAAAGAACGACGTCCAGGTGCCGCCGGACAAGCCCGCCACGCTGGAACGCTACGACGCCGAAGTGGCTGAGATCTCAGACCAGTACGACATGGGCCTCATAACGCAGGAGGAGCGCCATGAGGCGGTTGTGGAGCGCTGGAACGCGGCCACTGACGAGATCGCCGACAGCATGGTCGCCAACCTCGGCGAGCTCAACCCCATCTTCATGATGGCCAACTCCGGTGCCCGCGGTTCCTTCAAGCAGATCCGTCAGCTTGGGGGCATGCGCGGGCTGATGACCAACCCGAAGGGTGAAATCATCGAGCGCCCGATCAAGTCGAACTTCATCGAGGGGCTGTCGGTGCTTGAGTACTTCATCTCCACGCACGGTGCGCGCAAGGGTCTTGCGGACACGGCGTTGCGTACGGCCGACTCGGGCTATTTGACCCGCCGTCTCGTCGACGTCGCCCAGGACGTGATTGTGCGCGAAGTCGACTGCGGCTCAGACGAACACATCGAGATGATCGTCTACGGCGACGACGGCGAGCCCAACGAAAACCTCGTCGGGCGCTGGGCTGCCGAGAAGATCGCCACCAAGCGCGGCCGCACGCTCGTCGAGGAGGGGGCCGAAATCGGCCGTCCCGAGTTCGCCGAGCTGGGCGAGGTGTTCGCCGAGGAACGCGACAAGGGCGTGCGCGTGACCGTGCCCGTGCGTTCCGTGCTCAAGTGCAAGGCGCCTTCGGGCGTCTGCCAGGCTTGCTACGGGCGCTCTCTGGCCACTGGCCAGACGGCGCAGATAGGCGATGCCGTTGGCATCATCGCGGCGCAGTCCATTGGTGAGCCTGGAACGCAGCTGACCATGCGCACGTTCCACACGGGCGGCGTCGCGGGTGCCGACATCACCCACGGCCTGCCACGCGTGGTGGAGCTCTTTGAGGCGCGCAAGCCCAAGGGTTTGGCGAAGATCGCCGAACAGGACGGCGTGGCCTCCCTCGAAGAGACCGACAAGGCACTCACGATCGTGATCACCGACGCTTCCGGCGAAGAGAACCGCTACCAGTTCCCGCGGCGCACGCGGCTGCTTGTGCGCGCCGGCGAGAAGGTCTCCGCCGGCCGCCAGCTCAACGAGGGCTCGCTGTACCCGCACGAGCTGCTGGCCATACGCGGGCGGACCGAGACCGAGCAGTACCTGATCAAGGAGGTCCAGGAGGTCTACAAGTCCCAAGGCGTGGACATCAACGACAAGCACATCGAGTTGATCGTGCGTCAGATGCTCAAGCGCGTCCAGATCGACCAGAAGGGCGACACCGATTTTCTCCCGGGACAGCTCGTCGATCGCGGACAGCTGATCAACGCCAACGGCGAGGTCGGTTCAAATGGTGGCGAGCTGGCGTCCTTTGAAGACATCATCCTGGGCATCACCAAGGCGTCGCTGAACACCGATTCGTTCCTGTCCGCGGCCTCCTTCCAGGAGACCACCAAGGTGCTCACGGACGCCGCCCTGGAGGGCAAGACGGACCGCCTCAATGGTCTCAAGGAGAACGTCATCATCGGCAAGCTGATCCCGGCTGCCACGGGGCTCAAGCGCTACCGCAGGATCGAGATCGAGCCCTCGGAACCGCTCCCCCGTGCGATCGACGAGGTCGGCCTGCTCGACCAGGAGGAGATCGTGGCCGAACTGGGGCTCACAGGCAGCGAGGGCTTCGGCGAGTACGGCTCGGAGTACCACTCCGACCTGGCGTCGCTGGAGCGCATTGGAGCGGGCAACGGCGACGAGGGCTTCCTTGAGAGCACGCCCGAGCTCGAGGTCCCGGACGACAGCGCCGGCTCCTGAGCCCTATCCAGCTCCTAAGCGCCGATCGCCGGGTCCACCGGCGCAAGCGCTAGCCAAACGCTCGTAGATCACACCGGCCGCGCAAATGCGCGGCCGGTGCCTTTGTCCGCGCGGCACCCACCCGGCACCCACCGTGCAACCGCGCGGCGCCTGCCCCCGCGCACGCGGCGCAAACGCGGTGCCTGGGTGCTGCCATGCACGCGTCAGTGCAGCGCTGGAAGAGCCGTTCCGATTCCCATGAAATGGTCACGGGATCTTTAGCTTGGACAGATGTATGGCCCAGTAATCTGCCGAAAGTCAGTGCGCGCACTCAGGCTGGCCGGCGATCACGCCGATTTCCGCAACGAAGCGCTCATCACGCCACTGGTCCCAACGCCTCTTTGAGGAAGCCTTGAACGTTTTTAGCCCATCACACCCCAATGTGGTCCGCGCAGTCATTGCTCGGCACGTGTCGCGATGACCTTGAGTCTTGGCATAGGCATTTTCTTGGCGCTCGTGTGTGCCATGGCCGCCAACCTGGGCTTTCTGTGCAAGTACAGGGGCGCCAACACGGCTCCCGCTGTGACCATCCGTCATCCCTTCCGCTCCGCCCGCGAGCTGTACTCGTCGAAATGGTTCGCCGTGGGCATGCTCATCGCCACCGCCAGCTGGGGGTTGCACGTTGCAGCGATGGCGCTTGCCCCCATGTCTGTGGTGCAAGTGACGCTGGCCGCCGGCGTGGTCCTGATCGCGGTCATGGCCGATCGCCTGTTTGGCTTCGAAGTAGGGCCGCGCCAGCGCCTTGGTCTGTGGATGATCGCGGGGGCACTTGTGATCCTTGGCCTCACGCAGCCCTCCGTTCACGGCGCGCATTCGCAGTTCTCGCCCGCTGCGATGATCTCCTTTGAGGGCACACTGTTCGGGGTCGGCGGCCTGCTGATCGCGGGCCCGCATGTTCGCGGCGAGCCCACCCGCCATTACGGCGTGATCCTGGGCGCGGCCGCTGGCGTCCTGTTCGGCGTATCGGACACTGCGATCAAGGCGCTCACGGGCATCGCGCTCGCGCATGGCGCCATGGGCGTCTTCGAGAGCCCCTGGCTGATCGTCGCGATTGCGGCCTCCGTGATCTCGTTCTACGCCTCTGCGCGCGCCCTGCAGGATGGCGAGCCCGTTCCCGTGATCGCGGTCACAGGCACGGCGGCGAACATCGCGGGGATCTCCGGCGGAATTCTGGTCTTTGGCGACCCCATGCCCGCCACAGTGATCGGCGTGGTGCTGCAATCCGTTGGCTTCGTGCTTGTGATCGTGGCTTGCGCGTTGATGCCCGCCCCCGTCCGCTCCGCCGGCGTAGCGCCCGCGACACAGGCAGCGTGAGCGCTCACCACCGGTCCGGGCTCTCGCGCAGAGCCGGCCGGGTTCGCTTGGTGGCATCCCGCGTGCGGGGTTCGGGGCCACGCCCACTGCTGCTCTCGGCCCTGGCGCTGATCGTCGCTGCGGCAACGGCGGCGGCCATGGCGACGATCGCGGGCTGGCCTTCAGTGTGGCGTGTGGCAGCACGCGTGCAGCCGCAGTGGCTGGCGGTGATCCTGGCTGGGCGGGCACTTTGCTACCTCGGCTACAGCCGCGCCTACCGCGTGGCCATGCGCGTGCGTGGCGGCCCGGAGCTCACCCAGGCACAGTCGTTGCGTCTGGTCGCAGCGGGCTTTGGCGCGCTTGCCTTGGGCGGCGGCTTTGCTATCGACCGGCGCTGGCTGCGGGGTTTGGGCGCGTCCCCCGATCAGGCAAAGACGCGCGTGCTCGGCCTGGGCGCGCTCGAGTATGCAGTGCTCGCCCCCTTGGCTTGGATCTGTGCCCTCATCGCGTTGGATACAACCCACATAGACGCTGACCTGACCCTGCCGTGGGCCATTGGCGTGCCCATTGGTGGCGCAATCGCACTCTGCCTTGCCTTCCGTGGGCACAGGACATCGCTGGGCGGCCGCGTGCGCACCGCCTTGCGGCACGGGATTGGGGCTTTGCATCTGCTGCGCGACGCCGCGTTTCCGCGCGGCGAACGCTTTCCCGCCTGGCTGGGCATCGGCTGCTACTGGTTGGGGGAGCTGGTCAGCGCGTGGGCTGCGCTGCGCCTGTTCTCCATTCACCTCGGTGCGCCCGAGCTTGTGCTCGCATTCGCCACCGGTTACGCAGCCACGCCGCGCGGGTTGCCGCTGGCGGGTGTGGGCATCACGGAGGTGCTGATGCCACTCGCATACACCTGGGTCGGGCTGGGCCTGGCGCCGGCAGTGGTGGCCGTTTTCGCCTACCGCATGTTCACGCTGCTGATCGCACTGCCACCGGCATTGATCGCCCATCCGCGCTTGCAAAGCCTGGCGGTGGCCTCCGGTAATGCTCTTTCCGGGCGCAAGGGCGAGGCGCGATTGCCCGTTGCCGGGGCCGCTTGAGCTTGCGCCAGCTATGATCCGTCCGTGCCCACCACCAATCAGCTTGTAAACAAGGGGCGGGTGGCCCCGAAGAAGAAGCTCGCGACCCCCGGTCTGAAGTCCGGCAAGGGCCGTAAGCGCAAGGTGGCCGCGCCGCAGCGGCGCGGGGTTTGCACGCGTGTGTACACGACCACGCCGAAGAAGCCGAACTCGGCGCTGCGCAAGGTTGCGCGCGTGCGCATCGCGGGCGCTGCCGAGGTGACGGCGTACATACCCGGGGAGGGCCACAACCTGCAGGAGCACTCCGTCGTGCTTGTCCGCGGTGGCCGCGTCAAGGATCTCCCGGGAGTTCGCTACAAGGTCGTTCGCGGCGCACTGGATGCCTCCGGGGTCTCCGACCGTAAGAAGTCCCGTTCCCAGTACGGCGCCAAGAAGCGCTAGCGGCACACACGCTAGCGGCACACACGTATACACGTACACACGGTTACCGAGCTTTAGACCATGCCACGCCGCGCTGCCGCACACATCCGCCCGCTTGAGCCCGATCCCGTGCACCGCTCCAAAGCGGTCCAGCAGGTGATCAACAAGGTCATGCTTGACGGCAAGAAATCCCTTGCCGAGCGTGTCGTCTACGACGCGCTGGCGATTGCAGCCGAGCGCACAGGCCGTCCTCCTGTGGACGTGCTCGAAGATTCGCTGAAAGCGCTGACGCCCAGCTTGGAGGTGCGCTCGCGCAGAGTTGGCGGCGCCACCTACCAGGTGCCCGTCGAGGTGCCTTCAAGGCGCGCCCGCACGCTTGCCGTGCGCTGGCTTGTCACCAACGCTCGCGCGCGCCGCGAGCGCACGATCGCCCAGAGGCTCGCGGGCGAGATGCTCGATGCCCTTTCCCAGCAGGGTGCTGCGTACAAGCGCAAAGAGGACATCTACCGTATGGCCCAGGCCAACAAGGCCTTCGCGCACTACCGCTGGTAGGCCGCGCCCTGCGCTTTGCGCCCTGCGCTTTGCGCACCCACAGCGCGCCTGAGCGGCCATTCAGCGCGTCACCTCCGGCAGAAACCGGCGACTATTCGCCGGGGGGTTGAAAGAAATCATTTGGTGCCTAATATTTAGGCAACAAATGTCTACGACCCAAGCGCACAGCACCAATAGAGCCACTCACGCGCCCGCCCCGGAGGCCGGCGACCACATCCCCGCATACGTCTGGCGCATCTGCGGCGTGGTGATCATCGGCATGATCATGTCGATCCTCGACACCACGATCGTCAACGTGGCGCTGGACAGGATCCACATCGAACTGCACTCGACGATCGCCCAATCGCAGTGGGTGATCGGCGGCTACCTGCTCGCGCTCGGCGCCGTGATCCTCGCTTCCGGCTGGGCCGCAAAGCGCTTTGGCGCGCGACGCATGTACCTGATCTCGCTCGTGCTTTTCACGGGTGGCTCGGTGCTGTGTGGCCTGTCGACGTCGATCGGCGAGCTGGTCGCCTTCCGCATCCTGCAGGGCATCGGTGGCGGCATGATCATGCCCCTGGCGATGATGATCATGGCCCAGGTGGCAGGGCCCAAGAACATGGGCCGCGTGATGGGAATCGTGTCGATGCCCGCGATGGTCGGTCCGATCCTGGGTCCGATCGTGGGCGGCGCGATTCTGCAGAACCTGCACTGGTCCTGGATTTTCTTCGTCAACCTCCCCGTCGGCGTGGTCGCGTTTGTGCTGGCGTGGCGGACGCTGCCGCGCACCGACTCCGGCGTGGCCGGTCGCCTCGACTGGCTCGGCCTGCTGCTTGCCCCCGGCGGTGCCGCGCTGCTCATCTACGGCGTGACCGAACTCGGCTCCGGCGCAGGCTTTGGCTCATTGAAGGTGCTGGGGCCAATCTTCGCGGGAATCGTGCTGATGGCGCTCTACTGCGTGCACGCACTGCGCGTGGACAACCCGCTGCTTGACATCCGCATGTACGCAAACCGCGTCTTTGCCGGCGCTGCGCTGACGAACTTCATGGTCGCGGCAGGGCTCTTCGGCGCGATGGTGCTCGTGCCCCTCTACTACCAGAACGTGCGCGGCCAGAACGTGATTGACACTGGCCTGCTGACCGGTCCGCAGGGGCTGGGAGCGCTTCTGGCGATGCCCCTGGCCAGCCGCCTGACCCAGCGCTACGGCGGCGGCCGGATCGCGCTCGGGGGCCTGACGCTGCTTTCGCTGAGCACTGTGCCCTTGACACAACTGGGCGCGCACACGTCGATCGTGGTGATCTCGCTGGTGCTCGTGGTACGCGGTCTGAGCATTGGCATGTGCTTCATGCCCGCCATGACCGCGGCGTTCTCGGCGATGCGACCCGACCAGGTCGCCGACGCCACGCCCCAGATCAACGCGCTCCAGCGCATAGGCGGCGCGATTGGCGTCGCGATCCTGGCGGTGGCGCTGGAACGCTACGGCAAACACACCCACGCGGTCACTGGCCTCGCGCACGCGTTTGACTCGACCTACTGGTGGGCGTTCGGCGTTGCCGTGCTCGGCTTTATCCCGTGTCTGATGCTCCTGCGCGCCGAGCACCCGCGCGCCGCCTCACCGCAGCCTCAGGCGGTGCGCGCCGCCGACCCGGTAGCCGACGCAGTTGGGGCATAGGGGCGTTGGCGGTGGCCGTCTTCACTGCAGTTGCCCTTGGGGGCGCTTCGACGCCGGCTCCCAAAGCGCGGCCAGACGGTGAGCTCGACGAACTGGGCCAGGCGCTTCGCCGGCTGCTGTCAAGCGTGCGGCGCATGCGCGGCCGCCACATCGACTTTGGCGGCGTCGAGATCACGTACGCCGAGTTTGAGCTGCTGCTTGAGCTCTTCGAGCATGGCCCGCTGCCCGCGGGCGAGCTCGCAGCGGTCTCGGCGCTGACACCGGCCACTGTCACAGGGATGGTTGACCGCCTTGTTCTTGGCGGCTACGTGGAGCGGACCCGCTCTGAGTCCGACCGCCGCGTGGTCGCTTGCGAGCTCTCAGGCGCCGCCCGGAGCGAGCTTCAGGCGCGCTACGCGGTTAAGCGCGAGCGCCTCCAGCAGGCGCTCGGTGAGGTCTCCGCGGCCGATTTGCGTGCCGCGACGCGCGTGCTCGACCTCCTTTGCGCCCACTTTGACGAGTGCCCCGCCCCGGCTCCCGAGCGCGTCTGAGATCGCTCCTCCGACCGCCCCGCAACGGCCGTTGCGGGGCCGAAAAATCGCGCCGCAAACGCTAACAGTGCGCCCGCCCTCTGCTATATTCGCAAGGACGTTCGTGGTCGATGCAGCGAGGCCGGTGGGGGTATCAGACGCCGCGCCGCATGCTCAAGCCGCGCGCGTCCCAATACAAATGCAGACCTCGGACACATAGCAACGTAGGCGGTCCAGCAAGACCAGTGCGTGCATGGGCCCTGAGGGCCTCTTTTTTTGCCCAAGTTCAGTCCGTTGCAAGCGAAGTTCACGATCAAACCCCACTTTTAGACGACCACAATGCCCCGCAAATTCGCCCTCGAGAAGACCCGCAACATCGGGATCATGGCCCACATCGACGCGGGCAAGACCACGACGACCGAGCGGATCCTCTACTACACGGGCCGCACGTACAAGCTCGGCGAGGTCCACGAGGGTGCCGCCACGATGGACTGGATGGAACAGGAGCAGGAGCGAGGGATCACGATCACCTCCGCTGCCACCACGTGCGAGTGGGACCACCACCGCATCAACATCATTGACACGCCTGGGCACGTGGACTTCACCGTCGAGGTGGAGCGCTCGCTGCGCGTGCTCGACGGTGCCATCGCCCTCTTTGATTCTGTCGCCGGCGTCGAGCCCCAGTCTGAGACAGTCTGGCGCCAGGCCGACAAGTACCACGTGCCTCGCATCGCGTACATCAACAAGATGGATCGCATTGGCGCGGACTTCGATCAGGGCGTAAAGACCATGATCGACCGTCTCGGCGCCCATCCTGTGCCAATCCAGCTTCCCATCGGTGCCGAGGGCGACTTTGAGGGTGTGGTCGACCTGGTGACCATGAAGGCGATTGTCTACAAGGACGAGCTGGGCAAAGAACAGGACGAGGTGGAGATTCCTGCGGCCCTTGCGGACGCCGCCACCGCCGCCCGCGAGCACCTGCTTGAGGAGGTCTCGCGCTACGACGACACGCTCCTTGAGCTGCTGCTCGAGGAGGCCGAGATTCCCGTGCCACAGCTCAAGCACGCCATCCGCGTGGCCACGCTTTCGACAGAGCTGACTCCTGTGCTTTGCGGCTCGTCCTTCAAGAACAAGGGCGTGCAGCCGCTGCTGGACGCTGTCATCGACTATCTGCCTTCGCCGCTGGACGTGCCCGCCGTGACGGGCACCGAACTGATCCGCGGCGAGGAGGAGGCTCGCGAGGTGACGCGCGAAGCCGACGACTCCCAGCCGTTTGCTGCGCTCGCGTTCAAGATCATGGCCGACCCCTTCGTGGGCAAGCTGACCTACTTCCGCGTCTACTCCGGCAAGCTCAGCGCCGGTTCAAAACTGCTCAACGTCAACAGCGGCCGGACCGAGCGCGTCGGTCGCATCCTGATGATGCACGCCAACGATCGCGAGGAGCTCGAGGAGGTCTACGCGGGCGATATCGCCGCCGGCGTGGGCATCAAGCAGGTTATGACCGGCGACACGCTTGCCGCCCCCGACGCGCCGATCCAGCTGGAGAACATCACGTTTCCCGAGCCCGTGATCAAGGTTGCCGTGGAGCCCAAGACCAAGGCCGACCAGGAGAAGATGTCGATCGCGCTGGGTCGCCTCGCCGAAGAGGATCCCACCTTCCAGGTCCGCACCAACGAAGAGACCGCCCAGACCGAGATCTCGGGCATGGGCGAGCTGCACCTCGAAGTGCTTGTGGACCGCATGCGCCGTGAGTTCGGCGTGGAGGCCAACGTGGGCCGCCCGCAGGTCTCCTACCGTGAGACCGTGCGC
>CAJCHW010000097.1 GCA_903970125.1 Chlamydiota bacterium
AAAGACCTCTGCAAGCGTCGCGGCGGGCCGGCCCGATAGAAGGCGTCCCGAGCTGCGGCCTGCAAAGGACGACGTCTACGAGCTGGTAGCGCAACGCGAGACGCTGCGCCTGGCCGTCAGCGTCCTGGACAGCCGCCAACAGTCGGCGCTGCGGGAACCGGCCATCGAGCCAACCAGCCGCAAGCGGCGATATCGGGCGCGCAATGCAATCCGGAGCGCGGTCGCGTAAGCGACCGCGCTCTGAGGGTGGGCGGGCGGTGGTCCCTGGGACCGCCGCTGTCTCGGCTCGCTGGACAGCCATACTCTCGCGCGCTGCGCGCGCAAGTGTGCTCCCTCGCCTCATGCTCGCGTGTCCCAGCCTGCCGCCGTCAACAGCTTACGCAGCAGCGTGAGCGGGACCGCGGCCACGAGCACGCATCCAAACGCAACGAACCCTATGCCGAGCCCGAACGCGAACGACGACAGCACCATCGTTTCGACCATCAGCCGAGCACCTTCCACGCGAGCACGCCACAGACGAACAAGGCGCACAGAACGCCGACCACCACCCAGAAGTCATCGTGCAGCGCTTCGAGCGGTTCGGTATACGCAGACGCTGCCTCTAGGCCGAGCGGTCCTGTCGCCCCTGTCGCACCCGTCGGCCCGGTCGCGCCGGCGCCGGCCGGTCCTGTCGCGCCTGTGGGTCCGGTCGCGCCGCCGCCACCGTCGGAGACCGTCAGCAACTGGTGATGTTCGTGGATCGACGCTACGTGCGAACACGACACGACTTTGAACTTCACGCCCGCGGGCACCAGAAAACTCACCAGGGACGATCCGCCTTCGTACTCCACTCGCCCGCCTTCTTCGGCCACCGCTTCCGGCAGCGACGCCGCGCCGATGTTGTGCCCGCCGACGCTAAGCGTCACCAGGTATTCAGTGCCGCCCGCCGACCCCGTGATTTGCAGGTAAACCTCAGCCGCTTCGCTCGCCGACACTTCATATTCGTGTTCGCACTGGAGCGTGACCGAGCTCGTCACCGCGCCGACGCCCAACGTCGCCCCGTCGGCCGCCGCCACCCACGCGCCCAGGCCGCCGAGCCAAAGCCCGGCGACCATGAGCACGATCCCGACGTAACGCCGGGTTGTCACTGCTTGCCCGCGCTCGCGGCCGGGGTGACGCCCAACCGCGTCACCGACTCAAACCGCACATAGGAGTCGCGCCCGCTCTGGCGGTCCTGGACTACCGCCAGCCCGGTCACCAACAAGCGATCTCCGCGCTTCAGCGCACCCTCGTTAAAGGGCGGATCACAGCGTTCGAACTGCGACGCCGACACGACCATCAAGTCAACGTCGCCATTCGGGTAATCGATCTCCAGCTTGATCGAGTCCGGCGGCTGTACGTCCTCGCCGGTCTCGCGGTCCTTAAACGCAGCCCGGTTGCGCTCCGCGCCCCGGAACTCGGCCTCGAATTGCAGCGGCAGCTTCAGCGCCATCCTGCGCCTCCTGTCGTTCGCGGCAGGTCAGCGCGATGAGCGGAACGCCCGAGGGCATCCCGCTCACCTTGGTGGCGCTACGTAGCGTCATCCTGTGACCCGCCAGGTTCACGTGCGACAGCCTACTACTCAGTAGCGGACAGATCAACGGCGCGGCACCGGTACCAACCTGGCGGGTCGTGCAGCTCGGCGCCGCGCCGGTCTACAGGTTATACCACGGCGCGGCTCTGCATATTATGTAAATCTATAAGGTCAGAGGCGCGCAAACGCGCGGCTTTGAGGCGTTCTGAGCCTGCGTCCGGCCCTTCTTTTGCCTCAGCGGGTAGTAGCATCAGCAAGAACATGCTCTGGGTTCTTCTGGGCTGTTTTGTCTTCACAAAGTTTCTGATCGCCGCGTACATGATCGTGGTTCCTTTTCGCGGCGAACACGCTGAACCGGATGGTCCGTCGGACAACGATCCGAGCGACTCCGATGACGGTCCCGACCCGCCGCGCCAGCCGCGTCCGCGTGGTCCGCGGCCGCGACGAGACATCCACGGACGACCTAGGCCGCAGTCGCCGGCCCGCACGCGCACGCCTGGGCGTCGCCTGCGGCCGCAGCGGCCAACGGCACCCGCGAGCCCATACAATGGCACCGCATGCCGCCGAAGCAACGCCAGATACGGATGGAGCAGCGCGGTGCAGCTCAGGCTATTGAAGCGCTGGAGCAACGCAGCGACGAGGAATTAGAGGCCGAGACCAAGTACAAGTCCGCCGCGCTCGCCATCCTCGGCGCACGCGCCTCGGAGCGCTTTGACGCCGAGAAGGCACGCGTGTACTTCTCCCGCGCAATCGCAGCCGCCCGCCCACAGGAACGGATGCAGCTGCGGCGCATGGCCGATGCATCGCTGGCGCTCGCCGAGCGCCGCGCCGGCGACCTCAAGGAGGCCGTGGAGCGGCTCGGCCAGGCACCGCCTACGCGCCGCCAGATGCTCGCGCTGCGGGCTATGGGCCTGCTGATTCCACCAAAGAGCGCCGGAATTCTAGCCCGCGTCCGCGGAGTCCTGTTGATCTTGCTGCTCGTGGTGGCACTGCTTGCCCTCGGCCTCGGCATCGTCGAGTTGGTTTCACTGCCCTTCGGCGGCGTGAGCGTCCCCGCCGGTCTGTTGCTCGGCTTCTTCTTGGTGATCGCAGTGCTCTCGGTGCTCGCGCTTGTCGGCCGTCGTCGTCGCGACCGCGCCAAGGCCGAGCAGGCAGCCGGCGGGGCGTCCTAGCCCGGCCGCTACTGCCTCGACCGCTCAGACGCGTCTGTGCACCCGATCGCGGTGGTCAGCTGCTTGTGACCGTGGCCTGCTCGATGACCACAGGCGCCGCCGGAGTGCTGCCGCGTTCGCCGTTCGGTCCAGCGTCGGTCGGTACCGATGCGATGCGGTGCACGGCATCGTCGCCACCCACCACGTGGCCCACAAGCGCGTATTCAGCCGGCAGGTGCACGTTTGCACCGACAACGATGAAGAACTGGCTCCCCGAGGCGCCCGACGGATCGGTTTCGGTCTTGGCCATCGCCACCACCCCGTTCGTGTACTGCAGGTCGGCCGGTGGCGCCTCAACTACCTGATAACCGGGGCCTCCCGTGCCGTCGCCGTGCGGGTCTCCGCCTTGGATCACGAAGCCCGGAACCACGCGGTGAAAGGTGAGGTCGTTGTAGAAGCCCGTCTCAACAAGATGCGCGAACGAGGCGGCCGTGGTAGGCGCCTGGTGGACAGCAAGCGCGATCTTGATATCCCCGCAGTTGGTCTTCAGCGTCACCGTGTAAGTGCGGTCGGGGTCCAGATGTGACGTCGGCGGCTGCACTTGAAGCCCGAGTTTAGGCGCTGGACTGGCTATCGGTCGGCAGCCCGGCGCCGCCCGTGCAAGCGCCGCCGAGGCTGAGGCTGTTTGCGTGCTCGCCGACGCGTTCGCCTCGCGCGTCCCAGTGCTCGCGTGCTGCAGGCTGGCGTGCGCCCCAGCCGTGGTTGCAGAGGTCGTTGTCGACGACGACGAGCCGCAAGCCGCGAGCATCGCGGCCCCGGTCACGAGCATCGCGGCCCCGGTCAACTCGGTCAGCGCGCCGCGTGCGCCCCGGCGGCGACGGTGCGTGCGCCGCGGTTGGCCTGCGGTAAACACGCGCCCAAGCATACGTCAGCGTACCTCTGGCTGTGACCGCTTTCGGCGCCCCACGGCAACCCCTAACAGCGCGCCAACATCGCTTGCGCATGCGTTGGTGCGCGCGAGCTGTAGCAACGATTGACTGCGTGAAAGATGCTGACTAGGGTGGTTCACGACGGACCCGCGGGCGACGACCCGTCACCGTCGCCGTCGAGCTGACCATCCGCGCCGGTCTGCGAAATGCCAAACGGGACTGGAGGGGGAACGATCGTGAGCACTGCCAGAATGGCGTCGATAGCCGCAGCTGCGGCTTTGGCCGTCTCCGCAGGCATCGCCGCGACTGCGACCCAGGCGGCGCAGGCCCCGCCGCGCTTGGCGGTAAACGGCGCCGTGAAGCCCCTGATCGCGACATGCCGTTACGAAGCGACCGAATGTGCGGCAAACGAAAGGGAGCCATACCGCTCCCTTTCCGAACCGGTAATCGGCTGGGGCTCGCTGGTGCTGCACGCCGAAGGCCTCGGGCCTGCGGGCGTTGCCTGTACCGGGAGCACATTTCTCGGCACGGTCTACAACGCACACGAAGGCGAAAACCTCGAAAGCCCGGTCCGCGCGTACGGCCTCGTCGAAGAGTTCTCCACCGACGAGGGGCCCTATCATTTCAAATACGACATAAACAGCTGCTCAGCGCCGGAATTCGCACTGCGGCCCGTTTGTGGCGACGCGGACTGTGAGGTGTACGTGTCCGCGGAACCCCCGCTGACACTCGATTATCGAGAAGCTGAAGTGTGCAACGGACACCACTTATTCAATGGCAGATACCCCGAACCGCTGTCGGACTGTCCCCTCCCATCAGAACGTGAAACCGAACAGGTACCCTACGCGGCCCAGCGCAGCAGAAGCACCTTGCCGTGGAAGGTGGAACTCGTCCGCGGATATACGGCCTCTCACGAAGAAGTCGTCCAGCCGCGGATAGGCATGGCCTCCTTCGGCGAATGCGGTCCCGGCGCCGCGGAAGGCACCGAGACCTGCTCGGCGGCGACTGCGACCGGCCGGTGTTATCAGCAGGGCCCTTCCACGACGTACAGCTACGCAGACGAGCCGCAGGGCTGCGTGGTGCTCAACGTGATCGTTCCGGAGGTGCCGGTTGAAATTCCGTTCTTTGGCAGCCTGGAAACGACGATCCGCAACGGCGCCGGTGATGGCACCGACCCGTCGCGCCTCGAAATCGAAGAATCGGTTGCTGGTCAGTTGCGGTCGCAGGAAGGCCTGGAAGGGACCGGCCACGTCCGTACCGTCTGCGCCGTTGGCTGCAGCATCAAGCTGCTGGGCGAGGAAGGTCAGCAGTTGCTCACCGCCAAGTAATAGAAGGGGTTTCGGCTCCGACGGTACGCGGCTAGGCGCCACCCGCTCAGCTGCACTAGGGCCCATGAACGGGAGCCCGCAGGCACGCAATAGGCTTGCCTCATGCTCACCCCCGCCCGCACCAGCATCTGCCTGCTCGTCAATCCGACCGCCGGCGGAGGCCGCGCGGGGGCCAATACGGCCGCAGTGGTCAACGCGCTGCACGGGCACGGCCTGCACGTGCGCCCCATATCTGTGGATGGGATCGAGAGCGTCTCAGACACGGCAGCGGCAGCAGCGGCCGGCGGCGAGACCGTCGTGGTTCTCGGGGGCGACGGGATGGCCCGCGCCGCAGCAGCCGGCCTTACGCGTGTGCCCGGCTCGGTGCTCGGCATTGTCCCCGCCGGACGCGGCAACGACCTCGCGCGCGTCCTCGGCATTCCGCTTGATCCGATTGCGGCCTGCGACACCATCGCCGTCGGCGTGGTCCGCTCGATGGACCTCGGCGAGGTTGACGGACGACCCTTCGTGGGTATCGCCAGCGCCGGCATCGACAGCGACGCCAATCGGATCGCCAATCTGGCACCGCGGTGGCTTGGGGGGGCCGTTTATGCCTACGGCGCGGCGCACGCGCTGTGGCGCTGGCGTCGGGCTACATTTGTGCTGGAGTTCTACCCCTCACAAGTTCGCATCCAGTTCACCGGCTACAGCGTGGCCTTTGCAAACTCGCGCTGCTTCGGCGGAGGCATGTGCCTGGCGCCCGCAGCGTTGCTGGACGACGGGGAACTCGACGTGGTCGCGATCGAGGACATGGCGCGAGCGCGCTACGCCTGGCATTTGCCCAAGGTGTTCCGGGGAAAGCACACCGGCCTTGACGTTGTGCAGATGCATCGCACCACCGAAGCGGTGCTCTCGGCCGATCGCCCGTTCACCGTCTACGCGGATGGAGACCCGATCGGCGAGCTGCCGGTGCGGATCCGCTCATTGCCCGCTGCAATCAAAATAATCACGCCAGTCGCACGCGCGGGCGCTTTTGCAGCGACCGCCGCAACGTCGATTGGCACCGAGGCGCAAGTCGCACCTGTAGGCGAACGCACGATTCCCGGCCCGGCAGCGCTCATCGGCGGTTTCAAACACCCCGGCAAAGTGCACGCAGCGGTCTGATGGCGGCACCGGGGGCGGCGAAACTGGCGCTTGCGCGCGCCGTTGGCACGGTCTCGCGCGTGCGCGGCGGCGGCGCCACCAGTGCGCCCGGCAAAGTGCTCCTGCGCCTGGACGCAGGCGCGATCGAGCAGCTGGCTTCGCGTCTGACCAAAGGCAGCGTGGTGGTCTCGGCCACGAACGGCAAGACCACGACGGCGGCAATGATCGCCGGCATTCTGGAGCGCCATGACGCGCGCGTGGTGCACAATGCCGCGGGCGCCAACATGGCGGGCGGAATCGCCTCGGCGCTGTTGTACGCCGCCCGTCCCGGCGGCAAGATCGATGGCGACATTGGGCTTTTTGAGGTCGACGAGCTCTGGCTTTCGGAGCTTGCCGGCGCGCTGCACCCGCATACGATCCTGCTGGGCAACCTCTTCCGCGACCAGCTTGATCGCTACGGCGAGCTTGACACCATCGCGGAGCGCTGGACGGAGGCTGTCAACGACGGGCCCGGTCGCGACGCCCAACTGGTCCTCGACGCCGATGACCCCGTGGTGGCCGATCTCGGACGCGAGCGCAGCGGTGTCGTGTATTTCGGGGTCGAGGACGACTCGCTCGCACTTTCAGAGCTCGCGCACGCCGCCGACGCCAAGCACTGCCGTCGCTGCGGCGCGCCGTATGTGTTTGACGCCATCTACCTTGGCCACCTCGGCCGCTACCACTGCGCCTCCTGTGGCCAGGTCCGGCCCTCGCCCACGGTTTTCGCAACCGATGTGAGCCTGCACGGCATCCGTGCGGCGCACTTCACGCTGCACACGCCTGCCGGCGAGGCCCGCATCGAGCTTCCCCTGCCGGGCCTGTACAACGTCTACAACGCGCTGGGCGCCGCCGCCGTGGCGACCACGATGGATGTGCCGCTGGCGACGATCGCTGCAGCTCTGATTGACACCAAAGCGGCCTTCGGGCGTGCCGAGACCGCCACGTTCGACGGACGCCAGCTGCGAATCCTGCTTGTCAAGAACCCAAGCGGCGCCAACGAGGTGCTGCGCACGCTTGCGCTCCAGAGCGGTGAACATGACCTGCTGGGCGTACTCAACGACAACGTCGCCGACGGGCGCGACGTCTCCTGGATCTGGGACGCCGACTTCGAGCTGCTCCGAAGCCGTGTGCGTTCGATCGTGTGCAGCGGCACCCGCGCCGCCGAGTTGGCCGTGCGCGTGAAGTATGCCGGCGTGGACCCCTCCCGCATCGTCGTAGTGCCCGAGCTCTCGCGGGCGCTCGCGCGCGCCGCCGACACGCACCACGCCGGCTCCGAGCCGCTGTACGTGCTGCCAACGTACACGGCGATGCTCGCGCTGCGCAAGCTGCTGGGCAAAGGCGGCCGCCATCTGGCGAGGGCCGCATGAGCGCGTCCAGGACCATGCGCGTGTGCGCGCTCTATCCGGACCTGATGAACATCTATGCCGACCGCGGCAACCTGCTCGTGCTCCAGCACCGCTGCAGCTGGCGCGGGATCGACTTTCAGCTCAGCGGCAGTGGCTTGAATGATGCGCTGGATGGCGACGCCCATGACCTCTACTACCTCGGCGGCGGACAGGACCGCGACCAGCGGCTGTGCGCCGACGATCTGCTTGCCAACAAGAGCGACGCCCTGCACCAAGCGGCGGCGCGCGGCGCGATCGTGCTCGGCATCTGCGGCGGCTACCAGCTGCTGGGCAACTCCTATGAGCTCGGGCCCGGAGAAGCGCTTCAGGGGGTTGGCCTCGTCGACGTCGCCACGGTACGGGAGCCGGGGCCAAGACTGATTGGCAACGTCGCGATGGAGCTTGGCGCCGAGTTCGGCGCCGGCGACCGCGCCATGGTGCTCGCCGGCTTTGAGAACCACGGCGGGCGCACGTATCTGGGCTCCGACGCGCGGCCACTGGGACGGGTGCTCGCCGGTCACGGCAACGATGGTCACAGCGGCTTTGAGGGCGTTTGGCGCCGGAACGTCATCGGCACCTACCTGCACGGGCCGCTGCTGCCCAAGAATGTCTGGTTCGCCGACTGGCTGATCGCGACCGCCCTCGGGCTGGGGCCGGGCGAGCTCGACGCGTTGGACGACGCGCTTGAGCTGGCCGCACATACCGGCGCGCTGCGCGCCGCCGGTGTGTGAGCACGCCGGCGGCCTATGCTCATGGACAGACGCGTCAATGTCCGATGACCATCTAGCCGAGCTGCGCGCCGAGGCCGGCTACGCGCGCCAACGCCACCAGCTCTACAAAGCCAAGGCGTATGGCCCACGCGCCACAAGCTCTGCGCACATGCGCGAGCTGGAGCGCCTATCGGACTACGCACAGGCGCGCCTGCGCGCAGCTGAGGCGAGCACGCACACCTCGCCGCCCCTGGAGCACCAGGCGCAGCATTGAACGCAAACTCGGGCATCGTTCAGTGCGCTGCGTGCGCCATGCGCCTACGATCGCCCCGGTGGAGCTTGCCGAGTACCAGCGCCTCTCGCGACGCACCGCCACCTACCCCCGTGAGGCCTTCCTCACCTACCCCGCACTGGGGCTCGCCGGAGAGGCCGGCGAGGTCGCCGAGCACGCCAAACGGATCCTTCGCGACGATGGCGCAAAACTGACCGAGGAGCGCCGCCGGGCGATGGGCGCGGAGCTCGGCGATGTGCTCTGGTACCTGGCACAGATCGCCACCGAGCTCGACCTCGGGCTGGACGAGATCGCGCAGGGCAACCTGGAGAAGCTGTTGTCGCGCCAGCGACGCGGCGTGATTCAGGGCGCCGGCGACAACCGCTGAGGTTTCACGGCAAAGCGGGCGTAGCGACCCGCCAGACGCTCGGGCACGAGTGCCCGGACAAGCACCCCCTCCGGCGTGTGCTTGCGCGTGACGTCGCCGCCCACCTCGTGTAGCTCCGCGAGGCTGGGGCCGTCGCTGTAGGGCACCAGCAACTCAAGCCGGCGCAATCTCGAGCGCAGCTGGTGCTCGATCCGCGTGGCCAGCTCGGCAAGCCCGGCGCCCGAGTTGCCGCTCACCAGCACAGCGTCGGGCTCGGACGTGCGCAGCTCCTGCACCGCCCCGTCGTCGAGCAGGTCGATCTTTGACAGCACGAGCAGCCGCGGGACCTCGCCCGCGCCGATCTCCTCCAAGGTGTGCTCGACGGACTCCCGCATGCGCAGGCGCTGCTCTTCCGGCAGCGAGCCGTCGAGTACATGCACAACCAGCTCTGCGCGCACGGTCTCCTCCAGCGTCGCGCCGAATGCGTCGATCAACTGGTGGGGAAGCTTGCGAATGAAGCCGACGGTGTCAGTCAAAAGGCACGGGCCGCCCCCGAGACGCACCGCCCGCGTGGTGGGATCGAGCGTGTGAAAGAGGCGGTCGGCGACGCTCACCATCCCGGGAGCACTGCTGTCTGGCGCGCCATTGCCAACAGCGCCCGCATGCCACGAGGCCCCGTTTGCCTGGGGAGCAGTGGCGTCGTCGGCGCTCGCTGAGCGGCCATTGCCAACCCCTCCCCACGCCGCCACCATCGCGTTCAGCAGCGTGGACTTGCCGGCGTTGGTGTAACCGGCGAGCGCCACGCGCGGCATGCCCCCCCGCTCGCGCTCGGCACGCATGACCGCGCGCGCACCCTTGACACGCACCAAGCGCTGCTTGAGCTTGGAAATCCTGTCGCGGGCGAGGCGGCGATCGGTCTCGATCTGGGTCTCGCCGGGCCCTCGTGTGCCGATGCCACCACCCAAGCGCTCAAGGTGCGTCCACAGTCCTCGCATGCGCGCGAGGTTGTATTCGAGTTGCGCCAGCTCCACCTGCAGCTTGCCATCGGCGCTCGATGCGTGTGTGGCGAAAATATCGAGGATGACCGTCGTGCGGTCGACCACGGGCAGACCAACGGCCTGTTCGAGATTTCGCTCTTGGCGGGCGCTCAGCTCGTCGTCGCAAGCCACGACGTTGGCGTCACATGCGCTCGCGGCCTGCTTTGCCTCGGTGACCTTGCCCGGCCCCAGGTAGCTGTTGGGATCGGCATGATCGCGGCGCTGCGTGAGTGTGCCCACAACAGCCAGGCCGGCGGTCCTGAGCAGCTCGCCAAGCTCCGCCAGGTCCTCCTCCTCAGCCGGCCCCGCAGACACGCAGAGCGCCCGCTGACGGGCGCGTTGCGTGGTTTGCGTCATCACTGTCCAGTCTAGAGTGCGCCGCCACGGTCCCCGCTGCCCCGAGGACTGCGGGCACCCTGGCGCCCACTAAGCGAGGCTGCCGAGGCGCTCTACGGCCTGCTGGAGACGGTGCTCGGGCGTGGTCAACGAAATTCGGAACCAACCCTCGCCGCTGGGTCCGTAGGCGCTCCCCGGCGAGATCACCACATCGGTGCGCTCCAGCACATGCTCGCAGTACTCCACGGAACTGGCAAAACCCTGCGGCACAGGCGCCCACACATAGATAGTCGCCCGCGGCGGCGTCACGTGCACGCCGATCGCGCGCAGCGCCTCACACACGAGGTCACGGCGCCCGCGATAGAGCTCCTTCATCGCGGCCACCTCGGCGTCGGCATCAGGACTGAGTGCCGCCACACCCGCCAGCTGGACAGCCTCAAAAAGGCCCGAGTCGATGTTCGTCTTCAGGCGCCAATAGGTCTCGACGGCCTCGGCGTTGCCCACCACCACGGCGCAGCGCCAGCCGGTCATGTTGTAGCCCTTGGACAGCGAGAAGACCTCGATGCCAACGTCTTTGGCGCCGGGGGTGGCAAGGAACGACGGCGCCGTGTAGCTGTCGTAGGTGGTCTCGGAATAAGCGTTGTCGTGCACGACAAGAACGTCGTTGGCACGAGCGAACTCGACCACGTGCTCAAAGAACCCCTCGGGAGCCACGGCGCCGGTGGGGTTGTTCGGGTAGTTGAGGTACATCAGCTTCGCGCGCTGGAGCACGCTCTCGTCGATGTGCTCAAGATCGGGGGTAAAGCCACGCTCAGGGTCAAGCGCCATCAGCACGGGCTCGGCGCCCACAAGCCAGGGACCGGCCGTATAGATCGGGTACCCGGGATCTGCCGCCAGCGCGTAGTCCCCGGGGTCGAGGAAGGCGAGATTGAGGTTGAAGATCGCCTCCTTGGCACCGATCGCCGGGATCACCTCGTGTGCGGGATCGAGCGTCACGTCAAAGCGGCGCTGATAGAAGTCACAGACCGCCTCGCGAAAGTCCTGGCGCCCGCGATTTGTCGGGTACTGGTGGGTCTCGGGCTCAGTCAATGCCTCTTGGGCGGCCTCCACGATCAGCGGCGGTGTCGGCCGATCGGGATCGCCGATGCCGAGACTGATCACGTCGGCGCCTTCGGCGCGACGCGCGGAGATCTTGCGCTCCAGTTCCGCGAACAGGTAGGGCGGGATCTTGCTCAGGCGCTGGCTGGGTTGCATCGGTCTCCTTCGTGCGTAGCGATCGGAATGTGAACTGCTCTGGTGTCGGCTTCAGCCATCACCTTATGCGCCGGCGTGCTGTAGGCACTCGCTTTCCTCGCTCAGCCGAGCTCGGCGAGCTCGGCCACAAACTCCGGCGTCAGTTCACCGGCGAAGATTGGCCGCGCCCAGCCGGTCTGGCTGATGTCCAGCGTCGGTGAGACCTCCACCTCCAGTTCGCCGCCATCCAGCACGACCGAAATCGTCCGCGCACCGCCCCCCGTTCGCAGCACCTGAGCGACTGCGGCGCCGGCTGCACCGGTGCCCGACGACAGCGTCTCCCCGACACCGCGCTCGAAGATGCGCGCGCGAATGCGGTCGTCGCTGAGCGCCGCAAACCAGGAGACGTTGGTGCGGTTGGGAAACCGCTCGTTTGCTTCGATCGCAGGGCCGAGCGTTGGCAGGTCAAGCGCGCTGAGGACGTGGACGTCCTCGACGTGGATCGAGCACTGCGGGTTGCCGATCGAGACATGTTGGATGTGCCATCGGTGCTGTCCGGCTGGCAGTTCGGCCGCCCCGTCCGCCGGTCCGCCTGGGAAATCAGCGGAGGCTGTGCGCGCTCTGCCAAGCCTCATCTTGCATGTGAGCGGTCCTGTGATTGTGGGACCGATCTCGCCGGCGCGGGTATGGATCTTGAAGGTCGGTGAGTCACTCCAGCCGTGGCGGTGCATGTACAGCGCGGCCTCCCGTGCGCCATTGCCGGACAACTCCGCCTCAGAACCGTCTGGATTGAAGATCCTCAGGCTGCCGGCATACCCGGGCGGCGTACCGGGCTCAACAAGAAGTACCCCGTCGGCGCCCACGCCGAAGTGACTTTCACACAGGCGGGCGATCCGTCCCGGCGTCAACGCAAACGGCAGCTGTGCCTGCTCGACGATCAGATAGTCGTTGCCGAGCGCCTGCCATTTCTCAAATCTCATGCGCGCGGCGGAGTGTATGACAGCCCGCGCGACGGACAGGCTGCCAGGTTTTCGGTGCGCAGGCCGTTGTCCGCGCGGCTCGGTCAGCGGCGCAGACCAGCGGCAGTCGCGATCTCGCCGGCTGCCTGCTCGGGGGTCCGCCTGCTGAGGTCGATCAGGTGAACCCCGGGCAGCTTGCGCATCCAGGTCAGCTGACGCCTGGCGTAGTTGCGCGAGCGCTGTTTCATCGCTGCCACGTCGCCGTCGAGAAGCTCACTGAAACCCACCGCTCGTCGCGCGGTGGCGCTGGGGTGGCAACGTGCTGCCGCTGCAACCTCCTCGCGCACTCCTGAAGCCAGCATCGCATCTACGCGCGCGTTGATGCGTGCGTAAAGATCGGCGCGCTCCATTGTCAGACCGGCAAGCAGCGTGGGGTGCCTCATCTCCGCCGTCCACAGCTGCGAGGGCCCCGTCCTGGCTGCCGTATGCCCCTGCCTGGCAAGCTCAAGCGCACGCACGATTCGCTGGCTGTCGTTGGGCTCGATCGTTGCCGCCAGCTCCGGCGCGTAGCTGCTGAGATCGGTGTGCAGCGCCGCAGACCCACGCGCCCCGAGTTCGGCGGCCAGCCGCTCGCGCACGCCGCGCTCTGGCGGCGGCTTCAGATCGAGCTTCGCGAGCGCCGCGCGCAGGTAAAGGCCGGTGCCGCCGACGACCACGGGCAGTGACCCCTCAGCCACCAGGGCGTCGATCTCGGCGTGTGCCAGCGCCGCGTAGCGGCCCGCGCTGAAGGTGTCCGAGAGCGCTACGAAGGAGACCAGGCGATGCTCCAAGCGCCGCTGCTCGGCTGCCGTAGCCACCCCCGTCAAGATCTCAAGGCCTTCATAGACCTGGAGCGCGTCCGCCGAGACCGCCACGACCCGCCGCCCTTCTGGGCTGAGCAGCTCGGCAAGCTTGAGCGCCACCGCGGTCTTGCCTACGCCGGTTGGCCCGAAGATGGCAACCACCTTCGCTGATGTTCGCATTGGCGTAGGCTGTCAGGCAATGGAGCTCAGCGACACGACGGTGCTGCTCACCGGTGCGACCGGCGGGATCGGCCAGGCAATCGCGCGAGACCTTGCGGGCCGCGGCGCGAAGCTGACCCTCACGGGCCGCCAGGGAGACGTCCTGGATGCATTGGCCTCAGAGCTTGATGCTCGCGCGCTCGTCGTCGACCTCAGCAATGCGGCCGAGGTCGACCGCCTGCTCGCCGAGGCCGGCGACGTGGACATCCTCGTGGCCAATGCAGCACTGCCCGGGTCAGCGCGCCTTGACAGCTACTCAGTCGAGCAGATCGACAGGGTGCTGGACGTCAATTTGCGTGCCCCGATCGTGCTCGCACACGGTCTGCTGCCGCGCATGCTGGAGCGCGGCAAAGGCCACCTCGTGTTTATCTCCTCTTTGTCGGGCAAGGCGGCAACGGCCAAGAGCTCCCTCTACAACGCCACCAAGTTCGGCCTGCGCGGCTTCTCGCACGCGATGCGGGCGGAGTTGCGCAACGACGGGGTCGGCGTCTCGGTTATCTGCCCCGGGTTCATCCGCGACGCCGGTATGTTCGCCAACAGCGGCGTCAAACTGCCCCCCGGGATCGGCACCCGCACCCCGGAGGACGTCGCGCACGCTGTGCGCGTTGCGATCGAGCGAAACCGTGGCGAGGTCGACGTGGCTCCCGTGTTGATGCGCGGGGCCAGCACCTTCGCTGGCCTCGCGCCCGACCTCGCAGCCGGGTTCACGCGCGTCACTGGCGCCAACAAGATCACTGACGAAATGGCCGAGGGCCAGCGCACGGTGCGCTGATCGCCGCCACGCGCACCGCCTCCAGTTCTCAGGAATCGCTCAGTCGCACCTTACGGTCCACTTACGCCCCTGCGTGAGCATGGAGTCATCCCCCCACTCCACTCACCAGGAGGTTTCATCACATGAACAGACCAAAGAAGCTCGCGGGCGCCACGGTGGTCGCGGTGCTGGCAGGCACGGGAGCATTTGCCGGCATCAGCGGCGCATCGGCCGCCTCGAGCGCCACAACCACCACGACCACAACGTCGACCGCCGCGCAACGGCCACCCGGGCCACCCGGGCTCGCACCAAACGCCGGCTCGGCTGCTTCCACCGAACGGCCGGCTGAGCCGCCGGGCGCGGGAGCAATGGGCAGCGGCCATCCCTGCCCGGGCATGGGCTCTGGCTCCACCGGCGGTAAGGGCTCCAGTGGCAGCACGGGAGCCACCGGTAGCTCCGGCTCGGCCTACCAAACCGGATCGGGACCGGCGGTGAGCTTGCAGTAAGGACGCACGGCTCGGCAGGCCTAACGCCGGCGGTTGATGAAGGTGACCGCCGGCGGGCCGGCCG